>JAKVJE010000035.1 GCA_022487185.1 Microbacteriaceae bacterium
AGATCTGGGAGAGTACCTGGATGGACTGGGCGGAGGTTGCCGTCCAGGGGACCATCTGTGTGGGGTCGGCGGTGATGCCGAACACGAACTGCTTGTTGGACGGGCTGCTGGACGCGGAGCTGCTCGATGACGAGCAACCGGCGAGAGCCAGAGATGTCGCGACAAATAACGCACCAGCCGCGAGAAGCGGGGTGCGCAGATGACGATGCTTCATTGCTTGGCCTCCTGTGGGAAGAGAGACGCTTGGGGATGCTCCCCAAGGGATACACAGATACTGTAGGGTAAATTTCTAACAAAAATTATTTCTAGGATGTAAATAACGCCCAATCTCTCTGCGAAACGTGTCACTGCTGGACGGTACTCTGTTCAGTACCTTCACAGAAAAGAGATCCCGGTGACCGAAGACATTCTCGTTCGCCTGAAGCAGCTCACCGCGGTGCTTCGGCCCAGTGAAGTGCGAGTTGCGGAACTTGCCCTGCAGGATCCCATGGGCGTGTCGCAACTCACCATCGGACAGCTCGCCAGCAGGGGGCGCACCTCGGCCACCACGGTCACCCGGCTGTGCAAACAGGCTGGTTTCGACGGATACCGCAGCTTCCGGCAGGCGCTCACCGTCGCGGCGGTCAGCGACCGGGGGCGCCGCATCGATTTCGGCGTCTCCAACGGAGACATCGACCTCAGCGAGCCCGCAGAGCAGGTGTACCGCAAGCTCGCCTACGAGGAGGCGCGAACCCTCGAAGACACGGTCGGCATGCTCGACCTCGACACCGTCTCCCGCGTGGTGCACGCCATCGACCGGGCCCCGCGAATCGACGTGTACGGGCAGGCCTCCAGCGCGCTCGCCGCCCAGGACCTGCAGCAGAAGATCAGCCGGATCGGCTGCCAGGCAAACGCCTGGAGCGACGGGCACCTCGCACTCATGAGCGCCGCAACTCTGCCCCCCGAGGCGGTCGCCATCGGCTTCTCCCACTCCGGCGAGACCGAAGAGACCATCCAATCCCTCGAGGCGGCCCATCGGCAGGGCGCGTTCACCGTCGCGGTCACGAATTTCCCCGACGCCTCGATTGCGGCCGCCGCCTCCGCCGTGCTCACCACCGTCTCGAAAGAGACGCGCTTCCGGTATGGGGCCATGTCGAGTCGCATGGCCCAATTCATCGTGGTCGATGTGCTCTTCATGGGAGTCGCGGCCCTGCACCCCGAGCGCACCCGCGAGGCCCTCACCAATACCTACAACGCGGTACAGCGCCGGCAGCGGTCACAGCGGGAGCGGTAATCCGCTACTCGCCGGCCCGAAGGCGCTCCACCGCCTGCTTCGAAGTCCCGTCGAGGATGACGCGGCCGTGGTCGAGCAGCACGCCGCGCTCGCAGACACGTTGCGCCGCTCCCAGATCGTGGGTCACCACCACCACGGTCTTCCCCGAGTCGTGGAAGTCCCGGATCTTCTGCAGACACTTCTTCTGGAACGGTTCATCCCCGACCGCGAGGACCTCATCCACCAGCAGAATATCCATCTGGGTGTGGATGGCCACGGCGAAAGCGAGGCGCACGAACATGCCCGAGGAGTAGAACTTGACCTCGGTATCGATGAACCGGCCGATCTCGCTGAAGGCGACGATGTCGTCGAACTTCGCCTCCGTCTCCTCTCGCGTCATGCCCAGAATGGCCGCGTTCAGAAACACATTTTCCCGGCCCGACAGATCGGGGTGGAATCCGGCGCCGACCTCGATGAGCCCGGCCACTCGGCCGCGGGTCAGCACGGTGCCGCTGGTCGGCTGCAACACCCCCGACACCAGCTTGAGAGTGGTGGATTTGCCCGAGCCGTTGAGCCCCAGCAACGCCACCGACTCGCCCTCCTCAATCGTCAGTGAGAGATCCTCGATGGCCGTGAAGTCGTCGGCGATCGGCTTCTTCTTGAGCCAGGCCACAAAGGTCTCCTTCATGGAGTGCGTGTGGCGCAGATGAAAATCCTTGTGGACGTGGTCGAGCACAATCGCGGGGCGCGAGGCCGCCTGCACGGTTGCGGCGTCAGAGATCTTGGGCAAAGTTCTTCTCCAGCTTCCGGAACACGAGTTCACCGAGCAGCAGGATGACGAGAGAGGTCACCAGGGCCGCCAGGCCGTAGATCAAAATATGGGGACCCACCAGGGCCATCGTGGCCGGGTCCTGTGACGTCGTGGGGGCCCACGCCCCCAGGTGGATGAGCCCCACCGCCCCGGTGATCGGGTTCAGGTTGTACAGGATCAGCGCCCACCCCGGGAACACATGATCGACCAGTGCCGCGTTGTACAGCACCGGGGAGAGCCAGGTCGTGAACATCATGATGAGCTCGACGATGTTCTGCGAATCCCGCAGACTCACATTGATAGCGCCGAAAATCAGCCCCAGTCCCATTGCCAGGATCGTAATGATCAGGATGCTCAGGAGAATGAACCCCACCTGGAGCACCGTGGGGTGGTACCCCACCAGGATGGCGGCAGCCATCAGCACCACCAACTGCGGGAAAAAGTTCACAAAGGCGATGATGACCGAAGACACCGGGAACAGCTCCCGGGGCAGATAGATCTTCTTCACCAGTGCCGTGTTATCGATGACCGACCGGGTGCTATTCATGAACGCCTCATTGAAATAGTTCATGATCACCAGCCCGCTGAACAAGTACACCGGATAGTTCGGGAGCGACTTGTTCAAGCCCAGGAACACGCCCATAGCGATGAAGTAGACCAAGAACTGGAACGCAGGCTTCACATACGACCACGCCCAGCCGAGCACCGAACCGCGATAGCGCACCTGCATGTCCTTGCGCACCAGCAGGCGCAGAAGATACCGGCGGCTCCACACATCCAACAGCCCGCGGCTATGCCCCGGACGGGTCATGCCCGCCCAGGCCGGGTTCACACTCATATACGGACCTCCATGCCCATCTCCCCGCGGTGCCCCGCGGTCCGGCAACACAGCATAGGGTAATCCGCCCCCTACCATGGTCGCATGAGAATACTGGTCGCTGGGGGCGCCGGGTTCCTGGGCTCCGCCTTTGTGCACCGGGTGCTCGAGACCAGGCCCCACGCGATCCTCACCGTGCTCGACGCGTTCACCTACGCGGCCGACCCGCGCAATCTCCCCCACAGCCCCCGTCTGCGCGTCGTGCACGGGGACATCCGAGACCCCGATCTTGTGGATGCCTTGACCCGTGAGTCCGAGGTGAGCGTCAATTTTGCCGCCGAGAGCCACAACGATCGATCGATCTCCGACCCGGGCGTGTTCGAGAGCACCAACGTGCGCGGCACCCTGGTGCTCCTCGAGGCGGCGCGCCGCCACCGCATCCGCTTCCACCAGGTCTCGACCGACGAGGTGTACGGGGACCTCCCCCTCGACGGAGACGAACGGTTCGAACCCGGGAGTCCCTTCCGCCCCTCCAGCCCCTATTCGGCCAGCAAGGCGGCCGCCGACCACCTCGTCCGGGCCTGGGCCCGCACCTACGGCCTGCAGGCCACCGTGACCCACAGCGTGAACGGATACGGCCCGCGGCAGCACCCCGAAAAATTCATCCCCCGGCAGATCACGAACCTCCTCACCGGGCGCCCCGCCGAGCTGTACGGAACCGGGCTCAACATCCGCGGATGGGTGCACGCCGATGACCACGCCGACGCGGTCCTCCGGGTGCTGGAGCGCGGTACCCCCGGCGGCGTCTACCTGATCGGCACCGGACGGGAATACTCCAACCGGGCCGTCCTCGGGCTGCTCCTGGACCTCCTCGGCGCCGATGCAGGCCGGGTGCGGCTGGTGGCCGATCGCCCCGGCCACGACCGGCGCTACGCCGTGGATGCGACCGCAACCCGGGCCCTCGGCTGGCGGCCCGCCCACCCGGACCTCGTGGCCGGGCTGCGCGACACGGTGCACTGGTACCGAGCGCATCCGGAGCGCTGGACGGGAATCAAGGACGCCGTCGAAGCCGTCACCGCAGAGCGCCCGACCGCCTGAGGTGCGGCGATTGGCGCCCCGGGGCGGCCGTCGGGTTCGATTCCCGCCGGCCGGTGCGGCCCGAGCGGCGGGGGCGGGCGAGCTCCGTGTACCCTGATTCCATGAGTACTGCGCAGTCGGCCCCCGGCCCACGCTGCGTCGAGACGCCCCCTGCGGAGTGGCGCGGGAACAGCCCCCGATACCTGGTGATGCGCACGCTCGTCGTGGCTGTCGTCTGGGTGCTGATCGTCGCCGTGGGAACCGTCGTGGCCCTGCTGGCGGCCCACGCGAGCCCCCGGAACTGGGTGCTCGTGGCCTTCCCCGCGATCACCCTGATCTGGGGAGCGTGCCTGACGGTCACCGAGCCGCGCCGTGTGCGGGCCATGGGGTATCTGCTGCGCGAGGACGACGTGGTGTTCCGCCGCGGCCTCTGGTTCCGCCGCCAGGTGGCGGTGCCCTTCGGGCGACTCCAACTCGCCGAGCTCACCAAGGGGCCGCTCGACCGGATGGCCGGGGTGAGCGCCCTCCGACTGGTCACGGCCTCGGCCGGGACCGACGCGAAGATGCCCGGCCTCGGCGACGCGGAGGCCGCCTCCCTGCGGGACCGGCTCATCGAGCTCGCCGAATCGCGCCGAGCTGGGCTGTGACTCCGACAACACCCGCCGGGGAACGTGCGAACCCGGTCGAGGCACCCCGGCCCGGAACCTGGACCCGGCTTCACCCCGCCACCCCGCTGCTGCGGGGCGGGATCAGCGTTCTCGTCGTCCTCGGGATCCTCTTCAACCAGGTCCGGGACGATCTCGTCGGGGTCGTCACTGGAGGCGGCCCCGGCGACTCGGCCCGAGCCTGGGGATGGCTGCAGAACCCGGTGCATGCCCTGTGGGTGGCCGGGTCGGCCACAGTCGTGATTCTCGTGCTGCTCGGGTGGATGTGGCTGGCCTGGCGGCTCAGCGCCTACCGGACGGGTGCCGACACCGTCGAGGTGCGCGGCGGGATCGTGTTCCGCACCCACCGATCCACCCGCTACGACCGCATCCAGCGCGTGGACCTCGACCGCCCCTTCCTGGGGCGCATCTTCGGGCTCGCGCGCGTCGTGGTCGGCACCGCCCACGCCTCCGGAGGTCTCACCATCGCCTACCTCCGGCTGGACGCGGCCGCCGCGCTCCAAGCCCACCTGCTCGGGCTCGCACGGCTCGCCCGGGAGGCCCCTGCCCCCTGGCAGGAGGGCCCCGCCGGCGCACCCCAGGGCACGGCGGTGCCGGTGGCAGAAGATCGGGGGGAGAACCTGCTGCACCAGCCGAACGGACGGCTGCTCCTGGGAATGCTCCTCAGCCCGATGGGACTCCTCTCGCTCGCGATTCTCGCGGTCGGCGCGGTGGCGCTCGCACTGGGGCGTCCCGCACTGGGCGGTATCTGCCTGGCCTGGGGCCTCCCCTTCCTCTGGGGTCTCGGCAGCCGTTTCTTTGCCCACGGCAGCCTCGAGCTCGACATCCTGCGGGACCGTGACCATGCCCACCCCTCCGCCGTGGGAGGGGTCCCAGCGCCGGACGGACTCCTCACCGGAGGGGACTCCCTGCGATTGCGGCGGGGCGTGCTGTCCCGGATGAGCACCACCGTGCCGGCGGGGCGCATCCACGCGCTTGAGCTGTGCCAGCCACTGCTGTGGCGGCCCCTCGGATGGTGGAGGCTCCGGGCAAACGTGGCCGGGAGCTCCGACGGAGACACTGCGCGCGCCGCCAGCAGCACCCTGCTGGCCGTCGGCACGGCGGCGGAGGCCTCCCGGGTCGTCTCGGCCCTCATCCCCGGTGTCGTGGATGCGGCGGATCCCTCCGACGCGGCAGGCAGCGGCTATTCCCGCAGCCCCCGCCGGGTGCTGCTGCTGGGGGTGGTCAGCCCGCGGCGGAACGGCTGCCGGATCCTTCCGGAGACGGAGGACGGACGGGCGTTCGGCGACGGCTCATCGACCCTGCTGCTGCGGCGCGGGACGCTCTGGCGCAGCCTGAGCCTCATCCCGGCCCTTCGGGTCCAGAGCGTCAGCCTGTCCTCAGGGCCCCTGTCTCGCTCGATGGGGGTCGCGACCCTGCGGGTGCAGACCGTACCCGGCACCGCACGAACGTGGCTGCGGGGGATGGCGCAGCCCGGCGCCTCCCGTCTGGCGCACGATTGGGAGCAGCAGGCACTCGCATCGCTCGCGGCTACCGCGGTACTCCGGGACCGGCCGAAACCACCGGCAGATAGCCGTCGGTGACTTTCGGGGTATCCGTGATGAGTCGGGTGCCCGTCCGGTCGCCCCGCCCGATCCAGAAGCCCTCCACGAGCGGGGGTTCGACTCCCATCAGGCGGATCCCCACGATCGCGTCGCCGCGGGCACAGGGGATGCGCCAGGAGGCCTCCGCCGGAGTCGGGGCCGCCAGCAGGCGCGCTTCGACGTTCGGCAGCGCCGGCTGGACGCCGCCGAGATCCTTCAGCAGCTGCGCCGCGGCACGATCCCGCCCCTTGAGAGGGCGGTCCTGAAACACGTTGGGGGCGAACCGATCCGCCACCTCGGCGAGGGATCGAGCGGAGCGGATGGCCGCATCCACCTCCCGGATGGCGGCGACCGTCTCCGGCCAGAGCGGGACCTCGGCGGCCGGGGCGCCGGCCTCGCTCAGGAACCGTTCGAGCGCCTCTGTGGCGACCTCGCGGGCCGGGAAGTTGTCGGTGTTTGCGAAGACGACCGCGCCGATGCCGGTGGCCAGGTGCCAGCGCATGTGGGAGGAGAACCCGGGTAGGCCGCCGCTGTGTCCGGCGAATGCGCCCAGATCGCGGTGGATGTCGGACTCCAGGCCCAGCGCGTAGGCCGACGAGACGAGGGCCCCGGCCCGGGCCCCCGAGAGCGTGTGGATCGGGGTGCGGCCCACCTGCATGGCGCGTCTCGACGCGGGGGAGAGCACCCGGTCGAAGCGGTCCAGCTCCTCCGGAGACAGCCGACTTGCAGCCGAGGGGAAGGCCGCGACCAGGAAGCGCGCCCAGGTCGCCACATCCCCGGCGGTGCTGAAGAGGCCCCCGATGCAGCCCAGGGCGCCGGGCTCGAGGAAGGGCTCCGGGACCCAGCTGCGGCCGCTGTCGAAGCTGCGCCAGCCGGGTGCGACAGACCGGCCCGGGAGCTCCCTCCGGTCGTAGGCCGTGTCTCCCAGGCCGAGAGGTTCGAGGAGGCGGCTGCGCACATATTCCTCAATCGGCATGTGTGTGGTGCGCTCGAGGGCGCGCCCCACGAGGGTGAACCCCACATTGGAGTACTGGTAGACCGTGTCGGCCGGGAAGGTGGCCCGCAGGCCCGCTGCGACGATCTGCTCGAATTCGGGCACCGAGATGCCCAGATGCCGGTCTCCCCAGGCATTGTCCTCCGGGAGCCCCGATCGGTTGGACAGGAGCATGCGTGCGGTGATCGGCTGGGGCCGGCCCTGCCAGCGCACGGCCGAGACGTAGGGGAGCACCTCCGAGAGCGGGGCGTCCAAATCGAACAGCCCCTCCTCCTCGGCGCGGAGCGCCGCCGCCGCCAGGAAACTCTTCGACATGGAGGCGATGCGGTACACCGTCGCCGCGTCGGGTGCGACCCCGGTTCGTTCCGGACTGCCCGAGGTCTCGAGGGCGAGGAGCCCCTGAGTGTCAAACAGCGCGACCGAAATCGAGGGGGCGGGGTGTGCGGGGGAGGGTGCTGCGGCCTGCCGCGCGACCTCGGCGGCCGCACGCAGGAGGGCCTCGCGCTCAGGCAGCATCGCGGGCCGCCCGATCCAGCACCTCGGCGGCGAAGGCCTCGACGAGGGCCCGGCTGCGCCGCTCGTTCTCCTCGTGATGGGCCAGTGCCTCGGTCACCATGGCATCCTTGTCGAAGCCGTCGGCGGCCAGGGCCGCCTCATCCCAGGTGCGGAGAGCCTCGGCGGGCACCTCCGGGTGGAACTGGAGCCCCCGGACGTGGGCGCCCAGACGGAAAGCCTGCAATTCACAGCGCTCGCTGGTGGCCAGCAGCACGGCGTCCTCCGGGAGGCGCGTGATGCGATCCTGATGGTTCTCGACCAGCGGTGCCACGGGGGCGAGGGCTCCGATGACCGCATCCGCAGTCCCCTCGGGGGTCGGAGTGATGGGGGTGACGCCATGCTCGGGGGCCCCGAAGGAGGCCCGGACCTCGCCGCCGCCCACCTGGGCCAGCAGCTGGCCGCCCAGGCAGACCCCGAGCGTGGGGAGGTCGTCTCGGATCGCCTGGGAGGCGAGCTCCCGCTCCTGCGGGAGCCAGGGCGCTCGGGCATCGTCGTCGGGCATGAATCCTCCGCCGAGCATGACCAGCCCGCTGTAGCCTTCGAGCGTCGCGGGGAGCCCCTCGGAGCCGAGGAGTGTGACCGGCTCGATCCCGGACGCCTCCAGCCAGGCGCCCAGACGGCGCGGGCCGCTCGTGGGCGAATTGACCACGACGGCGACCTTGGGAACGGCGGTGGATGACATGGCAGACCTCATCTCTGCATCCAGCGTGTGGCGGACGCTCGGCCTCCGACTCTATCCGGCACGGGTTACAGCAGACAAAAAAGACAGAAACGAGTTGAGAGGGCCATTGGGTCGGAAAAACCCCATGTTTCTGCCCAAAAGAGACGAAAAATATCGTGGAAGTTATATTGCCGCAATATTACTAGCTTGTTAATAAGTGCCATTAGGCCCCGTTCTGGTTTGACCTCGTCCCATCCCGTGAGTTTGATCGAATGCAGGACGCTGACCTTGAAGTCAGCTCCCCGTCTCAGGAGAAGGAGTCGACACATGCCCATCGGAACACTGTCGCAGTCACGAGGGCTGCGCAGAATCACCGCGCTGGCACTCGCTGCTGCGGTTTCGCTCGGTCTCGCGTTTGGAAGTACCGCGGTCCCGGCGCACGCCGCAAGTGAACAGGCCACGGATTCCACGACGCTCCGCGTCGCCACCAGCGGATTCGTCGACTCGTTCAACCCCTTTACCTCGATCTATCTGCTCCCGACCAACCTCATCCGGTACATGTATGAGTACCTGGTGCAGAACAGCCAGACCGATGGCTCCCCGACCAAAGGTCTCGCCGCCAGCTGGACCACCAAAGAGAGCGGCAAGCAGTGGGTGTACAAACTGCAGAGCGGCCTGAAATGGTCCGATGGCAAGGCCATCACCGCCAAGGATGTGCAGTACACCTACGAGCAGATGATGAACAACGCCCAGCTCGGCACCGCCAACGGCAACCTGGTGACCAACTTCGCCAGCGTCAAGGCCCCCGATGACAACACCGTGGTCATCAACCTGAAGTCTCCGCAGGCATCCAACCCCGGCATCGAGATCCCGGTGGTCCCGGAGCACATCTGGAGCAAGATCTCCAAGCCCGCCGACTACAAGAATGAGAAGAATGTCGTCGGTTCCGGCCCCTTCCTCCTGCAGAGCTACAAAGCCAACCAATCGATTGTGCTCAAGTCCAACCCGAATTTCTGGAAGGGCGAGCCGAAGATCAAGAAGATTCAGTACATCTACTACACGAACTCCGACGCTGAGGTCCAGGCCCTCAAATCCGGAGATGTCGACCTGGTGAGCGGCCTCACCCCGACCCAGTACAACGCACTCAAGGGCGTCAAGGGTGTCACCGTTCACTCCGGGAAGGGACGTCGGTACATGTCCCTCTCCATCAACCCCGGAATGCAGACATCTACGGGGAAGCGCTACGGCACCGGTGCGGCGGCCCTGCAAGATAAGCAGGTGCGCCAGGCGATCCGCCTCGGGATCAACATCCCGTCCCTGATGAAGCACGTCATTGACAACCAGGGCACGCTCGCTACGAGCTTCATCCCGGCTTCATTCCCCGAGTGGCATCTCTCGAACAAGAGCAAGGTGCTTGTCAAGTACGATCCGGATGCAGCGAAGGCAAAGCTCGACCAGGCCGGCTGGAAGGTCGGTTCGGATGGGTACCGCTACAAGGACGGCGCCCAGCTGAAGATCCGGCTGTTTGCAAATTCGGATGATCCCGATGAGCAGGCCATGGCCGAATACCTGAAGCCCTGGATGAAGGCCATCGGCATCAATCTCGATGTGCAGTCCTCCGATTCCGACACCATCAATGACAAGGTGACCAAGGGCGACTACGACACCTACTTCACCGGGTGGAGCGTCAACCCCGACCCGAGCTACCAGCTGGGCATCAACACCTGCGCCAGCCTGCCCGACAGTGACGGCACCGGCGGGACCTCTCAGGATGGGTACTGCAACCCTGACTTCGACAAGCTCTACAACGAGCAGCTCACCGAGCTCAACAACACGAAGCGCAAGGCCACTGTGCAGAAGATGCTCGAGCTGAACTACCAGGATGCCGTTGCAGTGGACTTCTGGTACGCCAACTCACTCGAGGCCTACCGTTCCGATCGCTTCACCGGATTCGGCCTCCAGCCGAAGAAGGACGGCATCATCGCCAACCAGGCCGGGTACTGGGGCTTCCTCAGCGCCAAGCCGGTCGCCGGGAGCTCGAATAGCTCCAACGTCTCCACCGGTCTCTGGATCGGCGCCGGCGTGATCGTGCTGATCATCCTCATCGGTGGCGGGGTGTTCTTCGCTCGCCGTCGGAAGAGCGACGAGATCGAGTAGTTCGAACGACCCGCGGAATGTGGTGAGGTCTGCCGCCGCCGGAACAAACCGGCGGCGGCAGACCCATTGCCACTGCGGAATGGAAGGTGCAGGAATGCCAGATGTGATCTCCCCGGTGGGGAGTGTGCTCCAAGACGAAGCCGAAGACTTCGATGAGCCCGGCGCTGGTGCGTCCTGGCTCAAGTACGCCGGGAAGAAGGCCGGCGGGGCACTGATTAGCCTCGTCATGGTGATCATCCTGGGCTTTTTCGCCTTCAAAATTCTTCCAGGTGACCCGGTTGCCACCATGGCTCGCGAGCACCAGATGAGCGCTGCACAGATGGCACAGCTCCGGGCCCAGTACGGGCTCGACAAACCGCTCATTGTGCAATTCTGGAACTATCTGGTCAACGTCTTCACCGGGCAGTTCGGGGAAAGCTACGTCTATCACCAGTCGGTGTCCTCACTGATCGGTCAATACTTCTGGCCCACCATCCTCCTCACCGGCACCTCGGCCGTGATCGCGATCGCCCTGGGGCTCTGGCTCGGACAGAAGGCCGCGTGGCGGCACGGTTCCCTCTTCGACAAGATCACCAGCGGTACCTCGCTGGTGTTCTGGTCTGTGCCGACCTTCTGGCTGGGCCTCTTGCTGCTGCTGATCTTCGGCGGGACCCTCCAGTGGTTCCCCACCGGTGGCATGGTGAGTCCCGGGGGAGACAGCACCTGGTTTGGGACGGTGATGGATGTCGTCAGTCACCTGGTACTCCCAGTGACCACGATGGTTGCCGTCGTCTACGCCCAATACGTGATGGTCATGCGGGCCTCTCTGCTCGAAGAGATGAACGCCGACTACCTCACCACCGCGCGCGCCAAGGGGCTCCGCGAAGACCTGGTGCGGCGCAAGCACGCAGTGCCCAACGCCCTCCTGCCCACGGTCACCCTCGTCTTCATGCACATTGGGGGGCTGATCTCCGGTGCGGTCACAGTCGAGACCGTGTTCTCCTGGCCTGGCCTGGGCAAGCTCACCTATGAAGCGCTGAGCGGTCCGGATCTTCCACTGCTGCAGGGCACCTTCGTGGTGTTCTCGGCCATCATCATCATCATGAACCTCATCGCTGACCTCATCTACCGGCAGCTCGATCCGAGAGTGAGGCGCGCATGAGCACCACCGCATCCACATCCCAGGCCCCCACCGCCAGCCAACTCGCCTGGCGCCGCCGCCGGGCCTCCGCAGCGAAGACCTGGGCCGACTTCCGCGCCCAGCCCGGAGGCATGGTGGGCCTCATCGTCTTGATCGTCATCATCCTGATCGCCGCCTTCGCTCCGCTGCTCGCCCCCGCGAGCATGCTCGATGTCACCCATGTCCTGAACCAGCCGCGATTCGCACAACCCAGCTTCGCGCATCTCCTCGGCACGGACGCGCAGGGGCGTGAGCTCTGGGCCCGGATGGTCTGGGGTGCACGATCCTCTCTGATCGTCGGCTTTGCGGCGACAGCGATGTCGATGATCATCGGCACAGTGATCGGCATGGCCGCGGGACATTTCACCGGATTCGTGGGCGGCCTGCTGATGCGGATCGTCGACTTCTTCCTGGTGCTGCCGAGCCTGATCCTTGCCATTGTGTTGTCGAGTGTGCTGTCTCGCGGGCTGCTCACCATCGTCATCGCGATCGGTGTGACCTCGTGGGCGGGAACTGCGCGAGTCGTTCGAGCCCAGACGCTCACCATTGAATCCCGTGGGTATATCGAGCGCGCCCGTGCGCTGGGTGCCGGCCATTGGCACATTATCGGGCGGCACATCTTCCCGGCTGTTATGCCCCTGGTCCTGGCCAACACCACTCTGACAGTCGGTTCTGCCATTATCTCGGAGTCGACCCTGGCCTTCCTCGGTCTCGGGGATCCCTCGTCACAGTCCTGGGGCACCATCCTGAAGAATGCGATGGATGTCTCTGCCGCGACGAGCGGATACTGGTGGTTCATTCTGGCCCCCGGGCTGGCCATCCTCTTTGTCGTGCTCGCCTTTACCCTGGTTGGTCGTGCGGTCGAGACCATCACCAACCCCACACTGAGGAGTCGCTGATGCCCGCGCTCACCTTTACTGATGTCTCCATCACCTACCCGGCCACGCCCGGCAGCAGCCGGGGTGATGTCCATGCCGTTTCCCACGTGAGCCTGGATCTCCCCGCCGGAGGCACCCTGGGGGTTGCCGGTGAATCCGGTTCCGGAAAATCCACCCTGGCCATGTCGGTGCTGCGGCTCCTCCCAAAGTCCGCACAGCTGAGCGGTTCGGTTCGTATCGGTGACGAAGACGTTTCGAAGCTGACGTTCGGACGCCTGCGGGCGGTGCGCTGGGCCGAGGCCTCCATCGTGTTCCAGGGGGCCATGCACTCGCTGAACCCGGTACGCACGGTCGGAGAGCAGATCCTCGAGGCCCTCGAACTGCATGTCAAGGATACGTGGAAGACCCAGCAGGCACGGGAGAGGCGGCTGCGGTCGCTCCTGGCGGATGTGGATCTGCCGGCCGAGAAGGCCCGGGCCTACCCGCACGAGCTGTCCGGGGGGCAGCGGCAGCGCGTCATGATCGCCATGGCCCTTGCCTGTGAGCCGGAGATCATCATCGCCGACGAGCCCACCACCGCCCTCGACGTGATCGTCCAGGAGCAGATTCTGCGCACCATCAACCAGCTGGTCTCCCAGAAGGGCATCTCGCTGCTGATGATCAGCCACGATCTGTCCGTGCTGGCCACCGCCTGCGAGCGGATTGCCGTTATGCGCCACGGGAAACTCGTCGAGGTGGGGCCCTCAGTGCAGATCTGCACCGACCCCCATGAGGAGTACACCCAGCAGCTGGCAGGGGCCTTCCCCACCATCGGGGATCCGGCCTCCCGGATGCATCCGATGACGCGGCGGAACCGCCCCGAGGTGCCCGTGGCCGAGCAGCACCACCGCACCTCGGAGCCCTTGCTGGAGGCGCGCAACATCAGCGTCACCTACCACACCGGGCGCACCCCGTTCACCGCGGTCAGCGATATCAACCTCACCTGCCACCGGGGCGAGATCGTCGCCCTGGTGGGGCAGTCGGGCTCCGGGAAGTCCACCCTCGCCCGCACCATGCTCGGCCTCCAGCCGCACGACCGGGGCGGAGAGGTGCTCTTCCGGGGCAAGCCGCTCGGGAGCGGAACCCGTCAGCTCCGCGAATTCCGGCAGCACGCGCAGCTGGTACTGCAGGACCCATCCGCGGCTCTGAACCCGAAGGTGAGCGTGTACGAGGCAGTGGCCGAGGGCCTCCGCATCCAGCACTACGCCGGTGATGAGCGAGAGCGGGTGGCCCAGGCCCTGACCGATGCTGAGCTCACCCCGGCCCATGACTATTTCAGCTCGATCCCGCAGGAGTTGTCCGGGGGACAGCGGCAGCGCGTCGTCATCGCGGGTGCGCTCGCGCTGCAGCCAGAGCTGCTCGTCGCCGACGAGCCGGTGGCCAGCCTCGACGCCTCCGTACGCGGAGAGATCCTCGCGCTGCTGCTCTCGCTGCG
>JAKVJE010000036.1 GCA_022487185.1 Microbacteriaceae bacterium
GGAGAACTCAGTTGGCGATTCCGACCCGGGTCGGAACCTCTGCAGAGGCGTCGAGGTCTTCAGCTCCCGCCCGCCGACCGCGATAGGCGTCGGGGAGCAGGGCCAGGCAGATCACGCTCAGCGCCATGACGATGGCGAGATAGATCGATACCGACAGGGCCGAGTGCGTGGCCGCAATGAGCCGGTTCGCAATGAGCGGTGAGATTCCGCCGCCGAGTGCGGCGCCCACCTGATATCCGATCCCGATCCCCGAGTAGCGCTGGGAAGGCGTGAACAGGTGTGCGAAGAGGGTGAAGAGCGGCCCGAAGAAGACCCCTGCCAGCGCAAATCCGATGACGAGTCCGGACTGCGCTCCGAACAGTCCACCGTAGGTGAACAGGAGCATGAGGGGGAAAGTCCAGAGCACCATTAGGATGCCGCCGACGAGCATGACCGGCTTGGCCCCGATCCGGTCCGAGAGAAGGCTCGAGATCAGAATGGTGAGGGCATGGGCGACGCAGCCGACGAGCGTGGCGACGACGAGGGACTGCCGCGCAAATCCGAGGCCTCCGGCAGACACGGGCTGAGTTCCATAGGCGAGCAGGAAGGTGAAGAGGATGAACATGAAGGCGTTGAAACCGAGATTGACCCCTGCGGCGAGCAGGACGCGTCTCCAACTCTCCCGCAGCACGGCCAGGAGCGGGCGTCGCTCAAGTGTGTGGCTCTTCTGCATACGCTCGAACGCCGGGGTCTCGGTGACATGGAGGCGGGTGTACATCCCGATGAAGATGATGATCGCACCGGCGAAGAAGGGGATTCTCCAGGCCCCGGCCACGATCTGGGGCAGGGTGAAGAACTGGAGGAGCAGCATAAACGCGAGGGTGGCGAGCCCGGCGCCGATGGGGGAACCGAGCGCTACGAAACTTCCGTAGAGCCCTTTCTTGTGGGCTGGAGCATGTTCGATGGCGAGGAGTGCCGCACCGCCGACCTCCCCGCCGCGCGAGAATCCGTGGACGAGCCGCAGGATGAGGAGCAGCACGGGGGCCGTGACCCCGAGGACCCGGTAGCCCGGGAGGAGTCCCATGAGCAGCGTGGCGACTCCCATGATTGAGAAGGTCAGGACCAGCGTCCGGCGGCGTCCCAGACGATCCCCCAGATGGCCGAAGAAGATCGCCCCGAGCGGGGCCATGAAATACCCGACGGCCAGCGTCACAAAGCCCAAGAAGTCGCCGAACCAGGGGTCTTTGACAATGAAGAAAACCTGGTTGAAGACCAGGGCGGTCGCGGTCGCGTACAGGCTGAAATCATAGAATTCCAGGGATGTCCCGGCTCCGCTGGCGAGCGCGATGGTTCGCAGTCGTGGGGTTCGCGGTGTGACGGATTCGGTCACGGTGTGGTTCCTTTCAGTGATGCCACTGAAAGGGAGAGAATGCTCGAGTCGCTTTCAGCGGCTCGGCAGGATGAGTTCGATCAGTGCGGGGCCGTCAATTTGACGGCCACCAGCCAATGCGATTCGAAGTCATGTGTAAAACAGTAGCACGTTCGATATCTCTGGAAAGAGGTGCCGCGAAGTGTCCTGGGGAGGACAATAGAAGAATGCATGAGATACATCGGCCCGGATCCCTCAGGCAGACCCGCCCCCGTACTGAGGGGTGGGTGCAGCGTGTCGACGCGGACGGCCGTCCCCTGCTGGAATTTGGCGAGCCCAAACATGGGCAGCCTCCCATCCACCTTGCCGATCTGACACTTCCGGAACGGGTCGAGGCAATGGGGCGCATGGGGCTTCCCGGGTTCCGGGCGAAACAGCTTTCGACGCATCTGTTCGGGCGGATGGAGACCGAGGCGGAGGAGATGACCGACCTTCCAGCCAGCGACCGGTCCCGCATCGTTGCGGGATTGCTTCCGCCGCTCCTCACCGAGGTCCGACGCCTGCGCGCCGACGATGGGATGACGATCAAGTTTCTCTGGCGGCTCTTCGACGGGGCGCTGATCGAATCGGTCCTGATGCGCTATCCGGGGCGGATCACCCTCTGCGTCTCCAGCGAGGCTGGCTGCGGAATGAACTGTCCCTTCTGTGCGACCGGTCGCAACGGGCTCACCCGGAATCTGTCGACGGCCGAAATCGTGGAGCAGGTAATCGAGGCCAATCGCGCCATCCGGGCTGGGGAGCTCGGAGCGGGAGGCGGACGGGTCACCAACGTCGTGTTCATGGGGATGGGGGAGCCCATGGCCAACTACAAGCGAGTTCTGGCTGCGGTGCACCGTATGATCGATCCGGTTCCGGAGGGGCTTGGGATGTCGGCTCGGCATCTCACCATGTCAACCGTTGGACTGGTGCCGGCAATCCGGAAGCTCACCGCAGAGGGCCTGCAGATGCGGTTGGCGCTGTCCCTGCACGCCCCAGACGATGAGCTTCGAGATGAGATGATCCCGGTGAATCGCCACTGGAAGGTCGATCAGGCGCTGGATGCCGCCCATGCCTACTTCGAGGCCACCGGGCGGCGTGTCTCCATCGAATATGCGCTGATTCGCGACATGAACGACCATCCCTGGCGGGCCGACCTGCTTGCGCAGAAGCTCAACGCCCGGGGGCACGGCTGGGCCCATGTGAACCCGATTCCGCTGAACCCGATCCCGGGATCGGTCTGGACGGCCTCCACCGAGGCGGCGACCGCCGAATTCCTCAATCGGCTCCGGGAAGCCGGGATCGCTGCGACGCTGCGCGACACGCGTGGGAAAGATATCGACGGTGCCTGCGGGCAGCTGGCCGCGGCCGATGCACTCGGATCCGCGGCCAGCGGGGCTCAGGCGGCGTCGCGGTAGGCGTCCTCGAAGAAGCCGAGCTCGAGTTTCACCGCACGGGTGAAGAGCTCGGTCAGGCCTGGGGTGACCTGGTCGACGACGCGGTTCAGCTCGGAGACGAGGAAATCGACCCAGGCCGCAAATGCGTCACCGCGGTGGACCTCCACCCATCCACGGTGCTCCCGCTGCTTCGGCATTCTCGTACCATGAGTCGTTCCCCGCTCTGCCCAATCCAGGTAGAGTCCCTCGGCCACAACCAGGACGGCGAGCGTTTCGGCGTAGGTCCCGTGCTCGGTGACGTCCCGGTAGAGCTTCCGGAACCCGGTGCTCGACGGGGTGAGCTCCGGATGGGCGAGCTTTTCTGCCTGGACGCCATACTGTTCGAACCGTTCCTGGAAGTAGGTGTCCTCATCATCGGCGATGACGCCGAGCTGATGCGCGAGGCGCATCTTCGAGGAGATGCGATCCGCGGTGGTCAGGGCACGCCCCAGGAGAGAGAGGAAGTCCTCTGCAAACTGGTAGTCCTGGATCAGGTAGTCCCGCAGCACGGTCGGTGGAATGGTCTCGTCGACCAGTTCGCCGACGAATCGGTGGGTGACGGCGGCTTCCCAGTCCTTCGCCGCTGCGGTGCGGAGTGTTGAATAGGGCGAGTGTGTTTCGGTCATAGATCTTCCTCAGCGTGAACGGTACGGCACAACGTGGATGCGGAATGGCGTAGGCATGTCAGCGTGCGCCGGCGCGCCCCACCGGCCATGGGCGGCGGTGCTGCGCCGAGTCCCAGAAAAGGTACTCGTAGCGGGTGGCAGTCCGGAAGGCGGTGAGCATCTCGGCGCGCAGAGCCGGGCTTGCCTCCTCTGCTGCGGCGTCGACGCGTGCGCGGGCCTCCTCGACGCCGTCCTGAAACTCGGCATCGTCGTAGGCCGCGACCCACTTGGCGTACGGGTGCTCAGGATTTTCGGCAAGGATGCCGTTGGCTCGGTGTGCGAGGCGCTTGGCGACATCCGCATATACCCAGAAACACGGCAGCACAGCTGCCGCTCCAACCGGGTACGGTGCCGTCGATGTCTGAGCGAGGAGGTACGTGGTGTAGCCCAGGCAGACGGGGGAGGGCTCGAGGTCGCCTGCGGGTAGGAGGTCAGGGCCGTTGGGGAGCACCGTCTGATGCAGTTGTGTCTCCTCGATGCCGGCCACTGCAGATGACTGTGCCCATCCGGCGGCGAGCGCTGAATCGGGGCAACGCGCCGCGAGAAATGCGAGGGCCTTCGCATAGTCGCGCAGGTACAGGGTGTCTTGGTGCATGTAGAACTGGAAGTCGTTTGGGGAGAGCGTTCCCCCTCCGAGCAACTCCAGAAATTCAAGGCCGTCGATGGCCTCGAGCAGGTCCTGGGACCCGTTCCAGAGTGTGCCGGTAAAACGAGTGGTGGAATTCGACATCATGGCTCCCTTCGTCAGCATGATCTGAATCAGGTTCGACGGGTTACTCTCTCAGCCACCTGGTGGGTGGCACCCCGGCCGTACGACAGAACTCTATCAGGCCGCCTCGTGCGATGTGAGGAAGGCCCGTTGCACGGCGGCCAGCGACGTCTCCGCCGGGTTATAGGCGGCCACGGCCCAGACGAGTGTCCAGTCGGCGAGCACCGCCGCATCCCACCGGGGATCGGTGGAGAGCTCTTCCAGTAGCGCCGAGATCGGATGATCGGATTGCGTCGCCACCGCGAGCCCGAGATCTGCATGGGGATCTCCGAGGCAGGGGCAGGGGTCGATGGCCATCCACCGGAACGTGGACTTCTGGGCGCTCAGGAGGTTCCGCGGACGAAGATCCCCGTGGAGGAGGGTGGTGCGCTGCGGGCGCGCCAACTGATATTCGGCCCGTTCCTGCGCCAAGTCGAGGAGGTCCTGGAGCTGTTGTTCCTCCCGGCGCACATCTGCAGGCTTGAAGAAAGCGCTGTACCAATTTTCCGGGGTGGCCAGACGTGTCCGGGCAGCCTGAAGCCGCCTGCGAACGGTGTCGGCCAGGTGCGGGAGATCGGGCAGAGACGCGTCCGGGGCGGAGCCGTACAGGCGCGCCGCCAGATCATTGAGCGAATTCGCCGCGGCCTGTGGGGTCTCGGCTCGGGCCTGGAGTCCAGGATAGAGACGCTCCATGAGGATGACACCGCTCACCGGATCGAACTGGAGCGGGCGAGGAGCCGCCCCGCCCTGTTTCCAGGTCTCCAGGGCAAGATGCTCCTGGGTTCCGGTGACCCGGTCGATCGGAAGCTTCAGCACCACCTCACGGCCGCCCTGATCGGTGCAGAAGATGCAGAGTGAAACATTCTCGCTGTCTGCCACCTGGCGGATGCGGAGGTTCCACTTCCGTGCATATGCATAGGTCAGGCGTTCGAGCGTCTGGAACCGTTTGAGCGCAGATTCTTCACCCAGCTCCTCGATGAGCCGGGCCCGATGCTGCCGGGGGATAGAGAAGTTCTGGATGTCATGCGTCATGATCGCCCTCTCTGCCGATACATCTCCAGCCTAGCGGGATGGAGGCATCCACTGGGCCGGGAACGTCACAGATCGATCTGTGTGTCTCCAAGTTTGGCGATGAGACGCATGTTCTCGGAATAGTCCACGGGACAGGCGATGACGTGCACTCCATCCTCGGCCTCTATCGCCTCCCGGAGTGCCGGCAGGAGCTGATCGGCCGCCGTGATCTCGACTCCGTGGGCCCCGAAGCTCTCGGCGAGGGCGGGGAAATCGGGGTTCGTGAAATCGACCCCCGAGTGGCGGCCGATCTCCATGTCCATCTTCCATTTGATGAGGCCGTACGAATCGTCCACCCAGACCAGAATGACCAGGTGCAGCCCGTAGCGCACGGCCGTCTCGATTTCTTGGACGTTCATGAGGAAGCTGCCGTCCCCCATCACCGCGAGTACCTGCGTATCGGGCTTCGCGTAGGCCGCTCCGATGGCCCCCGGAAGGGCCCAGCCCATGGTGGACAGCCCGTTGTCGATGATGCAGGTGTTCGAAAGATACGTGGGGTAGAGCCGCGCCATCCACATTTTCAGGGCACCCGTGTCGACGAGCGTGATACCGTCCTCCGGCATCGCCGCACGCGTATCGGCGACGATGCGCCGTGGATTCAGCGGGAAAGAATCGTCGCTGATGCCCTTCTCGTACTCCTCGTGCCGAACCTCCCGGATCTTTGCCGGCTGCGTGTTGTACGACAAGGAGAGGGGCCGGAGAGCCTCGATCAGCAGGTCGAGGCTCGCATCGATATCGGCCACCACATTGGCGGCGGTCGAGTAATGGGCGTCCGTATCCTCGGTGAAGGTGTTGATGTGCAGGATGGTCGTGTCCCCGCGGGGATTGATCTTCACCGGATCGAACTGCTGGATCGAGAAGCCGATGGCGATGATCAGGTCGGCCCGGTCGAAGGCGAAATTCTCGTAGTCGTGCCGCATGAATCCGACGACGCCGAGCGCGTTGGGATGGGCGTCACTGAAGACTCCCTTCCCCTCGAAGGTCGTGGCGACCGGGACATCCAACAGCTCGACGAGCTCCCGCAGCTGACGCTCCGCATGCCTCCGGGCGACCCCGGCCCCGGCCAGGATCACCGGGTGCTGGGCGTGGGCGATGAGCTCGACCGCGTGACGGATATCGTCGATGACTGGTACGGTGCGCGACTCCGGCGTCGTCGGGAGCGGCGACAGCCCCTCCGGGGCGGGGAGCGCCTCGATGTCTTGAGGGATGGCGAGGAAGGTGGCCCCCGGTCGATTCCTCTTTGCTCGGGAGAAGGCCCGGCGCACCATCTCGGGCACGGCCCGTTCGCTCAGAACCAGTCCGGACCACTCGGTAATCGGGCGGAATACGGCATTCAGATCGACGATCTGGTGGGACTCCTTGTTGATCCGATTGATGCCTCCCTGAGCCGAAATGGCGACGAGGGGAGTGGTGTTGACATTCGCGTCGGCAACGGGGAGGACGAGGTTGAGCGCCCCAGGGCCCAGTGTGGCCAGGCAGACCCCGGGCTCCCCAGCGAGGCGTCCGTAGGTGTTCGCCATGAACGCGGCTCCCTGCTCGTGCCGGGTGACGATGAACTCCATCGTCTCGCTGCGCTCAATCGCATCGACCAGGAGGATGTTCTCCTCTCCGGGGATACCGAAGACCTGCCGCACCCCCTCCTGTTCAAGACATTTGACGAAGAGATCGGCGGTGCATTGGGTGGCGTCGGGGTGAGCCATCGGTCTGAGTCCTTCCGTGGCGGGCAACTCCGCCCAAGAGTAGCCCGTTCCCGCACCGATTCTGTGAGGACGCGGCACACTGGTGCATCACACCGGATCAGAAGATCGAGGAGAGGAAAGCCCGGTGCACGGTGTCATCCCCGGTCAGCTCCGGATGGAACGAGATCCCGATCACCCGCCCGGTCCGCGCCCCCAGGAGTACGCCCGCGTCTCGAGCCACCGGCTCGCTTCCCGGATACACCCGCATGATCTGGGGTGCTCGGATGAGTGCACCCCGAACCGGACCCCATTCGGTGTCAATCGTCGCCACCCGCGAGGCGATCTGCGGCCCGAATGCATTCCGATCGACCTCGACGCCGAGGACGCCCAGCGACTGCTGCCCCGGAGCGGGGTTCCGGACCTCCTTCGACAGCTCGATCAGGCCTGCGCACGTCCCCAGTGCCGGCAGCCCCGCGAGCAAGGCCTGCTGCAGCGGGGCGAACAGCCCGGTGAGGTGCAGCAACCGGTCGATGACCGAAGACTCTCCACCCGGCAGCACCATCGCATCCACCCTGACACCATCGGGGCCGGTCAGATCTTCCGGGGTCCGGACGGGAACGGCCTCTGCTCCGAGGCCCCGCAGCATCTGGAGATGCTCGCGGACGCCCCCCTGGAGCCCCAGCACCCCGACCCGGGTCACCAGCCGCGCTCCGCGAGGTGGTGAGGGGCGGGGAGATCGGCGACGTTGATCCCCACCATCGCCTCGCCGAGCCCGCGGGAAACCCGGGCGATGGTGTCGGGGTCGTCGTAGGAATTGGTGGCGGCGACGATGGCGGCCGCGCGCTTCGCCGGATTGCCGGACTTGAAAATTCCCGAGCCGACGAAGACGCCGTCTGCTCCCAGCTGCATCATCATGGCTGCGTCAGCGGGGGTCGCGATTCCCCCCGCGGTGAAGAGCACGACGGGAAGGTGTCCGGCACGTGCCGTCTGCTCGACGAGTCCGAGCGGAGCTCCGAGCTCTTTTGCCGCGGCGTACAGCTCCTCGGGATGAGTCTCGGCAAGCCCGTGCAGACGCGAAATCTCCTCGGAGATGGTGCGGATGTGCTTGGTCGCCTCGGAGACGTCGCCGGTCCCCGCCTCCCCCTTGGAACGGATCATGGCGGCGCCCTCCGCGATCCGGCGGAGTGCCTCCCCGAGGTTCGTGGCCCCGCACACGAAGGGGACGGTGAACCCGCGCTTGTCGATGTGGTGTGAGTAGTCGGCAGGACTCAGGACCTCGGACTCATCGATGTAGTCGACGCCCAGCGACTGGAGCACCTGGGCCTCGACGAAATGCCCGATGCGCGCCTTCGCCATAACCGGGATGGACACGGCCTCGATGATCGAGTCGATCAGGCCTGGGTCGCTCATCCGAGCCACCCCGCCTTCGGCGCGGATATCGGCAGGGACGCGCTCGAGAGCCATCACCGCGACGGCCCCCGCATCCTGCGCGATCTTCGCCTGCTCGGCGGTGACGACGTCCATGATGACGCCGCCCTTAAGCATGTCGGCGAGCCCGGTCTTCACCAGGGTGGCGTCGTCGGCGGGAGTGGATGGGCTTGAGCTGTGCTGGGATTCTGAAGTCATGGGACTATCTTCAGAAGCAAAATGGTGTGACGTATAGTCCACTTTGAAACGTTTTCTGGCAACCATTTAGGAGTTTCGTGCGCACGCTCCCCAACCTGCCGCTCCCCGAAATACCGGCGGACCAGGTTCAGAACGCCGATATGCTCGCCCGGGCGCTCCGGAACCTCATCGATGACGGCACTGTTGCGGCAGGGCAGCGACTCCCCTCCACCCGCCGCTGGGCAGAGCGTCTGGGCATCCCCCGGGGGATCCTCGTGGCGGCATTTGAACAACTCTGCGGAGAGGGCTATCTCGTTTCGGTCCCGGGCCGGGGAACGCAGGTGCATCCCCATGTCCGTACGCCGGCAGTGCGATGCCGCGCCCCAGACCAGTCTCGGGGAGCTGGGGCGCTCGACCCGGGACTGACATCGGCTCCAGATCGCACTCGGGCGGGGCGCGACCTCGAAATCGATCTCACCCAGGACGCCCCCGAGGCCGGTGCCCTCGACAGCCCCCGCTGGCGTGCAGCCTGGCGAGATGCCGCCGGGCAGACTCCGGAGGATCTGGGTCCCGGTGGCCTCGGCATCCTCCGCACTCGCATCTGCGCTCACCTGGAGCGATACCGGCAGGTGCACCGCGAACCCGACGAGATCGTGATCACGGCTGGGACGAGAGAGGGACTCGCCCTCCTATGCCGGGCACTCTGGCCCGCCGGGGCACGTATCGGAGTGGAGCGTCCTGGATATCCCACCATGCGAGCGGCCCTGCGTGCTCTGGGATGCGCCCTCACCGAAATTCCGGTGGATGCCGCTGGGGTGCTTCCCCCGGCCGGTGGTGCCCGGGAACGAGTCGACGCACTCCTGGTGACCCCGAGCCACCAATACCCCTTCGGAGGGGCGCTCCAACGGGAACGCCGCAGTGCCCTGCTCGACTGGGCCCATCGGACCGGGGGAGTGATCCTGGAAGACGACTACGACGCCGAGCTCCGTGAGGCGGGCGCCCCCATGCCGGCGCTCTGCGCCCTCGACGACCCGGTGGGGGGCGGGGTTGTCACAATGGGGACCTTCTCGAAGCTCCTGTCGGCCGATGTGGGGGTCGGATATCTCGTGGTGCCCCGGCGGCTGCTCCCCGCAGTTCTCAGGGTCCGCGAGGCCCTCGGTGTCCCGGTTCCCTGGATTGCGCAGGCCGCGCTCGCAGATTATTTGCGCAGCGGCGACATGCAGCGGCATCTGGCCCGTCTCCGTCGGAGATACCGGCGTCGTCGGGAGACCGTTGCCCAGATGTTTGCCGAGGTTGCCGGAGTACGGGTGCTTCCCATGGACGGTGGCCTGCACAGCGTCGTCGAGGTACTGGGCGACGAGCGACGTCTCTTGAACGCCTGTGTGAGATCCGGGGTCCGGGTCACCGGACTCTCTGATTACTGGGGGGAGGATGCGTCGGGCCGTGCGCACGGCCTGGTGATCGGCTGTGCGAATCCGGAAGCGGATGCGTTCACGGAGGGGGTGCGGAGAATCAGGAGGTTGGTCGTGTCCGGGGCGTGACCCGCACATGGAACCCGCAGATGATCAGGCAGTGCAGAACCAGTGCAATCCCGATATCCATGAGAACGATCGCGGTGTCCCCCTCGAAGCGCACGAGCGCGAGCAGACAGACGAAAAACACGATTGCCGCCACTCTCAGAGCGAATTCGGCGCGGTTCCGCCACAGTTCTCGCCAGGGGACCCGGTAGAGGTAGACAGCCAACACGACCACATGGAGAACGATCAGTCCGCCGATATACAGGGCAGCTGGAATGAGCATCTTTTCGACGATCAGCGGGGCCAGCAGCAGCGTGGTGACGGTGAGGAGCACCATCTTGCGAATGAAGAGACGCGGGTTCAGAATCTCGAGCCTAGGAAGCATAGGCTCACCATACCGGCCCCGGCAGAAGGTCCGCCAGGGCCGGTCCCTCGGCCCCGATCACACGGAGGCAGGCACGTGACCGGCGAAGGCCTCGGGCATGGTGAACTTCCTCATCGTCTCAGCCAAGTGCATCTGGTGAGTCACGAATTCGTGCACATGGCAGATGTAGTCGTGTTCTCTCCCCAATCGGGCGATGTATCCGTTGATGTAGTCGACCTCAGTCGGACGCCCCTTGGAAAAGTCCTGGTACATCGAGGGATAGTGGAAGGGGTTCGCCACCCGGCTGACGAAATCGACTGAATCCACCTCCTCCTGACGGGTCTGGATCAGTTGGATCCCCGCGCGCTCGCAGGCGTCGTAGGCCTCATCCAGCAGCATGCGGGAGAGAGCGTCGATCCCCTCGTACTCGGCAAATTGCCCCATTTGCACGCGGAACATGGTGCACAGGGTGTTCACCACCGCGTTGAAGACGACCTTCGCCATGAGTGTGCCCATGAAGTTCTGAGTCAGCACCGGGTTCAGGTGCGAGGCCTGGAAATCGGTCTGGATGCGCCGGGCTCCTCGGTGAAATTCACCATGTGCATCTCGCCGGTGTTCGGCTTCCCCATGAAGTCCACGTCGCCGGGTCCGTTCAGGACGGTGGCGATCATGGCGGTCCCCCCGATCACCTTGTCGTCGGCAAAATAGCTGCGGAGCTTGTCGATATGGCCCATCCCATTCATCGCGCTGAACACGTACTGGTCCTTGGTGAACAGGTGGGAGGAGCGCTGCAGCATCTCGGCGAGCTGCATCTGTTTCAGGAACACGATCCAGACATCCGGATGGCCGGAGTAGGTCTCAGGGGTATCCATGTGGATGGGAACCAGGTGGCGGTTCTCGTGGTCACGGGAGACGAACACTCCCCCCTGCGCGTGGACGGCATCGACGTTGGGCTGCCATCCATCGACAAAATCGACGTCCAGCCCACCAACCTCCTGCAGCAGAACCCCAAAGCGATATCCCATTGCGCCAGAACCAAGAACGGCGTACTTCATGATGTTTCCTTCGTAAAGAATGCCCGGGCAAAGTGCCAGACGGGCACAGTGATATGGATGATCCGATCCCGGGTTCTCGGGAGAGACGGAGAACGACCACGGAGTGCCGATTGGCAGATGACCAGTGTCCCGGTGGGGGAGGGCCGTAGCTCCGTGCATGCCTTGTGGGCGCTTCTACGCTACACCTCTTACATGGGGTCCCCGTTCCTGGCTGCGGTAGCGTGTGTGCGTGAGGCAATACGAGGCACGCATTTCCTGGATGCGCTATTGCTGTGCGACGGTTCTGACCGGGATCATGGCCGGGGGAGTCGGTGCGGCACTGATCTGGATTCTTGACCTGGTGCAAGGCGTGGTCTGGGGAGCCGGGATCTCCCAGGGACTGGCAGGCGCCGCAGCTTCTCTTCCAGCTCCGCGGATCCTCCTGACGCTCACGATCGCCGGCGGGATCGGGGCCGTGGCCTGGTGGGGGCTGTCCCGGACGGGACACGATCCCGTCGGGCTCAGAGCGGCGGTGTCTGGAACGCCAATGCCGCTGCTCCCGACTGCCGTCCATGTGCTGACCCAGGTCGTGATCGTGGGGATGGGAGCCTCCGTCGGGAAGGAGGTCGCCCCAAGAGAGATGAGTGCGAGCTTGGCCGGCACCCTCTCAGATGCGATGCGTCTGTCGCCCGGACAACGGCGCATCCTGGTCGCCTCGGCTGCCGGGGCCGGGCTGGCAGCGGTGTATTCGGTGCCGGTCTCGGGCACGCTCTTTGCCCTGGAAGTGTTTCTGATGGAGATTTCGCCGCTGACGGTGTTGACGGCAACCCTCGTCTCGGGCATCGCGGTGCTCGTGGCCCATGGTGCGGTCGGCGGTGCTGCGTATTACCGAGTCCCGTCTCTCCCCGCCAGCCCGGAACTGCTGTGCTGGACGATCCCGATGGCGGTGCTGCTGGGGGCCCTCGGCTGGGGATTTTCCCGGGTGATCAAGGGCGTGACGTCGCACCGGCCGAACGGCGCACGCCTCTTTATCGGGCTGCCTCTCGGCTTTTTGGTGGTCGGAGGCGTGGCACTTGCTACCCCAACGGTCCTGGGGAATGGTCATGAGCTCGCACAGCGTGCCTTCGACGTCTCACTGCCCTCCCATGGGGTCCTTGGGATGGTGCTGCTCTTCCTGGGGCTTGCTCTTGCAAAAACGTTTGCTACGGCTCTGACCATCGGGGTGGGGGCCTGGGGAGGCACCCTGACTCCGAGTGTGGCGATCGGCGGAGCCTTGGGGGTGGCCGGAGGCGCCCTCTGGTCGCTCGCGGTTCCGAATACGTCTCTGGTTGCCTGTGCCTTCTTGGGAGGGGCAGTCTTCCTGGCGACCACGATGCGAGCCCCTCTGACCGCGGTCGCACTCCTCGTGGAGTTCACTCATTCCGGGATGGGGATCCTGCTGCCCGCCCTCATCGGTGTGGTGCTCGCGGTGGCGACTGCGCGGCTGCTCGATGCGCTGTGGGAGCGCACGGGCGCGGTCTGAGCCTGGCATGCCACGGAGTTCCGTGGACTGGGTGGGCCTGGCAGACTGCGGTGAGGCCGCGAAGACGTGCTCATGTATGTCGCCGGAGGTCGCTCCGCCTCCGGCGCTTCGTTCCTCAGACATGGGTGTCTCTCTCGCACCTGGACGCGGGGATCTCCCCAGTGTCGGGGCTGTCCCGGACGACGCCATCGGGGCGGCCCGGCCGGGTCACCATGATTTTTGCAATCGGCGGACCCGTCATTGAGAGGTCTGTTGTGGTATTCCACAGACAACGTTGAGCAGCGGTCCCGGATGCGGTAAAAAATATGCAGGAAGCTTGCCGGCGGCACCCCCAACAGTCGTCGGCGCTCCACACCCGCCTCTCGGGTGCGCCCCGTCTCATCCCCCATCCGAGACGGGGTGTTTTTTTGCGCCATGCGGGTGTCCTCGGGGCGGAGATCGGCCATCTGGCGCCTGACGCGCCGATGGAGTCAACAACACACGAAATGCTCAATATCGCTATATATTGGGGCTATCAAACAAATAGGCCCTATATCTTGTGCCCTAATTCGTGAAGGAACGGTCGAAGTGCTGGCAGAACACGTGTCCGAAACTCGTGAGACGACCCAGGGTGGTGTGCTCGTCGAGAAACGCGACGGGCGCACCGTTGAATTTGATATTCGCAATATCATCGCCGCGGTGACCGCCGCCTACCAGGATCTTCACAAGAAGATCGGGCCCGAGGAAGAGCGCACGATTCAGGAGATCGCCGCCAGTGCGGAATCGGCTATCCGGAGTCGGTATACCGGAATCGTGCGGATCGATGAGATTCAGAATCTGGTGGAGCACACCCTGGTTAACGCCCACCTCTATGACGTGGCTGAGGCCTATACGACCTGGCGCTTGAACAAAGACATCGCCAGGGCGAAGGCGACCGACGTGAACGAAGCCGTGCGGCGGTTGGTGAGCGGGGACAAGTCCCTGATCAATGAGAATGCGAACAAGGACAGCAATGTCTATGCCACCCAGCGCGACCTGCTGGC
>JAKVJE010000037.1 GCA_022487185.1 Microbacteriaceae bacterium
GTCCTCCTGCGCCGGCGCGTGGTGTGGCAGTGGGTCGCACTCGCTGGCCTGGGGGTTGTGGCTCTGGCGCTGGTCTGGACGCTGACCGATCCGGTGGCGCTCTTCTCGCGACTCTAATCTGTCCACAGAGTTTTCCACAAAGGTGGAAAACTACATGGTGGTAACTCTGTGGAAAACCTGTGGAATCAGCGCCAGCCGATCGTCATCAGGAACCCCACCATCATCAGGCCGAAGCCGATCAGGATGTTCCAGTTGCCGATCGGGGGAATCGGGAGCGCCAGCTGTCCGCTGATGTAGAACACGATGACCCAGATGAGGCCGAGCAGCATGAGGCCAAACATCACGATCTTGTACCAGACCGGGGTGGGGCGCACCGCCTGGTGACTCCCTCCCGCGGGGGTGGGGTCCGTAGTATGGTCAGGGCGTTCGGACGTACGTTTCACACGAGGATTCTAGCGGAAGAGATAGGTATGGCGGCTCGCCGACATGGGCGAAGGGCGCAGGGCAGGGCCGCACAGCCCGGCACTGCCTCCGTGCTCACCCGTGTTCTGGGGGTTCTCGGGGAACTGCTGATCACCTTCGGGGTGCTGGTCCTGGCCTTCGTGGCCTGGCAATTGTGGATTCAGGATGCGACCGTCTCGACGCAGCAGGGAGACCGGGCGGCAGCCCTGTCTCGGCAGTGGGCGAGCAAGTCTCCATCCCATGCCGACCCGCAGGGGACGAAAACACCACCCGCGGCATCCACCCGTCCCACCGTGGGACAGGCCTTCGGGGTGCTGCATATCCCGAGGCTCGGGGTGGGCTGGTCCCGTCCGCTGATCGGGGGAACCACCATCGGCGTGCTCAACAAACTCGGAGCCGGGTGGTACCCCCAGAGCTCCCTGCCCGGGCAGATCGGGAACACTGCCTTTGCCTCCCACCGGGGCGGCCATGGATCCAACTTCCGCTACCTCGACACGCTCCGATACGGCGATGTCATCGTGCTTGAGACGGAACAGGGCTGGTACGTCTACGACTACCGCAATACGGAATATGTGATGGATACGGCCGTCTCCGTGGTCAATCCCGTCCCACAGAGCACCGCCGCCGCGAAAGCTCGGCTGCTGACTCTCACCACCTGCAACCCCTACCCCTTCACCAACGGGGAACGAATGATCGTCTACAGCGTCTTCCGGGTGTTCTACCCGAGAAACGGGGGCCTCCCGGCCTCGCTCTCTGCACAGCTGCAAGGAGGCCGCTGATGTACGCATGGCTCTGGAGACACCTGCCCGGTCCCTGGTGGATGCGAGTCGGGTTCTGTGTGCTCATCCTGGCCGCGGTGGCGGCCCTCCTGAACTGGGTGGTGTTCCCCTGGGTCGACGGCCTCCTTGCCCCCTGGCAGTCTGTGACCGTGCGCTGAGTCCAGGTTGGCCGCGGCTGGAAGGTGGGCCGAGTACCTCCCACGCGCTGCGCCGGGCTCAGTCCAGGCGCCCGCGGGCGCGGATCAGCGGGCCGGAGAAGCGGTGGGACTGGCGGCGGGCGATCCCTGCCCGCTCTGAGAACTCGGAGACGGGGAGGACTGGCACTGGGACGTGTCCTGTCGCAGGAAGGTCACGGTGACCTGGCTGCCGCTCTGCACCTGGCCGGTCGGAGACTGACTGATGGCGATCGGGGTCTCGGAGGCACGGCAGGAGGACACATACTTGGCCACCATCTGCAGGCCAGCCGCCTGAAGGGCGTTCTGCGCATCCGTCTGCGTCATATTCTTCACATCCGGAATGGTCACGATCGTCGGGGCCACCGTCAGATTGACGGCGGAGCCCTTCGGGACCCGGGACCCGGAGATCGGGCTTGAGGTGATGACAGACCCGGAGGGCAGCTGGCTGGTGGCGTCGATCGAGACGGTCCCCAGGGTCAGTCCTGCCTTCTCGAGAAGCTGTTGCGCCTGGGCCTGGGTGATGTTCGCGAGTTTCGGCACGGTGACCTTGGTGACGCCGCTGGAGACGATGACGGTGATCTTCGCCCCAGTGGTCAGCGTTTTCCCGGCCTGGGGCGAGGTGCGGATAACCGTCCCGGTGGCAACGGTGGTGCTGTTCTCGTTCTTCCGGGACACGACCAGCCCGCGCTTTTCCAGCGTCTTCCGCGCCGAGGCGTACGACTGCGAGGACACATCGGGAACCTTGACATATGTGGTGGTCGGGGTGGCCACATTCGGGGGCATGATCAGCAGCCAGAGGAAGGCGATGACCGCGAGGACGGCGACTCCCCCGCCAATTCCCCAGAGGATTCCGACCCGACGGGTGCGCAGCTTGCGCTCCATCAGGGAACCCTCCTCGGCGGCGGGCTCGGAGTCGAAGCTCTCGAAACTGTCGAACGGTGAATCCTGGTCCGACTCGGACGGATCCGGCTGCGGCAGAAGCTGAGTGGCGGTATCGGCGGATGGCTGACGGTCGGCTGTGTGACCCAGCGGTTGGTACCCCTGCTGGAATCGTGAGAGGTCGCGCTGGAATTCGTCGGCCGACTGGTACCGCAGATCCGGGTCCTTCTGCAGCGCGGTCAGAACGATGACATCGAGGCCGTGGGGAAGTCCGGGAACGAGGGTGCTCGGTGCGGGGGCCGGCACGTTGACGTGCTGGAAGGCTATGGCGGCGGCGCTCTCCCCCGTGAAGGGAAGCTGCCCGGTCAGCATCTCGAACAGGAGCACACCCGTGCTGTACAGATCGGTGCGGGCGTCCGCGGGCAGCGCCTGAGCCTGCTCCGGGGCGAAATACTGTGCGGTGCCGGTGACGTTGTCTCCGGGGCCGGTGGATCCCTCCCCGAGGATGTGCGCGACGCCGAAATCGGTGACCTTGGCGGTCCCATCGGTCGTGAGCATCACATTCCCGGGCTTGATATCCCGGTGCACCACGCCCGAGCGGTGTGAATATGTCAGAGCATCCAGCACCTGGGAGGCGATGCTCAGGGCCTCCTCCGGAGAGAGGGCGCCATGGGAGGCGAGCAGATCCTTGACCGTGCGCCCCTCGACGTACTCCATGACCAGGTAATGCGTCTGCGTCACGCTGCCATCGGGACGTGTGACGGTGTCGACGTTGCCGTCGAAGGTGCGCACGATATGCGGATTGGCCATCCGGGCCGCAGCGATGGCCTCGGTGCGGAACCGTTGGGTGAACTCGGGGCTCTCGGCCAGTCGCTCATGCAAGATCTTGATCGCCACGGTGCGGCCGAGCCGTGTGTCCGTGCCCAGGTACACGTCGCCCATGCCGCCATGGCCGATGAGCTTCCCCACGCGGTAGCGGTTGGTGAGCAACTGCTCTGTCATTTGTGCATCCCTACTGTCCACTTGACACCGACAGTCTACGGGCTACCGGTGCCGAAGGTGATTCACGATGCGGTGCAGGTGCCGCTGCCGGTCGGTGTCGGAGAGGGAGTGCTGGTTGTCCCATCGGGGTGTTCAGTCGGAGACTCCTCGCTCATCGCGGCAGTCCATCTGCCCCCGAATGACAGGCAGGTGCTCTGAGAGGTGATCGAACTCCAGTCGGGCTCACTCGCATAGGCCTGGATGGAGATGTTCGTCCCCTTGACCACGCTCCCGCATGGAGAGTAGGAGATCACCGAATTCACCTGGGCGGGGGTGGTCGGTGTCGTGGTTTGCGAAAGATTCACGGAGAAGCCCAGCGCCTGGAGGGAGTTCTGCACCGTGTTCACATCCGCACCCTTGTACTGAGTGCAGCTGAGCTCCACCGTGGTCGGACCCGTTGCAGACGGGGACGGAGTCGGTGAGGGGGAGCGAGTCTTCGTCTTGGACGGAGTGGGAGACGCCGATGCAGACGGGCTTGCCGAGGAGTGCGTCTTGCTCCCGGACAGCGCGAACCCGATTCCTGCGCCGATCAGGGCAAGCACCACCACGATGGCGATGATGAGCCAGATCAGAAGCCGTTTCTTCTTCTTCCGGCGGGCGGCATCCTCCGGATCCTCGGGCTGCTCTCCGGTGGGAACCGAAGCGGTGCTCGTCGGGAGGAGCGTCGTGGCCTGGTCGGCGGGCAGCAGCTGCGTCGCCCGGGTCGGGGCCAGGAGGGCGGATCCCGTCGGGTTGACCTGGGGAACCTCGATGGCAGCGGTCGCAATGTCGCCGGCGAGGATCGCGTGCGCCGCGCGGGCCAGGGCGGTCGCAGAGGCCGGACGGTCCTGCGGATTCTTCGCCATACAGGAGAAGACGAGTTTGCGCACCGCCGGGGGAACGTTACTCGGGAGATCGGGCGGGGTGTCATTGATCTGCGCCATCGCGATGGCGACCTGGCTCTCGCCGGTGAACGGTCGCCGGCCTGCCAGACACTCGTATGCCACGATTCCCAGAGAGTAGATATCGGTGGCCGGGGATGCGGGATGTCCGCTCGCCTGCTCCGGGGACAGATACTGCACCGTTCCCATGACCTGGCCCGTCGCCGTCAGCGGCACCTGGTCGGCGAGACGCGCAATCCCGAAATCGGTGATCTTGACATTGTGCTCGGGAGTGATGAGGAGGTTGCCGGGCTTGATGTCGCGATGGACGAGTCCCACCTTGTGTGCGGCGGCCAGGGCCGAAGCGGTCTGGGCCACAATATTCAGCACCTGGTCGGCGGGGAGTACCTTCTCTCGCTCCAGGATCGTCGAAAGAGGTTCTCCCGGGACCAGCTCCATGACCAGATATGCCGAGCCGTTTTCTTCGCCGTAGTCGTATACGGATGCGATGCCTTCATGATTGACAAGAGCCGCATGCCGGGCCTCCGCCCGGAAGCGCTCCAGGAACCCTGGATCGCCCATGTACTCCTCTTTGAGGATTTTGAGGGCGACCTCGCGGCCGATGACCAGGTCATGGGCCTCCCAGACCTCCCCCATCCCGCCAACCGCGATCAGCTTGACCAGCTGGTAGCGAGAAGAGAATGTGAGCCCCGCCGTCGGTCTCATTCTGATAGCACCGCCTTCATAATGTCCCGGCCGATTGGGGCCGCGATCTGATGGGAACCGAGACTGTGGTCGTAGCTGCCGCCGTTCTCGACCGCGACGGCGACAACCACCTTCGGATCATTCGCCGGAGCAAACCCGGTGAACCAGAGCGTGTACTGCGCCGACTTGGTCGTCTCCGCAGTCCCCGTCTTTCCCGCGACATCCACTCCGTCTATTCTTGCACTCGCAATCGCTCCGGACTGAACGTTGTACGTCATCATGTCGACGAGTGTGCTTGCGACCTTCGAATCCATCGCCTGCCCCAGGGATCGCACATGGAACGAGCTGAGTGTCTGCAGCCGATCATTTTGAACCGACTGCACGAGTCCCGGCGCGAGCACCTTGCCGCCGTTCGCAATGGCGGCCGAGACCATCGCCATCTGCAGCGGCGTGGCACGCACGTCGTACTGCCCGAAACTGGACAGCTCAAGCTGAGCCGTCGTCATCTTGCTGGGGAAGACGCTCGGGGTGACACGCATGGGGATCTTGAGGGTTGTGCCGAATCCGAGTTTTTTGGCCATCGCGGCAATGCGCTTCTGCCCGAGCTGGGCGCCGAGCTCAGCGAATGGGATGTTGCAGGAGAGCTGCAGGGCGGTGCGCAGCGTCGTGGTCGATCCAGAACCGCAGGTGCCATCCCCGTCGTTGTGTATCTGGGTTGTCGACCCGGTCAGGGTGAGGCTGCTCGGATTCGGGAATTCCGAATCCGGGGTGAAGCCTGCTTCGAGCGCTGCGGCGGTCACCACGAGTTTGAACGTCGAACCCGGCGGATAGGTGTCTCCCCCGATGGTGCGGTTGATGAGGGGCTTCTCGGGGTCCTGGAGAAGGGCCTTGTAGCGGGCGATCACGGTATCCGTATCCGAACCAGTGAGCTGGTTGGCGTCATATCCGGGATTCGAGACCATGGCCAAGATCTGTCCGGTCTTCGGATTCAGCGCCACCGCTGAGCCCACCTGCGATCCCAGGGCGTTCTTGGCCGCCTGCTGGATCTTCGGGTCAATGGTGAGAGTGACCGAGGCCCCCTGCTGCCCGCGGCCGGTGACAAGGGTGCGGATGCGGTCGAAGAACTGGGTATCGGACTTTCCGGTGAGTTCCGAGTTCATAGCCTGTTCGATACCGGCCGACCCCTGGGTCCGGGTGTAGTACCCGACCACCGAGGAGTAGAGCTCGGAATCGATGTACTGCCGCTGGAAGCGGTAGAGGGAATTGACCGGCACGGACTTGGCGATCACCTGGTCGCCGGCGAGGATCTCTCCGCGCTGCACCGAGTAGGACGAGATCGTCGTCCGCGTGTTGCGGGAATCGGCCTGCAGCGAGGAAGCACTGAGCACCTGAATGATCGAGGTCGAGGTGAACAGGGCCAGGAACATCAGAAACACGAGGATGGTGATGCGACGGAGCCGACGGGTCATGACACTGCCTCCCGGTTCCCGACGCGGATGGAGTTCGTAATCCGGGCCAACAGCCCCACGATGACCCAGTTCGCCAGCAGGCTGGAACCCCCTGCCGCCAAGAACGGTGTGGGGAGGCCGGTGAGGGGGATCACGCGGGTGACCCCGCCGATCACGATGAACACCTGGAGGGCCAGAACGAAAGAGACGCCCACCCCTAGGAGCTTTCCGAAATCATCCTGGCCGGCAAAACCGACCCGGATCCCGCGAGAGATGAGCACCAGGTAGAGACAGAGGATCGCGAAGGCGCCGATCAGGCCGAGCTCCTCCCCCAGGCTCGCCCAGATGTAGTCGCTCTGGGAGAGGGGGGTGATCCCCGGGTATCCCTTGCCGAGGCCCGTACCGAACAGGCCGCCGTTCGCCTGGCCGAACAGCCCCTGCACGAGCTGATAGCTCCCTCCGGGCGTGTCGTAGACCTTGGTGTCGAGCGGCTTGAGCCAGGCATCGAAGCGGCCCTGAACGTAGGTGATCACCCGGGATGCGGCCCATCCACCGAGCGCGAACATGCCCAGCCCGATCCAGACCCAGCTGGTGAGGCCGGTGGCCACATACAACATGACGAGGAACAGGCCGAAATACAGCAGCGAGGTGCCGAGGTCGTGCTGGAAGACGAGGACGAGCATCGAGACCGCCCAGACCACCAGGATCGGGCCGAAGTCCCGGGCCCGGGGGAAGCGGATCCCCAGAATGCGGTGCCCGGTGAGGGAGAGCGCCTCCCGGTGCTGCACCAGGTACCCCGCGAAGAAAACGGCAAGGGCAATCTTGGCAAATTCACTGGGCTGGAAGGCGATCGGGCCCAGGTGCACCCACAGCCGGGCATTGGTGCCGTTGTAGGAACCGAGGCCGGGGACCATCGGCAGCAGGAGCAGCACGATGGCCGCCAGCATCGAGATGTAGGTGTAGCGCTGCAGGGTCCGATGATCCCGCAGGAGCAGCAGGGTCACGATGGCCGCCGCCAGGGCGAGCACCGACCAGACCACCTGCCGGGCCGCGGGAGACCACAAGGCGGTGACCTGCTTCTCCAGGTCGATACGGTAGATCATGATCAGGCCGAACGCGTTGATGAGCGCCGACACCGGGAGCAGAATCGGATCGGCGTGAGAGGCCGTGATACGCAGTGTGACGTGCACGGCCAGCACGCTGACCGCATAGACCCCCGCGAACACCAGAGGAACCGGGCGCAGCCCGCCCAGCGCTCCGTACTGGACCAGGATCAGGGCGAGGGCCCCGATGGCGAGGGCGACGAGGGTGAGGGCCAGCTCGATGCCGCGGAGATTCCGCTCCTTCACCTGGGCCGCTCCGGCGACGGTGGATGCGGTGCTCACGAGTCAGCCTCATCCCGGAGCCGTGACAGCGCCGCGTTGGCGGCCTTCTGAGAACCGTACGGGATCGTGCGTTCCACGCTGGTGCGTGTGGTCGTCGTCAGATCCCGGAGTGGGACGCGCTTGTGATCGGGAGTGACCGGGTGGCTGAAGCGGATGGGGCCAAGATTCGCGTTGATCCCCTGGTACACGGTGGCGTACCCGTTCTCCGGTCCCACGTAGTACTGGCGCTGTGTCCAGTTCCAGCCTCCCCAGACGAGCAGAAGTGCGAGACAGGCCCCGGCCAGGAGCAGCGCGGCCCCAGCGATTCGGCGTCTGAGCGTGCGGTGACGGGACTCCGCGATGAGTTCGCGCAGGTATTCGTCGGCATTCGTCTCCGTCGTGAGCGCAGTCTCCAGCGGACGTGGGCGGAGGTGTTGCGCCACCGCCCGCAGGGAGTGTCGTGCGGTGGTCTGATCGATGACGCGGCGCACCGGGTCGAGTGCTCCCTCCTCAGCGGCAGATCCGCTGATCTTCACCGGAGTTGGCTCCTCTTCATCGATCAGGGGATCGATGAGCGCGCAGGTGCAGTTATCGGGGGCGCCTGCCTCGAGGGTGGCGGTGATAATGGTGGCTGCGGCTCGATCCCGGTCGGGGGTGTTCCCCAGGATCTCGGCGATTTTTGCGTCCCCGAGCGGCCCGGAGACCCCGTCGCTGCAGATCATCCACCGGTCTCCCGGCTCGAGTGTCTCGGTGCTCAGATCGATCTCGGGGTTCGCCTCGACATCCCCCAGAACGCGCATGATGACGGACCGACGCGGATGCACCAGGGCCTCCTGTGGGGTGATCCGGCCCAGATCGACCAGTCGCTGCACGAACGTATGGTCTTTCGTGATCTGTGAGAGCTGTGTATTCCGGTATCGGTATATACGGGAGTCGCCGATGTGGGCGATCACCGCCTGATCTCGGACCACAATCATCCCGGACACCGTTGTGCCCATGCCGGTCAGCTCGGGGTAGTCCAGGACCGTGTTCGTGAGTTCCCGGTTGGCCTCCAGCAGGGCGGCGTGAAAGGCAGAGGCGGCAGCCTCGGTGGACTCGTATTCCCGGTCGAGCTCGGTGAGGCGGTTGATGGTGATCGCGGAGGCGATGTCCCCGCCCGCGTGCCCGCCCATCCCGTCGGCCACCACGAAGAGATAGGTGCCGATGTACCCCGAATCCTGATTGTTCAGGCGGACGCGTCCACGGTCGGTGAGCAGAGTGGCATGGGTGATGGGCATCCGGTCCTCAGCTCTGCAACTCCAGCACGGTGGAGCCGATCTTCACGGGGATGCCCGGACGGAGCGGCACCGACCCCGAAATGCGGCGCCCGCCCACATACGTGCCATTGGTGGATCCGAGGTCCTCCAGAACCCAGCCGGATCCGTTCGGAGACAGGCGTGCATGGTATGAGGAGACGTAGTCGTCGTGGAGGACCAGACCCGAGTCGGAATCCCGGCCGATGGTGATCGGCTGGTCACGGAGGGTCAGACGGCGCCCCCGCAGAGGACCGTCCAGGAAGACGAGTTCTCCGGCCTGAGAGGTGCGTGGAGCGGGGATCGGGGGTGCGGTAGCAGGGCCGGCGATAGGGGCCGGCGATGCGGGGGGCGGCGTCGCGGCCTGCGGAAGGCGTTTCACCTTGGGGCCGAAAAGATCCGCCCGAATCGTCCAGAGCACGATGAGGACGAAAATCCACATGAGCGCCAGGAGCCCCCCGCTCAACACGACATATGTCAATCCGCTCATATACTGCCATCCGACGGGGTCGGGACAATGCGTACGGCCCCCCGCGCGGCACCGAAACGCAGCTCTGCTCGCTCCGGGACCTCTGCGGTCGACACACGGCGGCCGTCGACGAACGTGCCGTTTGTCGAGTGGAGATCCTGCACGGTGACGCGGGTGCCGTCCCACTCGAGGATCGCGTGGCGTTTTGACACACTCCCCTCGGTGAGAACGATCGTGGCCTCGTGTCCGCGCCCCACCATGTTCTGTCCACGGGCTAGGGGGAACCGATGCCCGTTGACATCCAGTACTGCACGCAGCTCGATCGGTGCGTCCGAACTCCGCGGGGTGACTTCCAACATGCCCACCGAGACTTTCGGGTCCGGATGGATGTCGATGATCAGCGGGCCCGCGAGAGCATATCCCTGCCGGGTGGCATGCGCGCGAAGCGCATCGGTGAGCTGATCCTGAAGCCCCTGGCCGAGGGTGCGCATCCGCTCTGCATCCTGTGGACTGACCGCGACCGAATATTCATGCGGTGCCACCACGCGATCACGGGAGAAGGTCTGCGCATAGGAGTCCATCTGTGCCTTCAGGGCCGATGAAATCTCCAACGGCTGCAGGCTCGACCGAAACGTTTTGGCAAACGCGCCGTTGACCGCGCGCTCCAGCCCGTGTTCAAAGCCCTCCAGAACTCCCATGTGCGCCTCCTCTCTGGATCTCAGAGTCACCCCGATGGTAAACCACCCCGGATACAGGACGATGAAAGAGTCCGGTACGTCCCATCTCCCGAGTCGTGCTAGGCTACCTTGCTGTGCATACGCACCGTCGCACGATCCGTGTGACGCCCGAGTGGCGGAATTGGCAGACGCGCAGGCTTCAGGTGCCTGTGATGGCAACATCGTGGGGGTTCAAGTCCCCCCTCGGGCACGGACTTCTCCCCTACTGCTCATGCGGATCGTGGCGATTGTGCGGGGGCATGTGCCGCATAGGACGCAACAAGCCCATCCGATGCTCCGTTCAGAGGTGACAGGTGTCCGGTAACCGATTCAACAGCGGCACTCGGGCACGGCCTTCTCGGCTTCCAGCCGCCGTGACCGTTTTCCCCCTGCTGGTGCTGCTGGGGGGTGCCGGCGGGGTCGTGTTTCCCGACTTGTTCGCCCCGGTCAGGGGCCTCATCCCCTGGATGCTTGGGTTCGTGATGCTCTGCATGGGCCTCACCATCCGTCCGGCAGATCTGAGCCGGCTCCGGCACCGCCCCTGGATGCTCCTCATCGGGCTCCTCGCCCACTATGTGATCATGCCCGGGGTGGGCTGGCTGGTGGCCACCGGACTGCGACTTCCGGCTCCGCTGGCCATCGGGGTGATCCTGGTGGGATGTGCCCCCAGTGGGACGGCGTCGAATGTGATCTGCTTCCTGGCCGGCGGGGATGTGGCCCTTTCGGTCTCGATCGCCACCGCATCCACCCTCGTCGCCCCTCTGCTCATGCCGCTGCTCGTCCGCGTGCTCGCCGGTGCGTGGGTCACCGTCCCCGTCGGCGGGATGACCGCCGATATTCTCCTGACCGTCCTCCTCCCCGTGATCGCCGGCATTGCGCTCCGCTGGGCGTTCCCCTCCCTGATCACGGCGCTGTCGGGGGCGCTCCCCTGGATCTCGGCCGTCGCCGTGGCACTCATCGTCGCGGTGGTCGTCTCCGGCTCAGCCGGGGCCCTGATCGCATCCGGTGCGCTCGCCTTCGCAGCGGTGGTCCTGCACAACGCGGCCGGACTCGGGCTCGGGGCGCTCGCAGGACGTCTAGCTGGATTCGACCGGGCCGCGCGCCGCGCCCTCACCTTCGAGGTCGGTATCCAGAACTCCGGGCTGGCCGCCACGCTCGCCGGTACCTACTTCTCCCCCGGCGCGGCGCTGCCGGCGGCCCTTTTCTCGGTCTGGCACAACGTCACCGGATCGGCCCTCGCCTGGGCGATGGCGCGTCGGGACCGCCACCGGCCGGCCCAGTCGGCGAACTGACCGGGCTGACCCCGGCAGACCGCCACCGGTCCTCGCCTACACTCGTGGTCGTGCAGCTCACCATTGCCCGATGCTCCGTCGACTACGCCGGCCGGCTCCAGGCCCATCTCGACCCCGGCATCCGCCTCATCATGGTCAAGGCCGACGGGTCGGTCCTCGTCCATGCCGATGGGGGCTCCTACAAGCCCCTCAACTGGATGAGCGCCCCCTGCTCGCTCACCATCGACCACGACCCGGACCCTGAACTCCGGGAGGCTGGGGTGCAGGAGGTCTGGCGAGTGCAGCATGCCAAGACCGCCGACCTGCTCATCATCAGCGTGTACGAGGTGCTGGGGAGGCACGAATACGAGTTCGGCACGGACCCGGGGCTTGTGAAGGATGGGGTCGAGGCCCACCTGCAGGAGCTGCTGGCCGCGCACATCGACACGCTCGGAGACGGCTACACCCTGGTTCGCCGTGAATATCCCACCCCGGTGGGGCCGGTGGACATCTTGGCCCGGGATTCCCAGGGGGCCCATGTCGCAGTCGAGCTCAAACGGCGCGGCGGGATCGACGGGGTCGAGCAGCTCACCCGCTACCTGGAGCTGCTCAACCGGGACCCGCTGCTCGCACCCGTCGCCGGAGTCTTCGCGGCCCAGGAGATCAAGCCTCAGGCCCGCACCCTGGCCGAGGACCGCGGCATCCGCTGCCTCATTCTCGACTACGACACGCTGCGGGGGCTCTCCGACGAAAACCGTCTGTTCTAGCCGCGTCGTCTCTTCGTCACCCTGGTGGGATACAACAGAGACGCACCCTGACGAAAGAGAGAGCACGTGACCCATCCCAGCCCCCAGTACTCGGCCGTCTTCTGCGACGTGGACGGCACCATTGTCGATTCCGCCCCGGGCGTCACCCATTCGGTCCGCGTCGCCCTCCGGAACATGGGCAGGGAGCCCGAGAACGAGGCCACGCTGCTGCTGCACGTCGGCCCGCCCATCCGAGAGGGGTTCCTGACCGTCAGCGGCATGAGTCCGGCGGATGCCGACCGTGCGGTTAATCTCTTCCGGGAGCACTACGAAAGCGTGGGGGTACACGAGGCCGCCCTCTACCCGGGGATCCCAGACATGCTCCAACGGTTGCGGGATGCCGGCATCCGCCTGTCCACCGCCACCTCGAAGACGCAGCGGATGGCCGAGGCCACCCTCGCTGAGCTGGGCGTCGCCGACGCCTTCGACGCAATCGTCGGGGCCACCCCCGAGCGAGACACGAAGTCTGCCGTGCTGCGCGCGGCGCTCGCAGTGCTCGGCGAGGGGGCGCACTCCGGCACTGGCAGCGCCCTCCTCGGAGACCGCATCTTCGACGCGGTCGGGGCCCGTGAGAACGGTATCGACTTCGTCGGCGCTGGCTGGGGCTACGCGCCGGAGCCCTCCGAGCTCCGCAGTGCCGTGGGGGTGGCCGCCGACCCTCTGGACGCCGTGCGCATCCTCACCGGGCAGCCGGCCGCCTGCCCCCGCTGACGGCGGGCGGCAGGCGCATCCACCGGTCCGAATGCAGCCGCAGGGACAGCGTCAGGAGGCGGGCCACGGAGAACCAGCCCCCGAATGCGGCCCAGGACAGGGTGAGTGCGGCCCAGATCGGCGGATGCTGGGTCGTGAGATACCACAGCAAGACTCCCCACACCGGGAGAAGCAGGGCAACGTTGAGGAGCCCCGCCAGTGCAAGATACCGAAAATCCTCCGCGCCCAGGAGAACCCCGTCCATGGCAAAGACCCAGCCGGTCAGCGGCAGCGTGCAGGCGAGCAGAGACAGGGCCAGGGGCAGCGCCCCCAGGAGAGTCGGGTCGGCGGTGAACAGCGCCCCCAGCCACCGGCCCCCCACCACGACCAGGACAAGGGCCGCCGTTCCGGTCCCCACGCCCCACAACGCCAGGCGCCGGCGCAGCTGACGGAGCTCCGGGGCGTCACCCGCTCCGCGGGCGCGGCCGACCAGGGCCTGCCCCGACACCCCCAGCGCATCCAGTGCATACTGCAGCACCCCGAACAGCGCCGACACTCCCTGGTAGCCAGCCAGCACGAGCGGTCCGGCGGCTGCGGCGAGGCGAACGGTGAGCAGAATTCCCGCCTGGAGACTTGCCGTCCGGACCATCAGCCACCCGCCGCTGCGGGCGAGCCCGGCCAGCGCGGCCCGCTGCGGACGGATCGTGGCGTCCGAGGCATGGGCCAGGCGCAGCGAAATCCAGAGATATGTGAGGGCAATCCCGACCTGCGTGATCACCGTTCCCCACGCCGATCCCAGCAGACCAAGACCGACCGGGTACACCAGCACCCAGTTCAGGAGCGCGTTGAGTGAGAACCCCGAGGCCGCCACAGCCAGTGGGAGCCGGGTGTTCTGGAGCCCCCGCAGCAGGCCAGTGGCGGCCAGGGCCACCAGTTGCGGAGTGAGCCCCAGTAGCGAGATGCGCAGATATCCGGTGGCCGAGGTGGCCACCGGGCCGGTGC
>JAKVJE010000038.1 GCA_022487185.1 Microbacteriaceae bacterium
CGCGGCGCCCTCGGGATCGGGCACCAGCTCCAGGCCGGAGGCCTCGGCGACCTCCTGCAGGGTACGGGTGGACTCTTCCCAGATCTCATCCGATCCGACGTACTTCTTCGGATCCTTTGTCGAGAGCTCCAGGTAGAAGTCATCGAGCCCGAAATCGCTCAGCAGCTTCAGCACGAACTGGAGAACGGTGGTGAGCTCCTCCTTCATCTGCTCACGCGTGGTGAAGATGTGGGAATCGTCCTGAGTGAAACCGCGTGCCCGGGTGAGCCCCTGCACCACGCCGGACTTCTCGTAGCGGTACACCGTGCCGAACTCGAACAGGCGCATCGGCAGGTCACGGTAGCTGCGGCCCTGGGAGCGGTAGATGAGCGAGTGCATCGGGCAGTTCATGGGCTTCAGGTAGTAGTCCTGGCCCTGCCGCTTGATGGTGCCGTCCGGATAGTGCTCCTCGTCGACGTGCAGCGGGGGGAACATCCCGTCCTTGTACCAGGATAGATGCCCGGACACCTCGAAGAGGTTCTGCTTGGTGATGTGCGGGGTGTAGACGAACTGGTACCCGGCCTTCTCGTGCTCGGCACGGGAATAATCCTCCATGGCCTTGCGGATGATTCCGCCCTTCGGGTGGAACACCACCAGCCCGGATCCGATCTCCTCTGGGAAGCTGAACAGGTCGAGCTCGGCTCCGAGCTTGCGATGATCGCGCTTGGCGGCCTCAGCCAGGAAGTCGAGATGCTTCTTGAGATCCTCTTTGCTGGCCCAGGCGGTGCCGTAGATGCGCTGCAGCTGCGGGTTGCGCTCGTCGCCGAGCCAGTAGGCGGCCGCGCTGCGCTGCAGTGCGAACCCGTTCCCGATCAGCTTGGTACTGGGCAGGTGCGGGCCGCGGCAGAGGTCGGTCCAGACGGTCTCACCCGTCTTGGGGTCGACGTTGTCGTACATGGTGAGCTCGGTTCCGCCGACCTCGACGGAGGCGCCGGTACCCTCATCCGGGTGCCCCTTGCGGTCGATGAGCTGCAGTTTGTACGGCTGATCGGCCTCTTCGGTGCGCGCCTGCGCCTCTGTGACGGTGCGGCGCACGAACCGCTGGCCCTGCTTCACGATCTTGCGCATCTCAGCGGTGATGGCCTTGAGATCCTCAGGAGTGAAGGGGTCGGTCACCTCGAAGTCGTAGTAGAAGCCGTTTTCTATGAACGGACCGATGCCGAGCTTCGCATCCGGGCGGATGCGCTGCACCGCCTGGGCGAGCACATGGGTCGTGGAGTGGCGCAGCACGTTGAGTCCATCCTGAGAGGAGAGCGTGACCGGATCGACCTCGTCACCCTCGTGCAGAGCGGTGGCCAGATCGCGCACGACGCCCGCGATCTTGACGGCGACGACGTCGTGCTGCTCAGCGAAGAGCTCGGTGCCTGTTGTGCCAGCCGGAACCTGTCGTGAGACGCCGTCGACCGTGATCTGGATGGATGACACAACTGCTCCCTTTTCGCGAAGAACCTGAACTCGCCCATCCTACCGCGCCCGCACCCCGGGTTTGGGGAGGAACACCGAGGGGGAGTATGGCTCTCCGGGCGGATGCGCTATACTGTTCGAGTTGTCATTTTGAGGGCCGTTGGCGCAGCCTGGTAGCGCGCTTCCTTCACACGGAAGAGGTCACTGGTTCAAGTCCAGTACGGCCCACCACCTCGTACGGGCTCAGACTCTTGGTCTGGGCCCGTTGCCGTCTATGCCGGCTGTTCCTCAACTCTGCACCCGGTGTCTCACTCTGTACCTGTACGGGCGGGGAGTTCCCGCCTCGTTCCGCTCTCCCAGGGTTTCCATGGTGCGAATGTCGGTGGAACTCGGCACAATCGAACATATGTTCGAATATCTCGACGGGATCCGCATCTCGGGCCGGGTCCCGGCTCAGACACCCCCGGGCGGGCCGCGGGCCGTCCAGTCCCTTGTGCCCGCCGGATGGCCCTCCCCCGCCCAGGATTACGCCGAAGCCGACCTCGACCTCAACACCCATCTCATCCGCAACCGATCGGCCACCTTCATTGTGCAGGTGGCCGGGGAGTCCATGCTCGGCGCTGGCATCAGCGACCGCGACGAACTCATCGTCGACCGCTCCCTCACCCCCGTAGACGGGGATGTCGTCATCGCCGTCGTCGAGGGAGAACTGACCGTCAAACGTCTCCGTCTGCTCCCCGGAGGGCCCGAGCTGCACCCCGAGAATCCCGACTACCCGATACTGCGCCCCCGGGACTTGCAAATCTGGGGGGTGGTGACGACATGTCTGCACCGGCTGCGCGCCCGCATCCGCCCCTGACTCGCTACGCCCTGGTGGATGTCGACTCCTGCTTCGCCGCCTGCGAACGGGTACTGCACCCCGGGCTCGTGGGGCGGCCGGTCGTCGTGCTGTCCAACAACGATGGCTGCGTGATCGCCCGAAGTCAGGAGGCGAAGGCACTGGGGGTGGCCATGGGAACCCCCTGGTTCCGGATCGCGACCTGGGCCGATCGCCACGGGGTGGTGGCCCGGTCCAGTAACTATGAGCTCTACGGGTCCCTCTCCCGCCGGATCATGGAGATCCTGGGTGAGTACACCGCGTTTCTGCAGGTGTACAGCATCGATGAGGCGTTCCTCCTGCTCCGGGGAACGCTGCCGGAGCTGCTCGGCACGGCGCGCCGCATTCGCGCCCGCATCCTGCACGACCTGGGGATGCCAGTGTCGGTCGGGATCGCCCCCACCCGGACCCTCGCGAAACTGGCCACCCATGGGGCAAAGCACACCCCCGCGCTCGGCGGAGTGGCCTCGACCGACTGCTACTCCCCGGAGCAGCTGCGCGCGATTCTCGCGACCACGCCGATCGGGGACCTCTGGGGGGTGGGCCGTCGGCTTGAGAAGCGGCTGCGGGCCCGGCACCTCCAGACGGCCCTGGACCTCTCCCTGGCGGATCCTCACCGGCTGCGCTCCCGATTCGGCCTCGGAGTGGCCCGAACCGCCCTCGAGCTGCGCGGGGTTCCGTGTGTTGAGATCGGTTCCCGGGATGCGGCCCGCACCGGTCAGGTGATGTTCAGCCGATCGTTTTCGACCCCCGTCACCACGAGCTCAGAGATGCATCAGGTTCTCAGCGTGTATGCGCAGAATGTCACCCGCCGGCTGCGGGCCCAGGGCTCGGAAGCCGGCAGTGTGTGGGCCTTCGCCGCGACGAGCTGGTATGTGCAGCCGGTGCACCAGATCGCGGATGCGGTGGCGGTGCAACCGCGTACGGATGATCCGGTGACGGTGCTCCGGGCGGCCCTGGGGCTCATCCTGCCCCGCATGATCCCGGAGAAGCGCTATGTGCGGGCAGGAATCTCCCTTGGGGACTTGGCGCCGGCTGGACGGCAACCGGTCCTGGAGCCGTTTGCCGTCGATCCCCGGGGGTCACAGGTGGGAGCCCTCATCGATGAGGTCAACGCGGTGGCGGGGAAACCGGTGATCGGGCTTGGATATGCCGCACTGCCCTCTCCCCCCGACTGGCAGATGCGGCGCGAGATGCGATCGAATCGCGGCACGACGCACTGGGATGAGCTGACGACGGTGCGCGCCGGCTGAGCCCGAGCGCGCGATTGCCGCGGCGGGAGGAGCGGGCAGCGCCCCCGTGCCGCTACCGGTTCCGTGGCTGGAGTGCCTCCGGGGCTGGGAAGGGCAGCACGTGCAGCGCGGTCTCGTGGAAGACATCGCCGAAGTCCTCCTCTTTGACGACGATCCGTTCCTCCGAGACCTCCACCAGACGAACCGGCACCGGACCGGTCTCCTCAAGGTCGAGCATCCACCCCTCGGCGAGGTATCCGAGGCCACGGACGCGAAGGGCGACCCCCGCATCCTCGCGACTGGTCTCGACGGTCATGGTGCGGCCGAGCCGATCGATTGAGGCCCAGCCCCGGGGTGTGCGTTCGACCCATCCGAGAAGCTCTCGATCAGATTCTCGATGACATTCATAGCGCACGGTCATGTGCACCGAGTGTACTGAAATGGCTGGTGTACAGTTGCGGCGTGGTCGGCGAATACATGGTCGGGAAAGCCCTCCGGGCAGCGCTTCGAGCGCTCGGCCGGCATGCCACGTCTCTCCCGGGGAAAGTTGCCCTGCGCCTCTCCCCCGGACTCATCTCGAAAAGTCTCTCGGGCCTCCCCGAGGGCGTCGTCTTTGTGACCGGCACCAATGGGAAGACCACGACGACCAGTGTGCTGACGGCCCTGCTCCGCGCCCAGGGGCTGCGGGTGCTCACCAATGCGAGCGGCTCGAATATGCGGCAGGGAATCGCCACAGAGATTCTGAACCGTTCGACTCTGGGCGGCCGGCTGGATGCGGACATCGCAGTCCTGGAGGTGGATGAGGCAGTCGCCGCCACGCTCGCCCCTGAGGTGCATCCCCGACTGGCCATCGTGCTCAACGTGCACCGCGATCAGCTCGACCGGTATGGGGAGGTCGATACGACGGCAGGCCTGCTCGCCAAGGTGGCCGCCGCGACCACTGGACCAGTAATCTTCGATATTGATGAGCGCAGCGTGGCAGGGATTGCGGCTGGGCTTCCCTCCGAGCAGGCGGTGTTCTTCCGCTCTCGGACCATCCCGGCCGCTCCTCCCGACGCCGATGAGATCTCCGATGCCCCCACCGGCGGACCCGTTCCGCAGGCCGCACCGGTCGTGCAGCTCCTCTCCCACCGCGACGAGCAGGCTGTCTTCCGGCTCGGCGAGCAGCAGGTGACGGTCCCGTTGCACCTGCAGGCCAGCTACCAGGTGGCGGATGCGACTGCCGCCGTCGCCGCACTGTACGAACTGCTCGGAGACCGGGTCGACACCGAGGGAATGAGCCGTGCTCTGGCCCAGGTGCATCCGGCATTCGGACGAGGAGAGGCCTTCTCCGTGTCCGGGGGCACCATCTATGTGGTGCTGGTGAAAAACCCGCACAGTTTCAACACGGTGTTACGGCAGCGCGACTACGACGTGACGCAGGTCATGCTCGCCATGAATAGTGAATATGCCGACGGACGGGACATCAGCTGGATCTGGGATGTGCATATGGATGCTTTCCGCCCCGCTGGGGTGTCCGTGTCGAGTGGCGGTCGCAGCTACGACGTGGCACTGCGCCTGTATTACGACGACATCCCGTTGGGGCGTGTGGTCCCGGACCTCGAGGCGGGGGTGCGCGCTTTCGCCCACGGGCTGAGTGCGGACCATCCGGGGATCATCTTCTGCAACTACACCTCCATGCTGGCGATCCGTCCGGTTCTGCAACGGCTTGCGGCGGTGCAGGGAGGTCCAGATGAGCACTGAGCGAGAACTCCACATCCTGCACCTGTACCCCGTCGAGATGAGTACGTACGGGGATACCGGCAACATCCTCGCGCTCGTCTCACGGGCGCGGGCGCATGGATTCGTCCCCCGCGTCGACCGGCTGACGGCCGACTGCACCGAATTGCCAGAGCAGGTGGATGTAGTGGTCGGTGGCGGCGGGCAGGACTCCGGTCAGCTGCGCATCGAGGCCGCCCTCGGGAGGCTCGCCGATCGGTTCCGGGCCCTGACCGAGGACGGCGCACCCATGCTGCTGATCTGCGGCATGTACCAGCTCTTCGGCAACTCCTATGTGACCGGCGAGGGCACCACCATGCGGGGGATCGGAGTGCTGGATGTCGATACGAAGGCCGGAGTCGGACGGCGCTCTGACGACATCTGCGTGGATTCGCCCGAGTTCGGACGCCTCCTCGGATACGAGAATCACAGCGGGATCACGGTGCTCGGAGAGGGCACTCCCGCGCTGGGCACGGTCGTATACGGTTCCGGGAATGGTTCTGAGGACGGCACCGAGGGCGCTCGGTTCCACAACCTGATCGGGACCTACATTCACGGTCCCATCCTGCCCAAAAATCCTGCGGTGACCGATTGGCTGATACGCACGGCGGCACAACGTCGCTATGGGGTGCTTCCGGATCCCGTGCCTGTGCCTGAGTACACGGAGGGGGCTCGAGCACAGGCCTGGGAACAGCTGGTCCGGGCCCATCCCGAATTCCGAATGAACCGGCATTAAGCAAACTTTCAGCTCATCCCAGGCCTACACTCGACTTCTCTGACGGCTTTCCCCAGCACGCATTCCTAACGTCGGTGATGTTCATCACCCCAACCGAATAAAGGTGCTTTCTTCCGTGTACGGTGTTCGGCACCGATTTTCGCGCCAGGTCGTGGCGGGGAGTCCTACCGCTCAGTGCATGGTCATGCCACCGGTGACGTTGATGCCCTGCCCGGTGAGGTAGGAGCCGAGCCCGCTGGCGAGGAAGAGCGCCACTCCGGCCACATCCTCCGGCTGCCCGGTACGGCCGAGGGGCACCTGGCTGGCGTCTTCACGCTCGATATCCTCGGGGGTGAGCCCCCGCAGCCGGGCCCCGTCAACGCGCTCCCGGTGCTTCATCGCCGTCTCAATGATGCCGGGGCAGATCGCATTCACGGTAATTCCGGAGGGCGCCAGTTCAATGGCAAGGGTCTTGGTGAGCCCCAGCACTGCATGCTTCGACGCCACATACGCGCCCATGGCCCGGTACCCATTTTTTGCCGCCTGGGAGGCGATCAGCACGATGCGCCCGCGAGTCCCACTGCTGAGCATCTGTTGGGCGGCAGCACGCGCGATCAGATAGCTTCCCCTGGCATTGACCGCATTGGTGCGTTCCCAATCGGCCAGGTTGCTCTCGGCCACGAAATTCATGGTGGAGATCCCGGCGGCGTTGACCACCACATCCACCGTGCCCTCGCGAGAGGAAATCTCCTCGAAGAGTTCCGAGACACTCGTCTCATCGGACACATCGAGGTGTGCGGTGAGCTGGCCGGGATCCGCCCCGAGTGTTCCCTCGTTGGCGAGGTCGGCCCGGACTACCCGGGCGCCCTGCTGAGCGAAGGCCTCGGCGATCGCGGCCCCGATGCCCTGCCGGGCCCCGGTGACGAGCACCAGACGCCCGGCGAGCTCCGGGAAACGGGCGGTGAGCGCCACTCAGATCACCTTCCGGACGAAGGGGTCGATGCTGAACCCCTCATCCAGGATCTTCCGGGACCACTCCTTCGCCGAAAACAGGCTGTGATCACGGTAGTTGCCGCAGCTCTCGATCCTGGTGCCGGGAACGTCCTCCCAGGTGACGGTGTCGGCGATCGCCTCCAGGGATCCTTTCAGCGCACGCGCTACGTCTTCGACCTCGGGCTGACCCCACATGATGAGGTGGAACCCCGTGCGGCATCCGAATGGCGAGCAGTCGATGACTCCGTCGATGCGGTCGCGGAGCAGGCTCGCGAGCAGGTGCTCGATGGTGTGCAGGCCGGCAGTGGGAATCGCGTTCTCATTGGGCTGCACGAGGCGCAGATCGAAATTGCGGATATGGTCGCCGGCGGGGCCCTGCGAGTCATTGATGAGCCGCACGTAGGGGGCCTTCACCTTTGTGTGATCGAGTTCGAAACTCTCAACTTTGGCCATGATGGTTCCTTTCTATTGGTTCGTTGAGGCGAGATACGCGGTGAGCGCCCGGATGGCATCCTCCACCATGACGGCGGTGACGGGAAATTCGAGCGCATGGATGGTCTTTTCGGGGAGCACCGAGACCTCGGCAACCAGACGGATGGCATCGGCGTCGTCTGGGAGGCCGAGATCTCGCAGGCTGGTGGGGAGGCCGAGGCTGGCGTAGAAGGGCAGCACTTCGTCGATCTCGGACCACCGCTTCTCCAGCGCCAGCTGGACGAGCATGCCATAGGCCACCTTGGTGCCGTGCAGGAGCCCATGCGCCCCGGGGAGGGTGCTCACCCCGTCATGGATGGCATGGGCCGCGGTGGCCCGTCCGTAGGTGCCGCCGAAACTGCCCACGACTCCCCCGGCGAGGATATTGGTCTCCATGACCCGGGCCCATCGCTCGGTATATGCACCGGAGCGCATATCTTGGACCGCGTCTGCGGCATCGGCCAGGAGCACGTCTCGGCACTGCTGCGCTGCGGCAAGGGCGGTGGATGCGGCCAGGCTCTGCCCCGGAGCCCGCGTCAGCCCATTCCGGCACTCGTACCACTTGGCGAGCGTATCGGCGATCCCGGCGACGAACAGCGGCAGCGGGGAGTCGAACACGACCCGGGGTTCGACGACGACGGCCTTCACCTGGGTCGGGAAGACCCGGTGCCCGAGCGGGGTTCCGTCGGGCTCATAGAGCACGCTGAGCGGGGACCAGGCCGCACAGTTGCTGGCCAGTGTGGGGATGAGGATCACGGGAAGGTCTTCGGTAAGCCAGCCGGCGGCCTTCGCGGTGTCGAGGATTTTCCCGCCGCCCACCCCGAGGATGGCCTGGGCTCCGACGCGTCGAGCCTCGGCACTGATACGGAGAATCTCGGGCTCACTGCATTCGCCGACGAACGAGACGGGAACCACACCCACCGCCTCTGCGAGGTCCGGCAGGGAGGGCTGGGCCTTGGGGTACCCGTGGGCGCCGCGCAGGAGGAGGACTCGCTGCCATCCCTGTTGAGTAATGAGGTCGGGCAGCACGTCGTAGGCGCCTGGCTCACACACGTACTGCTGCGGGCCGGGCCGGGCGATCAGGTGTGTTTCCCGGCCGATGAATTGACGCATCAGAAGCCCCTTCCGAGCCCAGCCCGACGTATCCGGTCCAGCATCTCTGTGAGCGTGGCCCGGCTGTGCACGAGCCCGATGCGCACATAGTCGTGGCCGCCCGGCCCGAACCCGATCCCGGGGGCGACGGCGACCCGGGCCCGTTCGAGAAGTTCTCTGGTGAGGTCTTCTCCGCTGCGAGAGCCGGGGGCCTTGACCCAGACGAAAAAGGTCCCCTCCGGAGCCGGAACATCCCAGCCCAGGTTGCGCAGTCCGGCGACGACCAGGTCACGGCGAGCCCGGTATTCGTCGGCGATGTCGCGCACGGGGTGCTGGTCCCCGGTGAGGGCCACCGCAGCCGCGTCCTGCACGGCACCGAAGACGGTGCTGTATGCCGTGGTCTGGTAGGAACGCAGCGCCGCGATGATCCGTTCATCCCCGACCGCGTATCCGAAGCGCCAGCCGGCCATGCTGTAGGTCTTCGACATAGTGCTGATCTCGAGGCGCCCGCGCAGTCCGCCTTCGAGCTGCAGGAGGCTCAGCGGCTGGTGTTCAAAGCCGAGGGAGGCGTAGGCGAAGTCGTTCACGACCGGGAATCCGTACCGTTCCCCGGCCTCGAGCGCCTCCTGGAAGAGATCTGGGGTGGCCAGTGCCCCGGTGGGGTTGTTGGGATAGTTGAGCAGCAGGAGGCGAGTATCCGCCAGGACGGCCTCGTCGACGGAGGACAGCTCGGGACGGAACCCGCGGGCCGGGTCGGCTCGAAGACGGTGCACCCGTACCCGGGCGAGGTGCGCGGCGGCCAGATAGGGCGGGTAGCCCGGGTCGACCACGGTCAGTGCGTCTCCAGGGTTTAGGAGGGCTTGGGGCAGGGCCATGAGCGCCTCGTGGGACCCGTGGAACACGGTGACCTGCGTCTCCGGATCGACACGCACCCCGTAGTCGCGCAGGTAGGCGGCGGCGATCGCGTCGCGCACGTTGCGTTTTCCGAGGAACGGCGGGTACTGCTGGTTTTCGAGCTTCACCGCGGCTGCACTGAGAGCGTGCACGATGTGCTGCGGAGTGGGCAGATCTGGGTTCCCTTTGGACGCGTCGATCACGTGCGCCTCAGCCGGAAGTGCGGAGATGGCGTCATCGAGGTCGGAGAAGAAGTTGCGAGGCAGCCCCTGGACCAGGGCGGATGTCTCAATCGGCTGCATCAGCGGCCCCTCGCTTTCCGCGCCAGGAGATTACCAAGCCCCTGGATACCCTCGACGACGACGATCAGCACGATGACCGTGAGGATCATGGTGACGGTGTCGAACCGCTGGTAGCCGTACGAGATGGCGAGGTCGCCGATACCGCCACCGCCGACGGTCCCGGCCATGGCAGTTGCCCCGATGAGCCCGATGGTTGCGGTGGTGATGCTCAGGATGAGTGAGCCGCGTGCCTCGGGCAGCAGGAACCGGAGCACGATCTGCCACCAGGTGGCGCCCATCGCATCCGCCGCCTCGATAATGCCCGGGTCGACTTCGAGGAGCGAGTTTTCGACGAGCCGGCCGATGTAGGGAGAGATGAACACGATCAACGGCACGATAGCGGCTGCCGTGCCCACCGAAGTCTGCACGATGAACCGGGTGAACGGGATGATCGCGACCATCAGGATGATGAACGGGAGTGAGCGCACCACGTTGATGATGGGGTTCAGGATGTTGAACACGATCCGGTTGGGGAGGATGCCGCCTGGCCGGGTGAGCACGACCGTGACCCCAATGACGAAGCCCAGAACGGAGCCGACCAGCAGTGAGACGGCGACCATCTGAAGCGTCTCGAGGAGCGCCTGCCCAAACTGGGCGGCAGTGATGGTGGCGCCGAACATCAGCGTACCTCCGCAACGGTGACGCCCCCGGCGACGAGGGTGTCGTGGGCCTGCTGGAGGACCTCGTCGGGGCCGGTCAGCTCGACCACGAGCTCCCCGACGGTGTGCCCCTGAATGGTGGTCATATTGGCTGACATGATGTTGGCGTCCAGGTCATAGGTGCGGATAAGAGTCGAGAGCAGGGGTGTGGTGACCTGCGAATCGAGAATGAGCACTCGCCACACGGCCACCCCGGGGCCGGAACTGGCCGTAACGGGGTGTGCGGGAAGGATGTCGGCGACGAAGCTCCGGGCGATCTCGCTGCTCGGGTGCAAGAAGACGTCGAGTACGCTCCCGGTTTCGACGATCCGGCCCCGGTCCATCACCGAGACCCCCTGGCAGAGGTCTTTGATGACGTCCATCTCGTGGGTGACGACGAGGATAGTCACCCCGGTCTCTCGGTTGATCCGTTCGAGGAGCTCGACAACCTGCCGGGTCGTGGCCGGGTCGAGTGCGCTGGTGGCCTCGTCGCAGAGCAGCACATCGGGCTGTCGGATGATGGCCCGGGCAATCCCGACTCGCTGCTTCTGCCCGCCGGAGAGCTCTGCCGGATGCTGATTGGCCTTCTCGGTGAGCCCCACGAACTCGAGGGCCTCCCCCGCCCGACGGGCGCGCTCAGCGGCTGAGACCCCGTCGAGGGCAAGGGGAAGCTCCACATTGGCGCGAACGGTCAGGGAGTCGAGCAGGTTGAAATGCTGAAACACCATGCCGGTGCGCTTTTTGAAGGTGCGCAGCTGAGACCCGCCAAGGCGGGAGAGATCGGCTCCGCCGACGAGCACGGTTCCACTGGTGGGGCGTTCGAGGGCATTGACCATGCGGATCAGGGTCGATTTTCCAGCCCCGGAAGAGCCGATCACCCCGGTGATCTGTCCGGCGGGGACGTCGAGAGTGACGTCCTGCAACGCGGTGACCTGATCGGTTCCGCTGCCATAGACCTTCCCGACGCCGCGCAGCTGGATGCTTGCGGCGCCGGGGCCCATATCGGGATCAGAGACGTTCGCGGTCTGTTCGGTCATCTCACTTCTCCGAGAGGAAACTCGGAAGATGATATCCGTCATACTGACTGTGGGAACGGATATATTTCGCGAAACTCTTGGAGCGGTAGGCGGCTCGAATATCTTTGGCCCAGGCCGTGTTCTTATTCTTCTTGGTGACCGCGACGACAACCGAGAACCGGTCCTGCAGGTTTTCGAGTTTGAGGGCCTGGGTGAGCTTCAGCCCGCTCGAGACGGCGAAGTTCCCCTGGACCGCGGCGTAGTTGACGTCTTTCCATCGGCTGCAGGGTGAGGTTGTGGGGGTTGGAGGCCACATTCTTAAGCGAGGCGTTGGCCGGGCTGGTGTTCTTGTCCAGCGTGATCCATCCGACGTCTTTGAGCAGTACGAGTGCCCGGTAGAGGTTGGAGGGTTCGTTGGGAACGGCCACGGTGGCGCCCTCGCTGACGGCCTTCAGCGTCTTGCTGGTGCCGCCGAACAGCCCCATCGGCGGGCCGGGAACCTGCACCAGCGGGGTGTTGCTGAGCCCGCGCTGCTGGTTCACGTAGTCGAGGTACACGGTGTGCTGCATGATATTGGCGTCAAGTTTGCCCTCGGAGAGTGCAACGTTGACCTGGATCCCATCGGTGAAGTCCTGGGTCTTGACGGTGTACCCCTTCTTCCGCAGCTGCGGGGCGATGCCCTGGGTGAACATCTGTTCGTAGGGTCCCGGGTTGAACCCGACGGTGATGGTTTTTGAGGATGCCTCACTGGATGCCCCACTCCCCTGGGCTGCACAGGCGGTCGTTGTCAGCGCGAGGGCGACCGCGAGGGCACCGGTGACAGCAATGGTGGTGAGGCGTTTCATGGATAACTCCTGTTCGATGTTGCGGTGTGGCAACAGGAGTCACCGTAGAGGAGATGGCCGGCCCACGGGGTGTTTGTTACGCAGTGTTCCATCCCGTGTGACATATTGCCGAGTGGATGTGGCCTCCCGCGTTCAGGCCCGGAGGGTTCCGTTTGCGGGACGTCAGTTGGAGAGTGTGGCGGCGAGGTGCCGGAGGCTCCGCAGCGCGGCCAGATCGTTCTGCACGTCGGGGTAGGTGAGAACGCGGTACGGGGGTGTCGGGGCGCTGTCCACGGGACGCACATCCACGTGGGTGACCTCCATCCCGTGCGCGTGAACCCAGTCGGCCATTGCGTAGTCGGTGACGGAATCGCCGTAGGTGATCCAGCGTTGCGGGGTTGGGATATGGTCATCGGCTAAGAGGCGGAGGGCCCGTTGTGCCCCCAGGGCCTTCCCTGTTCCCGCGACTTGGATGTCAACGGAGATGATGGTCGGGTCAATGTCGAGGCGCTGCCGCTCCGAGGGCTCCTGACGTGCTGATTCGGTTCCGGCCCCGAGCTCTTCGGCAGTGTCGAGGCGGGTGGCTGCGATGCCACACTCACTGAGCAGGTCGTCGAGGTCGTCGAGGAGTTGCTGCTGGGCTCCGAGATATTCGGCCGTGCTGACGTCTGTGCGCTGCTCCACCGAGATCATGGCGTCTTTCCCCTCGTCGAGGAACATGGTGCCGCTGTAGCGACGCTCCACGAGCAGGCGCACCTGCTCCGAGAGAGCCTCAGGGGTGGTGAGCGCCTCATCGACAGTGGGGATGCCCAGCCCCCGGAAATCCGCCCGGGCCCAGACTGCCCCCTTCTCGAGAATCGCGAAGACATTCCAGGGGCAGCGCAATCCACCGGCCAGCATTGGGCGCACCACCTGCATGTTGACAAAGTCATGGGCTCTGCCGGTGTTGAAAATGACGGGGATGCGGTGGTCGGCGAGCTGCGAGAGCAGCTGGGCAAGCCCGGGAGCATCGAGTCTCCGGGTGACCGGATTGGCGATGGGCCCATCCACGTCGAGGAGGAGGCCGAACGGCGCCGGGGTCTGGGGTTCGGGGTAACCGGATATTTTCATCATTGCTTATATGAGAACAGATATCCGTTGACAGTCG
>JAKVJE010000039.1 GCA_022487185.1 Microbacteriaceae bacterium
AGTAGAAACCTGTGGCATGAAAGCCCCTTCCAAGCGATCCAGCACCAGCCTACCCGTGCGGTTCGGGGCGCCTCCGGACGTAAGACGAAATGTGTCATTCCATTTTCAGCAGAGGTTCATAGGACTCCCAGGTTGGGTCTTCAGGATTGAATATGTCGAAAGGACCAGCCGCCATGACAGATACACCGGGAGACGCACGAGATCCCCGTTCCGCTGACCCACAGGAGCCAGAAGGGGTGTCCGCTGCCCAGGAATCGCAGACCGTGCCGGTGACACCCCCGGCCTCGGACATCTCCGAGCCCTCCGAGGGCACCGTGTCGGGAACATCAGCCGCAGAGACCTCTGACCCCCGCACCAGCGACACGCAGATCCTCGGGGCGACCCCTGCGACCACCGCGTCCACCGCCCCCAGTGCGACGCCGATCTCCGACAGCACCCCCATGGAGCCTGCCGCGGATGCTCAGCCCGCCGGGATCCCGGAGTGGCTCCGGCGCCCTCCGGCCGCGGGATCCGCTGAAGTGCCCCAGGACGCTGCCGGCGGAGACGGTGCCAACGGCGGCGAGCCACCGCTCCCCCCGGCCGAGGAACCTGGACGTCCGCGCCGGCGATCCACAGGACTCACCCCGACCGCCCTCCTCCTGCTCGGGGCCCTCACCGGAGGCGTCGTCGGAGGCGGCGTCGCCTACGGGGTGACCGCTGCCACGCAGCAGCAGTCCACCAGCACCAGTCAGCAGTCATCTTCCATCACGATCAATAACCCCAAGAGCGTCAACTCGATTACGGCGGCCGCGGCGAAAGCCTCGCCTTCGGTGGTGACCATCACCACCGTCAGCGGGCAGAGCTCGGGCACCGGATCCGGCGTCATCTGGAATGATGACGGAGACATCGTGACCAACAACCACGTGGTTACGCTCGACGGGGAGACCTCCAACCCCACGCTCACCGTCACGCTGAGCAACGGCAAGCAATACAGCGCCAAGATCGTCGGGCTGGACTCGGAAGCCGACCTTGCCGTCATCCGGATCAATGCGACCGGTTTGACTCCTATCAGCCTCGGGAACTCCGACAAGCTCAACGTGGGCGACCAGGCGGTGGCTCTCGGAGCCCCGCTCGGGCTCTCCAACTCTGTTACCGATGGCATCGTCTCGGCGCTGCACCGTGGAATCTCCGTGGCATCTTCCGCCGCGAACGAGAATAGCGAGCAGGACAGCTCCGGCGATGGGTCTCCCTTCGGCTTCTGGGGATTCGGTGACGGCGGGTCTTCGGGCGACTCCACCGACACCACGCACTCCATCTCGCTGTCTGTCATCCAGACGGACGCATCCATCAACCCTGGCAACTCCGGTGGCGCACTCGTGGATTCGTCCGGCAAACTCATCGGGATCAATGTGGCCATCGCCAGTACCTCCTCGAGCTCCTCCTCGAGCGACTCCACCTCCGGGAGTATCGGGGTGGGCTTCGCCATCCCCGTCAACACGGTGCAGCGCGTTGTCAACAATCTGATTGATTCCGGCAAGAGCACCCACGGCTTGCTCGGGGCCACCATCTCCGACACCACCACCTCCGCCTCTGTGAGTGGGGCTCTGGTTCGATCGGTTGTGTCCAACGGGCCGGCCGAGCAGGGAGGACTCCAAAAGGGAGACATCATCACGGCCGTCGGCTCTGTGTCGGTCTCGACCGCCACCGACCTGACCGCGTATGTGCGCTCCCTCGCTCCTGGGACCAAGGTGACTGTGCACTACACGCGGGGAAGTCAGCAGAGCACCGCCGAGGTGACGCTGGGAACCGCCAGCACAGACTGATCCACCACGGATGAGATGAGCGTCCCGGGCCCGCAGAATGGGCCCGGGACGCTATCATGCGGTGCAGAGGCACAACATGAGGGAGAACGAGATGAGCAGCGTCGACGATCCGTTCACCGAACTCGAGCAGGAGTTCGCCGGGGCAGGCACGACCACCGTTCTCGAGCGGGACATGAAGGCGCTCGGCGACGACGACGGAGACCACGACCGCTTTTCGCACTACGTGCGCAAGGAGACCATCTTGGAGTCAGCCGTCAGCGGGGCCCCGGTCATTGCGCTCTGCGGCAAGGTCTGGGTCCCTGGACGCGATCCCGAGAAGTTTCCCGTCTGCCCCGAGTGCAAGAAGATCTACGAATCGCTGCGCGGAGACGACGCCGACTGAGGAGTTCCGCCCTCCGCATCCACAAAGACGGTCGGGATGACGGGAGCTCCCTGGGAGAGGCGAAGTCCCTGCGCGGGGAGCTCAGCGACCGCCCGCTCATGGCGCTCCCGGGCCGCACAGAGTCCCTCGTGGCCCACGGCGGACTCATCGATCTGTCCCGCGGTAATGAGGGGATGAACCAGACTGCGGTCCCCGGGACGGGCTGGAACTCGCCCATCGATCGCGATGACCTCAGCAGTGGCTCGGCCCCGGGCGTCCATCCGCCGGACTGCGTCCTTCCGCCCGCCCGGATGGGCCTTCCCCGCCGACCGCTTTGCCACGGGAACCCAGGTCCCATCGGCCTGGCGGCGACTCGTCAGCTTGAACACCATGGCCGACGTGGGATGCCCTGAGCCGGTGAGGACGGCGGTGCCGACTCCATACGAGTCGATGGGGCTGATGGCGAGCGCAGCCAGTGCGTACTCGTCGAGATCGTTTGTGACCGTGATGTGCGTCTCCGTGGCGCCCAGCGCATCGAGCTGACGCCGTACCTGTGCGGCAGTCTCGGCGAGATCTCCCGAGTCGATGCGAACTCCGCCCAGTTTTGGCCCGGCGACCCGGATCGCAGTCTCGACCGCCGCCGGAATGTCGTAGGTGTCGATGAGCAGCGTTGTACCGACCCCCATGGTGTCGATCTGAGAGGCGAAGGCTGCCTCCTCGCTCTCGTGGAGCAGTGTGAAGGCGTGGGCAGCCGTGCCGGAGGTCGGGATTCCGTACCGCCGCCCGGCCTCCAGATTGGAGGTCGAGGAGAACCCGCCGATATAGGCGGCCCGGGTGCCGGCGATTGCCGCATACTCGTTCATACGGCGGGACCCGAACTCGGCCAGGGGACGGCCCCTCGCCGCCGTCCACATTCTGCTGGCCGCACCGGCGATCGCCGAATCGTAGTTGTAAATGCTCAGGGCCAGAGTCTCCAGAACTACCCCGTGTCCGAAGTCGGTGTCGAGGGTCAGCAGCGGGGAATGGGGGAAGTAGAGGTCTCCTTCCTGGTAGCCGTAGGCATCTCCGGTAAACCGGTACTCGGCCAGCCACTCCAGACAGCGGTCCGATACCACCCGGGCGTCGCGGAGCCAGGAGAGATCCTCGTCAGAGAAGCGGAAGTCCTGAAGTTCCTCCAGGAACCGTCCCACTCCCGCCACAACGCCGTAGCGACGTCCCGTCGGGAGGGATCGGGCAAAGACTTCGAAGAGACAGGGGATCTCTGCGGTGCCGTCCTGGATGGCGGCATCCAGCATGGTCAACTCGTACCGGTCGGTCAGCAGTGACGTGGTCATGGTGCAGATCGTAGTCGCGCTCAGAGGGCCGCACCGCCCAGCTCCTCACGCAGGATCGGCAGCATGCGTTCGAGGGCGCGATGGCGGTGCGAGTCTGCGTCCTTCGCCTCCGGAGCCAGCTCGGCGGCAGAACGGGGCGTTCCCGCGGGGGCGAAAATGGGGTCATAGCCGAACCCCTCGGAGCCGCGCTCCTCGTGGAGAATGCGGCCGGGCCACTCGCCGAGGACGGTGCGCACCCGCTCCGGGCCGCTCTCTGACGCGGGGATGTAGAGACACAGGGCGCAGACGAATCGCGCCCCGCGATGCGACTCGGGGATGTCCCGGAGTTGTGCCAGCAGCAGGCGACGGTTTGTCTCATCCCCCGCGCTCTCTCCGCCCCAGCGCGCCGAGAAGATGCCCGGGGCCCCGCCCAGGACCTCGACGCACAACCCGGAGTCGTCGGCCAGCGCCGGTCCGCCGCAGGCCGCCGCTCCGGCGCGTGCCTTTATTTCGGCGTTCTCGGCGAAGGACACCCCCGTCTCCGTCGGAGCGGGGCCGCCGGCCGACACGACCTCGGCTGCGGGGAGGGCGGCCGCGATCATCCGGCGAAATTCGGTGAGCTTATGGGCATTGTGCGTGGCGACGGCGAGACGAAGAGTCATGCGTCGAGCCTAACCCGCGGTCGGCACCTGGGTCTGCAGCAGCCACCCCTCTGCGGCGGGAGCGGCCGAGGTGATCCAGCCGCCGCTGCGTCCCAGCTCCAGCAGACCCTCCACCGCGGGGAGATCGGCCCGAAGCCGGTATGGCCTCGCGACCGTGGGCCCGCGATGTGCCCGGGTCGCCTCGGCCTCCGGAAAGATGTTTCCCGGGCGGCCATGGCGCAGCTCGGCGGCGGTGTCCTGTAGGGAGGCGGCCGCTGCCTCGAGGAGCGGGATCACTGCCGTCGCATTATCGAGGACCATGGCCTCGGTGCGGGCGGTCGCGGTGCCGGCCACCCGTGTGCCGTCCCGGAAGCTCCCCGCCGCGAGACCGAGGGCCACCGCTGCGGCGGGCGACCGTCCGGCCAGCGCGAGCAGAGTGTTCGCCAGGACGTGCGGGAACTGGCTGATCAGGGCGACCGCAGCGTCGTGAGCCGGGGCCGGGAGGGGATGCACCCTGGCCGAGAAACGGGAGCACAGCCAGGCGACCACCTGCAGCAGGCGCTCCGGGGCGATGCCCCAGGGTGCTGGGACGACCGCCCAGGGGGCGCCGGTGAGGAGATCGGGGGCGGAGTGCGAAAAGCCGGAGAACTCGGTCCCCGCCATGGGATGGAGCGAGAGATACTGCCCCCGGCTCCGGGGGAGGAGCTCATCCAGCTGCGCCAGCAGGGGGCCCTTGACACTTGCCACGTCGGCCAGGGTCGTCTCCGCATCGACCGCGGCGTCGAGCTCCGCAAAGACGGCGGGCATCGCCCGCAGGGGAGTCGCGACCACGATCAGCCAGGGGTGCCGGGCGCAGAGCTCACCGATGGAGTCGACCAGCTCGATCCCGGGAGCCTCCCGGACCGCCGCATCCACCGCCACGACCGGGCCGTCGGGGGCCACCGCGCGGGCGATGGACCCCCCGATCAACCCGAGGCCCACGATCCCCAGAGGCCTGGGGCCCGACGCCGGGGCCGCGGTCATGGCCGGGCCCCCGAGGAGGTGAAACACCCGGCGAAGGCCGCCGGAATGGAGGCTCCGGTGAAACTCCCGGGCAGCATGTTCGTCTCGGAGATCGGGGAGACGGTGAGCTCATCGTGGGGGCTCCACGGGTAGACGCCCAGGATCTTGAGGAAGTCGCCGGCGTCGAGCCACTCCTGCATGGTGTCGCGCAGGGGGAAGGTGCCGGGGGCCCCGTTGACGTCGAGGAGGAAGGTGTAGGCCCCCGGGGCGGCCTTCACAGGGCGGCTCGAGAGCGAAAAGATGTTGATATGCCGGTCCGAGAGTCCGGCCAGGATCCTGGTCAGACAGCCGATTTCCGCCCGTCGGGGGGTGACGGCGAGAAGTGTGTGGGCCGGCTGGGGAACGGCCGCGACCCGGTCGGCAGACAGCTCTGCGGACCGCATGAGCGACAAGAAGGTGGTTCTCGCCCCCGCATAGTCCTGAATATGTTCAGCCTCGATCCGCAGCCCATATACCTCGGCACAGATCTTCGGGGCGATAGCGACCTCGCCAGGGGAGAGCTCCTGACAGGCTCGGGCTGTGGAATCTGCGGTCCGTGTCTCCAGCCCATGGTCCTGCACAAAAGCGCGGCACTGCGCGAGGGCGTGTGGATGACTCACCGCGACCCGTGCCGGTCCGGGGTCATCCGCGCGGCGCACGGCGCAGAAGCTCACCAACACGTCTGTGCGGTCGAGCGCGAAAACCGAGCCGCTCAGGAGCCGGTTCAGTGACGGGATTACGAGCCCCTCGACCGTGTTGTCAAGAGCCACCACGGCGCGATCCGCCCGTCCCTGCTCGACCGCGTCGTAAACCGCGTCGATGTCCGTCTCCGGGCGCAGGTCCTCCGGGGCCGCTGCGAACCGCCGGGCAGCCTCATGCGTGAACGTCCCGAGCGGGCCCAGAAACGCGAGCACGGTCATCCGAGGGTCCAGGCGGGAGTCAGCGGCTGCACGGTGTCGCCCTCCGCCCCGGGATCTGCCATCTGGGCGAGAATCCGGTGGCTCACACCATGCTCGGTGAAGAAGGCCGAGAGATCGTCGAGGCGGTGAACGTCCTGGAAGGCGAGTGTCGCAAAGAACACCCGCTCGAGCGACTCCAGCTTGCCCGATCGGATCGCCCGCAGATCGGCGCCCAGATCGGAGACCGCATGGAGGATGTCCGCCAGGGCGCCCCTCACGAGTGCCGGTGAGGTCCAGGCCACCCAGACCAGGCTGCGTTGCGCAGCGGTCGGATCCGGGGCCGCATCGGAGCGAACGAGACCGTAGTAGGACCTCGTCGTGATCGCCGGGAGCTGCGAGGCGACCCGCAGCTCTTCGGGCCGGTACGCATCCGTAGCCAGGAAAGCCGTTCCCCAGCCCGCCTGCCGCATCCGGTCGACCCAGGTCGCGGTGGGCTCCACGATGCGATAGGGCAAGCCGATGGACTGAACCTCGTGGCGGCAGCTCGCGAAGGCGGTCTCGTCGAGGATGAGGTCCGTGACCTCTCGGGCGCTCGAGTACCACTGCCAGGTGCGCTCGCAGAGGGCGGTATCGGTCAGGAAGAGGTTGGCCGGGGACTGCACCAGCGCATCCAGCAGCTCCGCGCGGGGGCTATTGGGGTCCCCCATGGAGACCACCTGCTGAAGATCGGCGATATGCCCGACCGTATACAGCGAAGTCTGAAGGTCCCCGAGGAGGAGCAGATCGTCATCGGGACCACCCCAGCCCGCGTCGGTGACCGCGGCGCGCAGATAGGGGGCGAACTCGTCGGTGGCATATGTCAGCATCTTGAACCCTCACTTCGGCACGTGGGCGCGTGCAGAGTGCGGGAGACGGGACTCGAACCCGCACGCGCGCATGGCACAGGAACCTAAATCCTGCGTGTCTACCAATTTCACCACTCCCGCTCGGCGTTCAACCCTATCGCGAGTGCGTGGGCAGCGGGAACCGGACAGTAACCGTCCTCGGTGGCTCAGTGCCGGGGAGAGTCGGATGCGGGCGCCTGCCGACGCGACTGCCACCAGCGCCAGCCCGCCGGGATCAGGGAGATCACGACCACCGCGACGAGGATGATGTCGATATGGGAGCGGATGAAGGAAACCTGTCCCAGGAAATGCCCCGCCACCACGAGGCCGGCGCCCCAGATCAGAGCCGCCCCCAGGTTGTAGGCCATGAAGTGCCGCAGCCGCATGCCGGAGACCCCAGCCACAACGGGGACGAAGGTGCGCACGAGCGGCACGAACTGCCCCAGGAAGATGGCGCTTCCCCCATGCTTTTCGAAGAAGGCGTGCGCCCGCTCAACATTCCTCGGATTGAATAGCCGGGAGCGCTCGCGGGTGAAGAGGGAGGGCCCCAGGCTGCGTCCGATGAAGAAGCCCGAGGTGTCCCCGAGGAAGGCCGCCAGGGCGACAGACCCGGCGACGATCCAGAGAGGAATATCAATGGGAGCCGCCCCGCCGGTGAGGCTCCGGGCGGTCAGCAGCCCGGTGATGAAGAGCAGAGAGTCCCCGGGCAGAAAGAAGCCGAAGAGGAGTCCCGTCTCGGCGAACACCATGACGCAGACTCCGAGCAGTGCGAACGGGCCGAACCAGGCGATGAGTGCAGACGGATCCAGCCAGGAGATACCGAACACGCAGAGCCTTCCAATATGGGACCGGGAGCATCTCGATCCTAGCGCGAACCTCTGGGGCTTACTGAACGCCATTCTGGGGCGGCCTCGGGTAGGCTGGCGGGGATATGGCTGACCTGGATATTTCTGACGAACTCGTGAAGCTGCGCACCACCTACCGCAATATCGTGCAGGTGGTGGACCCGGATGCCCTGCGAGCGAGCATCGCCGAACTCAATGAGCAGGCCGCCGCACCCGGTCTCTGGGACGATCCCGAGGCCGCTCAGAAGGTCACCAGCAAGCTCGCTCACACGAAGTCGCGCCTGGCGGTGGTCGAGGACCTCGGGCAACGCCTGGACGACCTCCCCGTGCTCGTGGAGCTCGCCAACGCCGAAAACGATGACGATGCGCGCACCGAGGCCACCTCGGAGCTGGCGGCCCTCACCCGGGGGATCGATGAGCTCGAGGTTCAGACGCTCCTCAACGGGGAGTACGACGACCGCGATGCGGTGATCACCATCCGCGCCGGGGCCGGCGGGGTGGATGCGGCCGATTTCGCCCAGATGCTGATGCGGATGTACCTGCGCTGGGCCGAGAAACACGGCTATGAGGCGAAGGTGCTCGACCGCTCCGAGGCGGAGGAGGCCGGCATCAAATCGACCACGTTTGAAATTGACGCTCCCTACGCGTACGGGACGCTTTCGGTGGAGGGCGGCACCCATCGGCTGGTGCGGATGAGCCCCTTCAACTCGGCGGGCAAGCGCCAGACCTCCTTCGCCGCGGTCGAGGTGGTTCCGCTGGCCGAGCCCACCGACCACATCGACATCCCCGATTCTGAGATTCGTATCGACGTCTTCCACGCCTCCGGGCCTGGCGGGCAGGGGGTCAACACCACCGACTCGGCGGTGCGGATCACCCACTTCCCGACCGGTATCGTCGTCTCGATGCAGGATGAGCGCAGCCAGATCCAGAACAAGGCCGCCGCCATGCGCATCCTCGAGTCGAAGCTGCTGCAGCTCAAACACGAGGAAGAGGATGCGAAAGAAAAAGAGCTACGCGGAGATGTCAAGGCCAGCTGGGGCGACCAGATGCGCTCCTACGTGCTGGCGCCCTACCGGATGGTGAAGGACCTGCGCACCAACTACGAGGAGAACAACCCCGATGACGTGTTCGACGGGGACATCGACGGATTCATCTCGGCCGGCATCCGCTGGCGCAAGACCGGACAATCTCAGGCGTAGGGTCGAACCATCATGATGATCAGTCTTGACCATGTCACCAAGGTGTACCGCCATGCGGAGCACGCCGCGGTCTCCGATGTCAGCATCGCCATCGACAAGGGAGAGTTCACTTTCCTGGTCGGGCCGAGCGGTTCGGGAAAATCGACCCTCATCCGCCTCATCCTGAGGGAGGAACGGGCCACCCGGGGACGCATCGATGTGCTGGGACACAACCTTTCGACGATTTCGAGCCGCAAGGTGCCTTTCTACCGCCGCAAGCTCGGGGTGGTGTTCCAGGACTTCCGCCTGCTGACCAACAAGTCGGCCGCCGAGAACATCGCGTTCTCGCTGGAGGTCACGGGTCGTTCCCGCGGCTACATCCGCCAGGCGGTTCCGGATGTGCTTCGGCTCGTCGGGCTCGACGGGCTGGGCGACCAGATGCCCAATGAGCTCTCCGGCGGGGAGCAGCAGCGCGTCGCCATCGCCCGTGCGGTCGTCACCAAACCGGATCTGCTCCTCGCCGATGAGCCCACCGGAAACCTGGACCCGGATACGAGCCGGGGGATCATGACCCTCCTGGAGCGGATCAATGCGGGTGGCACCACCGTGGTGATGGCCACCCATGACACCGACACCGTAAACCGGATGCGGCGGCGGGTCATCGAACTCGAACGGGGACGGCTCGTCCGAGACGAGGATCGTGCGGGATACGAGGTGGCTCGATGAAGTTCGGACGCATCCTCCGCGAGACCAACCACGGTCTCTCCCGGAACCTGTCGATGGTGGTCTCGATTGTCCTGGTCACCTTCGTCTCCCTCACCTTCGTGGGCGCGGCCGCGCTCATGCAGATGCAGATCACGCAGATGAAGACCTACTGGTACGACAAGGCCCAGGTTGCGGTGTACCTGTGCAACGACTCTTCGTCGACCGATGTGTGCCCCGACGGCAGCGTCACCACCGCACAGCGCCAGGCGGTGCGGGCCAAGCTGTCGTCGGATGCGCTGAAACCGTACGTCGAACGCGTGTACTTCGAGGACCAGAAGCAGGCGCTGCAGAATTTCCGTACCGAGTTCAAGGGGAACTCGTCCCTCAACTGGGTGTCCGAGTCGGATATGGCCGATACCTTCTGGGTGCGGCTTAAGGACCCATCCCAATCGAGCGTCATCAGCGAGACACTCAACGGGCAGGCCGGGGTCGACCAGGTGCAGGACCAGCGCGCCTACCTGGACCGCATCTTCGGGGTGCTGCGTCTGGCCAGCTATACGGCCATCGGATTGGCTGCGCTGATGCTGGCCGCCGCCATCCTCCTGATCTCGACCACCATCCGTCAGTCGGCCTTCGCCCGGCGCAAGGAGCTGGGCATCATGCGACTCGTGGGGGCCTCCAACCTCTACATCGAGGCCCCGTTCGTGATGGAGGGGGTCATCTCGGCGTTCATCGGCTCCGTGCTGGCCAGCGGTGCGCTGGCCGGGGTGGTGCAGTTCTTCGTGCAGGGATATTTGAGCCAGCGGCTTCAGGGTACGGCCCTGATCACGCTCGGCAGCACCTGGGCGGTGTTCCCGCTCGTGATCGCGGTTGGGGTTGTACTGGCCGCGCTCGCCTCGATCGTGGCCATTCGTCGCTACCTCCGGGTGTAGCCAGCTACCATCGAAGTCATGGATGCATCGGGCGAGGAGCGCACGGTCGCGACGAATCGTCGCGCCCGGCATGACTATGCGGTGCTTGCCAGCGTCGAGGCGGGGCTGGTGCTCACCGGTACCGAGGTGAAGGCCCTCCGGGAGGGGAAGGCCTCCCTCGTCGATGGGTACGCGGAGATCCGCGACGGCGAGGCGTGGATGCTGAACGTGCATATCCCCGAATACTCCCAGGGCTCCTGGACGAACCACGCCACCCGGCGCAAGCGCAAATTGCTGCTGCACCGGCAGGAGATCACCCGGCTCGCGCGTCACCTGGATGAGCGGGGCGTGACCCTCATCCCGATGCGTCTCTACTTCCGGGACGGACGGGCCAAGGTCGATCTCGCCGTGGCCAAGGGCCTGCGGGACTACGACAAGCGGCAGGTGCTGCGCAAGAAGCAGGACGACCGGGAGGCCCGCCGGGCCATGCGCGCGGCGAATCGCACCGGCGGGCGCGGATCATCCGCCCGCTGAGGGAAGATAGCGGTGCCCGGCCACCGTGGCCTCGGCACGACCGCTGGTGAGCTCGGCCACGAGGCTGAGGGCCCGGGGCACCTGTTCCGGGGGCACCGCGCAGGTGTAGGTCACCTCTGCGGCCCACTCCCGATCGACCACTCTCCAGCCATTCCGGGCCGCCATCCCCTCCGCAGGACCCGACTCGGCCAAGTTGCAGCGAAACCGCAGGAGGATGTGGAGGCGGCAGAGCGTCCTTTCGGCGTTCTCGATGGCACTGGCCACCGCCTCTCGATAGGTGCGGGTGAGGCGGCCGGCGCCCAGGAGGCGGCCACCGAATTGCCGGCTCACCACCGCCACCGTCCCGGTGAGTCCGGCCTCGGTAAGGGCCTGCAGCATGGGTGCCCCGGCGGTTCCGGAGGGCTCCTGATCGTCACTGCTCCGGCGGAGCTCCCCGCGCTCCCCGAGCACGAACGCGCTGCAGTGGTGCCTGGCCCGCGGATGTTCGGTGCGGCACTGGGAGATACGGGCGCGCGCCTCGGCTTCGGAGTGCGCTGGGGCGAGGAGACAGTCGAACACCGACCGCTCGACCTCGAGTTCGGCGGTGGCCGGTGCTGCAACAGTCAGATACTGCACCGGATGCGCGCGGAGGATCTCCTGAGTCCGGGCGCGTGCCTCAGGCCACATCGACCGGGGTTCCGCCGGTCAGCGCGACCAGCTGTGTGAACGAGGTCCGGAAGACCGAGTTAGGGGTGCCGGCCGACGCCCAGACCGTGTCATAGTCCTGCAGTGCCCGGTCGACCGCGGTGCGCAGGTGCTCCGGATGCCCCACGGGTGCGACTCCGCCGATGACCTGTCCGGTGCGGTCCCGCACGAAACTCGGGGTGGCCCGTTCGATCGGATCGCAGTCCAGCTGGGCGGCCACCAGCGCTGTGTCGACTCGGTGGGCCCCCGAGGCGAGCACCAGCAACGGCTCTCCGGCGCAGACGAAGATGAGGCTGTTGGCGATGGCCCCGACCTCGCATCCGAGTGCGGCTGCGGCGTCCGCGGCAGTTTTGGTCGAGGCAGCGAACTGCTCGATCTGGGGTTCGACTCCGGCCTGCCGCAGCTCCGAGGCGACGCGCTCCATGCGTTGCCGGTCGTGTAGGTTCATGCCCGATACTCTCCTGACTGGTCCGGTGGGATGGGATGGTGCTGCTCGGCAAAGCGCTGCAATTCGGCTCGGTCGGCCGGGGGCGTTCCGGGCGGTGTCGAGATGTGGCGGCTGGCCGCGGCCATGGCGAGTTCGAGGGTCTCGCGCACCGCATCCACGTGTGCGGCGGGGGAGAGCCAGGGGCCGGCCAGGCCCCAGGCGAGGACCCCGGCGACCGTGTCCCCGGCGCCGTTGGCGCTCAGCACCGGGACAGACAGCGCATCGAGGTGGCCCGCTCCCCGAGCCTCGCACCAGACGGCGCCAGCTGCCCCCTGATGGAGCAGGACGAGCGGATGGCGGGGCAGGCCGCGGTGCAACGCGGCGGCCAGGGCGGATGCGGTGCGTGAGCCTCCGGGGATCCCGAGTGCCCGGGCGAGCTCCCTCCCCTCCTCCTCGGTGCAGGTGAGCGCGGTGACAGCCGCACAGACGGCCCGGAGCTGGCCCGCCTCGGTCCTGGAGATCACGGGGCCGGGGTCGAAGAGGACGGCGGCCTCGTCACGGCCACGCAGCCAGCGCAGCAGCGTGCCGCCGGCCTCCGCCCGGGCCACGGTGTAGCCGCTCACGACCACCACGTCCTCGTCGGTGGGGTGGAGCTCCCGGAGCGTCTCGGGCGACAGCACCGCCTCGGCCCCGGTGGTCGAGAGGAAGGTGCGCTCCCCATCGGGTTCCACCAGGGCCAACGAGCAGCCCGAGTCTGTCCCGTCGATGCGGGGTGCCGGATGGGGGATCTCGGAGTCCTTGAGCCGGGCCCGCAGGAAATCGCCTCGAGGGCCGGTCCCCAGACTCCCCGCGAAGACGCACCGGGCCCCGAGCCCGGTGGCCGCGGCGAGCGCATGCCAGGCCCCGCCCGGAGCCGAGACCGGCTCCTCGACCGACAGATCCTCGCCCCGGCGGGGAAGCCGGGGAACCCGGAGACTCAGATCCACGACCAGGTTCCCGGTGTGCAGCACCCGGCCCGCCCGGGGGTGCGGCGCGGTCATCCGCACTCCCGGAGCCCGAGCAGTCCCCGGACGGTGGCATCCAGCGGCAGGGCATTCCGGGCGAGTA
>JAKVJE010000040.1 GCA_022487185.1 Microbacteriaceae bacterium
TCCCAGAGGCCAACATAATGGCTGAACGGATGCGGGAGGCTAGAGTCCAGGCCTCTCGAAGCTGCATGGCATCACCAGGGCTCAGCAGGCCCAGGGTCTCCTCGGCACTGAGCGCATCCATCGTCCCGGGAACCCGGAGCTCTGGGAACGCCGCCGCATGGCGCAGCTGAAGGAGCTGCACCACCCACTCCACATCTGACAGAGATCCACGGCCGAGTTTGAGATGGAATGCGCGATCCGTCCCATGCGGAAGCCGTTCCGATTCCATCCGCGCCTTCAATAGCCGAATCTGGCGCAGTGCCCCCGCCTCCAGTCGGGCCGGGTACCGAATCGGAGCGATCCCCTCCAGGAATCGACCCGAGAGCTCCGCGTCTCCGGCCACCGCACAGGCTCTGAGAAGAGCCTGCGCCTCCCAGGGCTCCGACCAGTGCTCGTAGTACTGCAACGCCGAGGGGACCGTTCGGACCAGCGGCCCCTTCCGCCCCTCAGGCCGAAGATTGAGATCCAGCACAATCGGAAGATGAAAATCGGTGAGCGCCTCGCGCAAGAGACCGACTGCCTCGCGGGCACGGGACTGCATCTCCTGACCCGCTCCGGCATCCGCACACAAAAACATCAGATCGAGGTCGGAGCCGAACCCCTGCTCCCCGCCTCCGAAACGTCCCAGGCCAATCACTGTGATGCGGACCCCGAGCTCCCCCACCGGATCAATCCAGGCCAGCAGTGCCTCGATCAATGCGGCATGTACGGCGCTGACCCCTTGAGAAATGTCGACGATCTCCCGGGTGCCCGTAACCGCGACCATCGCCAGTCTGAGGAGTTCCCGTCTGCGCACCGCTCGAAGGAGCTCCGGAACAACCGTGTTTCCCCTCGCCTGGTGGCGGTGGCGGCGGACGATTGCGAGCATCTCGGCCTCGATCCTGCTCCGCGTGCGCGGAACCAGCTCCTCGGTCGAGCCCACCCAGGCGGCGGCGGCTGTCTGAGAGCTCAAGGCGTCGCCGATGTACCGGGACCGTGACAGGACCCGGCACAGGTGCTGTGCGGCGATCGGACTGTCCCGCAGCATCCGCAGATACCAATATTGTTCGCCGATGCGCTCGCTCAGCCGACGGAAGGCCAGCAGCCCATAGTCGGGATCAGTCCCCTCGGCGAGCATCTCCAGGAGAACCGGGAGGAGATGGCGCTGAATCTCGGCCCGACGAGAAACTCCGCGGGTCAGGGCTCGGATGTGTTCGAGTGCGGCGTCCGAAGCCACGAACCCCAGTGCCCGCAGACGGACACGAGCCTGATCAGGAGAGAGCACCAACGCCTCCGGATGCAAACTGGCCGCCACATCCAACAACGGCTGATAGAAGATGGCCCGTTGTAACCGCGACACCTCCGAGCGAATCGTCTTCCACCGATCCAGGACGCCGTCACCCTCGCTCGGAACTCGAGCCGCCCGGGAGAGGATTCTCCGCTCGGCCGCGCTCTCCGGAAGCAGATGGGTACGACGCAGATCCCGGAGCTGCACGCGGTGCTCAAGGACACGCAGCCAGCGGTAATCCTCGTCCAGGGCCCGGGCCTCCACTCGTCCGATGAACCCATGCTCCGATAACTCGGAGAGAGCACGCACCGTGGCCGGAGAGCGAACGGCAGGCTCGGTTCTGCCGTGCACGAGTTGCAACAGCTGTGCAGAGAACTCGACATCTCGGAGTCCCCCCGCCGACAGCTTCAGGTTCCGCTCCCGCTCTGGCTCCGGAATCAGGCTGATGACTCGGCGACGCATCCGCTGCGCATCCCGGATAAAATTGGGGCGCTCCGCGGCAGACCAGACGAATTCGGATACCATCGCGCTGCAGCGCCGCCCAAGTTCTTTGGTTCCGGCGACGATCCTGGCTTTCAACAGCGCCTGGAATTCCCAATTCGTGGCCCAGCGACGGTAGTACTCGCGGTACGAGGAAAGTGTCCGGACCAGCGCCCCCTTCTTGCCCTCCGGGCGGAGATTCGTATCGATCTCCCACACTGGCGGTTCCGATTCATATGCGGTCAGTTCACGGAGACAGGCCCTCGCCAGCCGTGTGGCGTCGCCCAGGACATCGCCCTCCGACTCCGTCGAATCACCGCAGACGAAGACGATGTCGACATCGCTCACATAATTCAATTCGCCGGAACCGGTCTTCCCGAACGCAAAGACCGCCAGAGGGATCTGGGGCAGATTCGTCTCAATCCTTGCGGTGCGAAGAGCGTGCTGGAGCACCTCATCTGCGATTCGTGTCAGAGCGGTGCACACCTCCGAGACGCTCTCTACTGGGGTCGGGGAGGCCAGATCAACCGCTGCAATCGCGATCAGCAGGGACCTCGCCGCGATCCGGGTTGCAATCCTGCCATCGGCCGCAGAAATCAGAGAGGTGATGGTTTCTTCTCGTGGAAACCCCTCAGCGACATACCCTGCAACACGATGGATCTGCTCCGGGTGCCGATCGAAGAAGTCCACGGCACCCCGCGAAAACCCGAGGACCGGGAGGAGTACGAAGAGGTCCTCGCGCACCGTTGGCTCTCCCCCGACTGACCGCAGTCGGTCCGAGAGCCGGCAGAGAGCCTCCAGTCCGAGATCCGGATCTGCCACGGACGCAGTGTCGAGCGCATCGATCCACCCGTCCAGCTCGGCGCCCTGCGCAGGATCCAGCTGGTGGAGCAGCACCAATCCGCGATCTGGATCCAGAACTCCCGCTCGTACAAGCCGGGAACGGAGCCTATCTCGGTCGCTGGCGCTCGCATCCATCAGAAACGGTTCAGATAGTGCTCCAGCTCGAACGGGGTGACCTGGGCACGGTACTCGGCGCACTCGCGCCGCTTGTTGAGGAGGAAGTAATTGAAGACCTGTTCACCAAGAGTATCGGCCACCAGCTCCGAATCCTTCATGACATTCAGCGCATCCTCCAAGGTGGAGGGCAACGGATCATATCCCAGGGCGGCTCGCTCCGCGTCGGTGAGAGACCCCACATTCTCCTGAGCCTCCGGGGGCAGCGGGAGCTCCTGCTCAATACCGTCCAAGCCCGCCGCAAGAATCACAGCATAGGCCAGATAAGGGTTGCAGGCCGCATCGAGGGCCCGGTATTCGATCCGGGCACTCTGCGTCTTCTCCGGCTTGTACTGGGGAACGCGGACCAGCGCCGAACTGTTGCTGTGCCCCCACGATGTGAAGCTGGGAGCCTCATCCCCGCCCCAGAGACGCTTGTAGGAGTTCACGAATTGGTTGGTGACAGCCGAGATCTCCGCCGCGTGCGTCAGCACACCCGCCATGAAGTGACGTCCTGTGGCCGAGAGCATGTACTCGGCCTCCGAGTCGTAGAAGGCATTGTTGTCACCCTCGAAGAGGGAGAGGTGCATATGCATGCCGGACCCGGGGTAATTCGGGAACGGTTTCGGCATGAAGGTCGCCAGCACACCCTGCTCACTCGCGACCTCTTTGATCACGGTGCGGAATGTCATGATGTTGTCGGCCATAGTCAGCGCATCCGCGTAGCGCAAATCGATCTCGCTCTGTCCGGGACCAACCTCGTGGTGGCTGAACTCGACGGAAATCCCGAGTTCCTCCAGCATCGTGATCGCCCGACGCCGGAAGTCGCTGGCCGCTCCGCCCGGGTCGTTATCGAAATAGGTCGATGAATCGATCGGGGTCAGCGTCCGCAGGTCGGCCGAAGGCGGCTGCAGAAGATAAAACTCGATCTCCGGATGCGCATAGAACGAAAACCCAAGATCCCCCGCGTGAGAAAGCGCCCGCTTCAGCACCTGGCGAGAGTCCGCGGCGGCCGGCTGCCCATCCGGCAGCGTGATATCGCAGAACATCCGGGCAGCCGGATCGACCGCTCCCCGCCAAGGCAGCAGCTGGAACGTCGATGGATCCGGGCAGGCGAGCATGTCATCCTCGTGCGCTCGGGTGAATCCCTCAATCGTGGATCCGTCAAAGCCAAGCCCCTCATTAAAAGCGCCCTCCACTTCGGCCGGTGAAATAGCCACCGACTTCAGGGATCCAACGACGTCTGTGAACCACAGACGCACGAACTTCACCTTGCGCTCCTCAATGGTACGGAGCACGAAATCGGTTTGCTTGTCCATCCTGACCTCTCAGTGGTTGACCCTCCACTAGGCTACTGTGCATGACCGCATTCCGTGTCTGTCTGGCCCAGATAAATCCCATACTCGGCGACTTTTCAGGAAACACCAAGATGATCGCTGACGCCGTGCAGGAGTCGGCCCGAAACGGGGCGCAGCTCATCGCGTTCCCCGAGATGGCGCTCACCGGGTACCCGATCGAGGATTTGGCTACCGATCCTGATTTTCTGGCGACCACCCGCCGAGAGCTCGAAGGTCTGGCGTCACGGCTCGAAACGGCCGGACTCGGCGACCGGATCGTTGTGGTCGGCTTTCCCGCAGGGCCATTCCCCGCAGACCGCCGCCCTCCGGCCTCACCCACCGCCATCGCCGAAAATCGGGCAGCGGTGCTGCAGCACGGCCGTGTTGTCGGTGAATACACAAAGCACCACCTCCCCAACTATGCGGTCTTCGACGAATTCCGAAATTTCGTTCCGGGCGACGATCCCGTGGTGCTCCAGGCCGGGCCTCTTTCTGTCGGCCTCATGATTTGCGAGGATCTGTGGCGACCGGCCGGCCCGCTGGACCATCTCAGCGGATGCGACCTCGTTCTCGTGATCAACGCCTCCCCCTATGCCACAGGGAAAGTCCAGGATCGGCTCGAATTGATCCGTTCCCGGGTACATGAGGTCGGCGCACCCATTGCATACGTTAACCTTGTTGGGGGTCAAGACGATCTCGTCTTCGACGGGGCCTCAATGTTTGTCGACGCCACCGGAGAAGTCCAGTCCCGAGCCTCCTCCTTCCAGACCGAGCTCCTCTTCGTCGACGTCCCGACCGGACAGCAGGCATCCGATCGGCACCCGGCCGCCAGAGTCGTCACCGTCGACCTCCCCGCTGCTCCCGCGACCCCATGCGACCGGCGGATGGCCCCATCCCCCTCCCCTCTCGAGGAAACCTGGATGGCCCTGGTGACCGGGCTCCGTGACTATGTGAAGAAAAATGGCTTCCCGGGGGTCGTGCTGGGGCTCTCCGGCGGTATCGACTCAAGTCTGGTGGCCAGCTTGGCCGTCGATGCTCTCGGCCCAGACCGGGTCTGGGGAGTGCTCATGCCCAGCCGGTATTCAAGTGACCACTCCCTCGACGACGCCCATGATCTGGTGACACGGCTGGGAATCCACTCCCGAACCGAGCCCATTACCGATCTCGTCCCGCCCTTCGAGCACCAGCTCCATCTGGACGGTGTCGCTGCAGAGAACCTGCAGGCGAGGCTCCGGGGCGTCATCCTCATGGCGATCTCCAATTCAGAGGGACAGCTCGTCCTCACCACCGGCAACAAGAGTGAACTGGCGGTCGGATACTCCACGATTTACGGAGACGCGGTCGGCGGGTTCAACCCGATCAAAGACGTCGTGAAGACACTCGTCTGGGATCTCTGCCGCTGGAGGAACGCCCGTGCGACCGAGACGGGGCAGACCCCGCCGATCCCCGAGCACGTCATCGTGAAGCCTCCGAGCGCGGAGCTGCGGCCCGACCAAACCGATCAGGACAGTCTGCCCCCCTACACGGAACTCGACGACATCATCCACCGCTACGTCGAGCTCAGGGAGGGCCCAGATGACATTATCGCCGCCGGGCACTCGCTCAAGACGGTCTCTCGGATCATCGCCCTCATCGACCGAGCCGAGTGGAAGCGACGCCAGGCCGCTCCGGGAACCCGTATCACCGAGCTCGCCTTCGGCCGGGATCGACGGATCCCGATTACCAACCGCCGACCGCACGCCAGATAAGGTGGCAGATCGCGGACTAAACTCCCGGGTATGCCGAAAGATCCACGAACCGGACATCTTATTCCTGGCCTGGTCACCCATCCCCTGACCGTCCCCGACTCCATTCCAAGGCCGCCATATGTTGGCAAGCAGGAGTACAACGAAGAGGGATACGGCGACACCTACACCGAGGAGGAGATCGACCGTATTCGTGAGGCCTCCCAGATCGCCGCAGGTGCGATCGATGCGATTGCCGATGAGATCCACCCCGGCGTCACTACACAGCACCTCGACCTCATCGGTCACGAATACATGGTCAAACACGGGGCCTACCCGTCGACCCTCGGGTACCGCGGATATCCGCGCAGCCTGTGCACCTCCGTGAATGAGGTCATCTGCCACGGCATCCCCGACGACACCGTGTTGGAGGAGGGAGACATCATCAACCTCGACGTCACCGCGTACAAGAATGGCATGCACGGGGACACCAACCGCACATTCGGCGTCGGGGAGATCAGCACCGAGGCTCAGGATCTCATCACCCGTACCCAAAACTCGATGAATCGTGCGATCAAGGCCGTCAAGCCCGGACGTCCTATCAGCGTGATCGGCCGGGTCATCGAATCGTACGCAAAGCGGTTCGGATACGGCGTTGTCCGGGACTTCACCGGGCATGGGGTGGGCCGGCAGTTCCACTCAGGACTGATCATTCCTCACTATGACGATCCCGAGACCTATAGCCAGCTCATCGAGGAGAACATGGTCTTCACCATTGAGCCCATGCTCACACTCGGGGGAATCGCCTGGGAGCAGTGGCCCGACGACTGGACGATCGTGACGAAGGACCGCTCCCTCACCGCACAGTTCGAGCACACGCTGGTGGTCCGCGCAGACGGGGCCGAGGTCCTCACCGGAACACTGCGCTGAGGACCCCTCACCCGGGCGCCACGGGGTACACTGCTCACCGACCACATCCAAGGAGACCGCTATGACGACGCATGCACATCCTGCCCTCGGTATCGATATCGGTGGCACCGGGATCAAGGCGGCGGTCGTCGATACCGCGACCGGAACGCTCATGACCGACCGGCAGAAGGTGTCCACCCCCGAATCCGGAAAGCCCAAGGCGATTCTGAAGGCCCTGGACGCACTCGTCGCCAAGCTCGACGTCGATCCGACGACCATGGATGTGGGCATCGCCTGCCCCGCCGTGGTGCAGCGCGGAATCACCCGCACCGCCGCAAACATCTCCAAGCGCTGGATTGGCCTCGATGCGCAGCAGCTGTTCAGCGATTCGCTCCACACCCAGGTTGCAGTGCTCAACGATGCGGATGCGGCCGGGTACGCCGAGATCATGTTCGGGGCCGCCCGGGGAGTGCCAGGCTCCATCATCCTCACCACACTGGGAACCGGGATCGGCAGCGCCATCGTCGTCAACGGCACATTGATTCCCAACACGGAGCTCGGGCACCTCGATATCGGGGAGCATCCCAACATCGAGCACTACGCCGCGAACTCTGCCCGGGAACGAGAAAACCTGGGAATGGAAGAGTGGGCCGAGCGTCTCCAACTGTTCTACGAGCACTTGGAGAGCGTGTTCTGGCCAGACCTGTTCGTTGTCGGCGGCGGCATCTCGAGACAACACGAGGACTTTCTCCCGCTGCTGCACCTGCACACTCCGATTGTGCCCGCGCAGCACCGCAACTCGGCAGGACTGCTCGGGGCGGCGGCCTTCGCCGCGTCCCATCCAGAGGCATCCCCCACCGGGAACCCGGTCAACTGGAAGCAGCTTTCGGAGGCATAGCCGATCCCGGACCGCCTCTGTGCAGCGACCCCGGGGAAGACGTTCGAAGTATGTGTGGACGGGCCGCCCGATACGCCGGGTTCTGTACGCCGCAAGCGGCGTGACGGCCATCTCTCTCGGGGTACCGTTACCGGCACCCTCTAGCAACCTACCCGAAGGCGATGAGCGAGCCGCTCCCCTTCTGCTTGGTCTTGCTCCCGATGAGGTTTACCGAGCCAGCCCGGTTGCCCGGACTGCTGGTGGTCTCTTACACCACCGTTTCACCCTTACCCACGCGAACGCAGGCGGTCTACTCTCTGCTGCACTGTCTCTCGGATTACTCCGGGTGGGCGTTACCCACCATCGTGCTCTTTGGAGCCCGGACGTTCCTCGGCGCCCGAAGGCGACGCGACCGTCTGGACGACCCGTCCGTGCGGAAGTTTACTCCCCATCCCCATCGCCAACACGGAAATCCCAGGGATCGGTCCGCTGCGCACTCAGGATGCACTCGATGCCGGTCTCCCGAGAGATCGCGGCCGCCGCCCGGGTGAGCCAGAGTGACTCCCCAGCCCAATGGGACACGCAGATCAGCGCCGGTGCCCGAAGCCCGAGTTCCCCGGCGGATCGCACATCCAGAGCCTCATGATGCTTGAGATCCGAGGTCACGTAGAGGTCACTGAGCCGGACCGCCGGGTCCGAGAGGAAGTCGGCCCCAGACCCGCTGCACAACGTGACGGAGCGGATGGGCCGGTCGGGACACCCCTGAACGAGGATCCCGGCCGCCGTGCCAGGGAGGGCTCGGGCAAGGTCGTGCGCGACCTGGACGAGTGGAGCGGGGCGGGATAGGATTCCCCGCCGGCCGATGCCGGTCCTGTCCTGGGGCTTGACAGGGTGAAGCGGATGCGTCTGCGACAGTCCCAGCGCCAAGGCCAGGGCATCGTTCACCCCGTCCTCGGCCGCATCCGCATTCGTGTGGGCCGAGAAAAGGGCAATGCGTTCCTCGGCGGCGCGGCTGAGCAGCCCGCCCGGCCAGGAGTCCTGTCGCAAGGTGCCGGCCTGGCGGAAAAGGCTCGGGTGGTGGGTGAGAATCAGCTGGCACTCGGAAGCGCGCGCCTCCTCCAGCACTGATGGGGTCACATCCACCGCCAGCAGAATTCTGCTGATCTCGGCATCGAGAGATCCGAGCGCCAGCCCTGGATTGTCCCATTCCTCGGCCAGAGCCGGGGGCCAGAGACGGTTGGCCAGGTCGACAATCGTCCCGAGCGGGCGGCTCACCATCAGTTCGAGACGCCGACGATATCGACGAGGAAGACCAGCGCCCCCAGCGGAGCCCCCGAGGTCGAGGAGGTGGCACCATCGGAGCCGATCGCCCCATACGCATCCGCCGCCGACATCTCAATGAGGACACGGGAGCCTGAACGCTGCCCCAGCAGCCCCTTCTGGAACCCAGTGATCACCTGTGACAGAGAGAACGAAGCCGGGGAGGGAGACGCCACGGACGCATCGCTCCACGTCGTGTCGAAGACCGTGTTATTCGCCCACTGCTTGCCGATATACCGCACCTGCACCGTGCTCGACGAAGTGATCTTCTTCCCGGTGCCCTTCTTGAGCACCGCCACCCGGGTCTGTGTCGGGGCGGTGCCGCTCAGATCGCCGATCGAGGGGACCCCGTTCGAAGCCTCCGTCACCGTGGGCATCGACGATGCGGCAGCGGTCGGAGCCGCCGAAACCGTCTTCGACTTCTCGATGTCGACAACCCAGATCACCTTCTGCGAGGAACTGCTGCCCGAGGACGAGAGATCCAAGAAATCACTCATCGGCCCGGTCAGTACCAACCGGGACCCCGTGTTGGTGCAGGCAATCGAGTTCCAGAGCTTGGTCTTCACCTGTTCCGAATCCACCGAAACCCCCTGAGCGAACGAGCTGTCCGTGGATCCGACAACCTTCGCCTTGGAATTGAACACAGCGAAGTGGATGGTCGCCGACCCGGACTTCTTCACCGGGGCGCCATTCCCGGCCTTGAGCACGGTGCGCTGGAAGGTACTGGTCGGTTTGGTGCCGATTTTGGTTACCTTCGCGCTCTTGGCGAAGGTCCCGGAGACCCGTACCGAGCTTGAGGATGCGCCCTCGGGCGGCGTATTGCACCCGGAGGCGGTTGCCTTCGAGGAGCACCCCACCAGCCCCGCCCCCGAGACGGCGACGATAGCGAGCAGAGCCCAAAGGCGACGGCGGGTGGAGAGATGCGACACGATAGACGTCCTCAAATCGATTTCAGATGACAGTTCAACGGTACATGCCCAGCATGTGCCCTGGCCCTGGTACTTTGCCGACCGCCTAGAGTGAGGCCCATGCGCGACATCGATTTTGCTGCGGAACTTCGACTCTCGGTCTCCGAGGCCGCCGACGGCACCATGAAGAGTGCGGAGCAGCCCAACGGGTATGAAGGGAACCGTTCCAGGTTTTTGTCCCAAATCGGGGCTTCTGAGGATCAAACCGTGCGGGTGCACATCTCCTACGACCGGGACGACTACTGCCGATATGCGGCCGTCTCGGAGGCGGACGGCGGGGCAGGGATTCTCAGAGATGTCCCGGTCCAGGATGGGCTGGCCACAGACGTCCCGGGACTCACGCTCTTTCTCCCTCTGGCGGACTGCATGGGAACGGTGCTCTGGGACCCCGTCACCACAACCGTGATGCTCACGCACCTGGGCCGGCACAGCGTGGTCCAGGATGGGGCTATTCACTCGGTCGAATTTCTCCGAGAGCACTTTGACGTACACCCCGAGCATCTTCGGGCATGGTTGGGGCCTTCCCCGAGTGGGGCATCCTATCCCCTCCACGATCGGGGAAACCGATCGTTCACCGAAGAGGTCGCCGCCCAGCTCGAACGCGTCGGGGTGTCCCGAAAGAACATCGTCGCCAGCAATATCCTCACCGACCGGGATCCAGACTTCTTCTCACACTCGGAGTACCTAGCGGGGCGGCAGCCCACCGACGGCCGCCATGCCATGGCCGTGCGCATCCTCTAGATCCTCTCGGCGCTCGACCTTAGGATCAGGCCGACAGCTCGTCCAGCACCTGTTCGACGGTGCGCACGCGGACCTGCGGCTGGTACAGGCCCATGGCGTCCAGCGCCCGCTGATGGTCGGCGGGACTGAGCCCTGCGGAGGCATCCGACACCACATCCACGCTCACGCCCGCATCGATCGCGGCCAGCACCGTCGACAGCACGCAGCAGTCCGTGGAGACCCCGCCGACGACCAGGTGCTCGGGCATTCCCAGCAGGCTTGCGGCCGCCGCATCCCACTTCCCAAATCCTGGACGGTCGATGATCGGCGCCGGTATGTCGGCATACTCGGCCACCAGATCGTACTGGTCGAGGTGTGCGGGATCCAGCGCAAACGGCCAGTCCCGATAATACGGCACCCAGGCCCCGGACGGGTTCGTTGGCGCGAGGAACCGGGTGAAGGCGACCCGTCCCGAGAACTTGGGGATCAGCCGATCGAGGCCTGCCTTCGCCCGGTCGAACTCCGGAGTCGCCCACGGAGAATCCGGTTCGGCGAAAATACGCTGCATATCTATTGCGAGCAGCCAGGTCCCCGCCACGTCAGGCCTCCTCGTCCACAACCGTCGTGGTAACGGGGCGCGACTCCTGTGCGCGGACGCGGCGAACCTGCAGGAGACCGCCCGCAAAGCCGAGCACCAGTGCCACCAGCACACCCAAGTTGGCCCCGCCCCAGGCACCGGTGCGACCGCCCAGCCCCAGCGGGCCGAGGAGGAACCCCTGCCACTTCAACCAGCCTGCATAGGTGTTGACAACCAGGCCCCAGCCGACGACCGTTCCCACCACGATGACCAGGATGGCCCACCAGTTCACAGAGCCGTACCGGCCACGGGCATCCAACAGATCATGGCCGTCGTAGGGAGCCCGCCGCAGCAGAAGATCACCCAAGAACAGTCCGCACCAGACGGCAATCGGCACACCAAGCGTGATGAGGAAGCCCTGGAAGGCGACGAAGAAGCTGTCGGAGAAGAACACCACATAGATCGCGCCGAGGGTCATGATCACACCGTCGACGAGTGCGGCCGACCACCGGGGAACGCGCAGCCCCACGCTGAGCAGGGAGAAGCCCGAAGAGTAGATATCGAGCACGGCTCCCCCGACCAGTCCCAGAACTGTCACAAAGGCGAAGGGCACCAAATACCAGACGGGCAGGATCGTGGTCAGGGCGCCGATGGGATCGTTGGCAGTCGCCGTGGAGAGTTTTGTCGACGACCCAGCCAGCAGCAGGCCGAAGACGAGGAGAATAATCGGCGGCAGCGCGGCCCCGAACGTCGTCCAGAACACGACACCAGTGTTGGATGCCTTCCGGGGCAAATACCGAGAGTAGTCGGCAGCCGCATTGACCCAGCCGAGGCCGAACCCGGTCATCATGAACACGAACGCCCCGATGAGGGTCGGCAGCGAGCCTCCCTTCAGGGAGGCGATCGCAGAGACGTTGATATGGCCGAGCACGAGCGCCATGTAGATGACCGTCAGCACGGCGGTGATAATGGTGATCCACTGCTGAAGCTTCATGATGAAGTCGAATCCGAGTAACCCCCCGAGGACCACCAGAGCGATCACCACCACCATGGCGATCACCTGCGCAACGGTACCGTGCACCCAGCCGAGCCGTCCGAAGACAGTGCTCGTCGCCAGAACCGCCAGTACTACCAGGACGGTCTCCCACCCGACCGTCAGCATCCACGAGATCAGGGACGGAAGTCGGTTCCCGTTCACGCCGAACACGGCCCGCGACAGGGTCATCGTCGGGGCGTGCCCGCGCTTCCCCGCCAGCGCCACAAATCCGCAGAGCAGGAACGAGATGACAATACCGACAAGGCCAACGATCGTCGCCTGCCAGAAGGAAATCGCGAACCCGAGCAGAAAAGCGCCGTAGCTGATGCCCAGGACCGAGATGTTCGCGGCGAACCAGGGCCAAAAGAGCTGGGCAGGGGTGCCGTGGTGTTCCTCTTCGGCGATCTCGTTGAGCCCGTTGCGCTCAATACGGTCGCTGCGATCATTGCCTTCGGATAGATGCGTGGTGCTGGATTCCATTTCAGGAGCCTCCGCTTTGGCCGGTAGTAT
>JAKVJE010000041.1 GCA_022487185.1 Microbacteriaceae bacterium
TTTTGAAGTCTGCAACCGAACGTTTGAAGAACATTTCTGAACTTCAACTGCTCTGGAGTGGTCCCGCTTGAGGCCGGATCGCTCTGCGGTGATCCGCACCTTTGGGGTGACAAGTAGTAACTATAACCACGTTTCCCGGTCTCTGCAAATCATTTGGCAAACTTTTTTCTGATCCGCATAACCAGGCCGATCCTGGCCCCTTCTGAGGTCAGGCTGAGGGTCTCAGCACCGCAGCGAGCGTCTTCTTCCCCCGCCTCAGCACTGCCACTCGCCCACCCAAGAACGATTCCACCGGGGCATCCACCGAATCCATCTTCACGTTATTCACGTAGACACCCCCCTGGGCCACCGCACGACGCGCCTCGGAAGCTGACTTCACCACACCAGTCACGTTGAGTGCCCGCCCCACAGCGAGCCCAGGCTCCGCATCCATATGTGGGAGGGCACGTGCAGCGCCGACCAACGTCTCGACCGGAACCGACGAGAGATCCCCTCGTCCGAACAAGGCCTCCGACGCATCCACGACCGCACGGGCCACATCCGGCCCATGCACCAGCGAAGTCACTTCCCACGCCAGTGCCCGCTGCCCCTCCCGCCGCTGAGGCGCAGACTGTGTCAGCTCTCCCAGCTCAGCGATCCGATCACGGTGCAAGAAGGTGAACACCTTCAACAGCGGCACCACATCGCGATCATCGACATTCATCCAGAACTGGTAGAAGGCATACGGGCTCGTCAGCTCAGGATCCAGCCAAACCGCGTTGCCCTCAGACTTCCCGAATTTCTTCCCCGTCGCATCCGTGATGATCGGAGTCCCGAACGCATGGGCCGGGGCCCCCTCAACACGCTTGATCAGATCGATGCCGGCCGTCAGGTTGCCCCACTGGTCCTGCCCCCCCGTCTCCAAAACACAGTCGTAGCGTCGGAACAGTTCCAGGAAATCGAGTCCCTGCAACACCTGGTAGCTGAACTCCGTGTAGCTGATGCCCGCCTCCGACCGAAGCCGTGCCTGGACCGCCTCCTTGGACAGCATCGTGTTGACACGGAAATGCTTCCCGACCTCACGCAGCAAATCGATCGCCGAGAGCTGCCCCGTCCAATCCAAGTTGTTCACCAGCCGAACTGGGTTCTCTCCCTCGTCCGACAAGAACCTGCTCACCTGCCCGCGGATGCGCTGCACCCACTCTGCCACGGTGCCCTTATCGTTCAGCGTCCGCTCAGCAGTCGGCTTCGGATCGCCGATCAGCCCGGTAGCCCCTCCCACCAGGGCGATCGGACGGTTCCCCGCCAGCTGGAGACGGCGCAACGTCAGCAGCTGGACAAGGTTTCCCAGGTGCAGGCTCGCGGCAGTCGGATCGAAGCCGCAATAAAACGTGATCGGCCCGTCGTCCAGGCGCTCGCGGAGCGCGCCGAGGTCGGTCGAAACCGCCACCAGGCCCCGCCACTCGAGCTCATCGAGCACGTTCGGAAAAGATGGATCATTCGTCTGCTCCGCGAGCATCTGCTGCCGCGGGCTCATCTGAGGAGTCGTCACAGACTCTACGGTACCAACGGCACCCGTCCGAGGCGCGTCCTCGCCGCATCCACACGCGCAGGAAGTTCCTCCAGCTGGGCCCGGACACTCGACTCCGCGGTCCCCCCGCGCGCCGAGCGTGCATTCGTCGACCCCACAACAGTCAAGACCTCACGCACCTGCGGGGTCAGCCGCGGATCCACACCCGTCAGTTGTGCATCCGTGCACTCCTGCAGCTGGATCCCCGACTCCTCGCAGAATCGCACCAGGTTCCCCGAAATCTCATGGGCGTCCCGGAAAGGTACATGCTGTTTCACCAGCCACTCGGCCACATCCGTCGCCAAGGAGAAGCCCTCAGCCGCGGCGCGAGCCATCCGCTCGGTATGGAAATGAGCAGTGCGCACCATGCCCGTGAAGGCGGGCAACAGCACCTCGAGGGTGTCGATCTGATCGAACACCGGCTCCTTGTCCTCCTGCAGATCGCGGTTATACGACAGCGGCTGCCCCTTCAACGTGGCCAACAGCCCCGTCAGATCACCGATCAGACGGCCGCTCTTCCCCCGGGCCAGCTCGGCGATATCCGGGTTCTTCTTCTGCGGCATGATCGACGAACCCGTCGAATAACCGTCGTCCAACGTCAGAAAACCGAACTCCGGCGTATTCCAGATGATGATCTCCTCCGCAAACCGCGAGAGATCGATCCCGACCTGCGCCAGTACATACGCAAACTCGGCGACCACATCCCGAGACGCGGTGCCGTCCATCGAATTCTCAACCGAATGGGAGAAGCCGAGCTCGGTGGCGACAAACTGTGGGTCCAGCCCCAGTGTTGAGCCGGCCAGCGCTCCGGACCCATACGGGGAGGCATCCGCCCGAGCCCGCCAATCGGCCAGACGCTCGAGGTCCCGTACCAGCGGCCAGGCGTGTGCGAGCAGCGCATGTCCGAGCAGCACCGGCTGTGCGCTCTGCATATGGGTGCGCCCCGGCATCGGATCGGCCGCATGATGATCGGCCTGTTCGGCAATCGCCCGGGTGAGCGCCTCCAGCAGCCCCGCCAGCCTGATCGCATGATCCTTCAAGAACATGCGGATGAGTGTGGCGATCTGGTCGTTCCGGCTGCGCCCCGCCCGCAACCGGCCGCCGAGCTCCCGCCCGGCCACCTCAATCAGGCCACGCTCCAGAGCGGAATGGACGTCCTCATCCGCCGGAATCGGAGCAAACGACCCGTCCTGAACCCGCCCCTCCAGCGTGTCCAAGGCCGAGAGCATCCCCGTGAGCTCCGCGTCAGTGAGGTACCCCGCCCGGTGCAGAGCCCGGGCATGAGCGCGCGACCCGGCGATGTCGTACCGGGCTAGCCGCCAGTCAAACTGGGTCGACCGGCTCAGCTCCGTCAGCTCCGGGGCTGGGCCGGACGCGAAACGCCCGCCCCAGAGGGCCCCGGCCTGGGCCGCGCGCTCAGACATCAGGCCTCCCGGTGCTGAGTGGCCGAATGATTCTTCGACCGCTCCACATAGACCGGCTGCGGGGTCTCCACTGGATGCGCCACCGCCGCATTGCGCTGGGACGCGATCTTCGACGGCAGCGACCACAGGTCGATAAAGCCGCGGGCCGACTTGTGCGAGAAGGTTCCGCCCTCGTCATAGGTGGCCATATCGAAGTCGTACAGGCTCGCCGTCGAGCGGGAGCCCGTGACCGTGGCCCGTCCGCCCTGCAAGTGCAGCCGGATCTCACCGGTCACATAGCGCTGCGTCTCATCGATGAACGCATCGAGCGCAACCTTCAGCCCGGAGAACCAGAGCCCGTCATAGACCAGCTGCGACCAGCGGTTCTCGACGTCCTGCTTGTAACGGGCGACATCGCGTTCCAGGGTCAGGTTCTCCAGCGCCTCATGGGCGGCGATCAGCGCCACCGCGCCAGGTGCCTCGTAGACCTCGCGGGACTTGATGCCCACCAGACGATCCTCGACGATGTCGATGCGCCCGATGCCCTCGTTCCCGGCCAGCTCGTTCATGCGCTCCACGGCCTGCAGCGGGGTCACGGCCTCGCCATCGATCGCCACCGGCACGCCCTGCTCAAACGCGATCACCACGTCGCGGCCCTCCGCAGAGGCCTCGGCCGGGTTCTTCGTGTACGTGTACAGGTCCTCGATCGGGGCGTTCCACGGATCCTCCAGGAAGCCGGTCTCGATGGCCTTGCCCCAGACGTTCTGGTCGATGGAGTACGGACTCTTCTTCGACTGCTTGATCGGAAGATGGTGCTCTGCCGCGAACTCGATCGACTTGTCGCGGGTCAGCTCGAAATCGCGGATGGGCGCCACCGCTTTGAGCTCCGGGGCGATCGCGGCCACAGCGGCCTCGAATCGGACCTGATCGTTGCCCTGCCCGGTGCAGCCGTGCGCGATCGAATCCGCGCCCAGACGATGCGCTGTCTGGGCCAGGTACTTGGCGATGAGAGGCCGAGAGAGCGCAGACACCAGCGGATACTGGCGCTGGTAGCGCGCATTCGCCTTGAGTGCAGGCATGAGGTACTCAGAGGCAAACTCGTCCTTCACATCGGCGACCACCGCGTCGACCGCGCCACACGCGAGAGCGCGCTGCCGGATGGACTCCAGATCCTCGCCGCCCTGCCCGACATCGACCGAGAGGGCCACGACGTCCTTGCCCGTCTCCTTCTTCAGCCAGCCGATCCCCACAGAGGTATCCAGCCCGCCGGAGTACGCCAGCACGATGCGTTCAGTCATGAAATCCACGCTCCTCGAAGTTGTTGGGGAAAGTCTACCGAGTCCGCTCGGAGTGAGAGAGCAGCCAGGCCATCAGAGCCTTCTGCGCATGCAGCCGGTTCTCGGCCTCGTCCCACACCACAGACTGGGGGCCGTCGATGACCTCGGCCGCCACCTCGTAGCCGCGGTACGCCGGCAGGCAGTGCTCGAAGATGGCTCCCGGTGCGGCCTGCGCCATCAGCTCCGGGGTGACCTGATACCCCTGGAAGGTGTGCTGACGCTCGACCTTCTCGTCCTCCTGGCCCATCGACACCCAGGTATCGGTGATGACGATATCTGCCCCGGACACGGCCTCCACGGGATCGGCAGTCACGAGCACCGAGCCGCCCGTCATCTGAGCGCGCTCCCGCGCATCCGCCACGATATCGGCCCGTGGCTGGAAGCCGGACGGTCCCGCCACCCGGACGTTCAGTCCGGCGGTCGCCCCGCCCAGAAGATACGAGTGCGACATGTTGTTCGCCGCATCGCCGACGTATGCAAGAGTCCGGCCGTGCAGCTCACCGAGATGCTCCCGGGCGGTCAGGAGATCGGCCAGCACCTGGCAGGGGTGGAAATCATCCGACAGCGCGTTGACCACCGGCACCGAGCTGAAGCGGGCCATCTTCTCAAGCCCAGACTGGGCAAACGTGCGCCACACAATCATCGACACCATGCGCTCGAGCACCCGAGCCGTATCCTCGATGGACTCCTTCGCACCGAGCTGACTCGAGCCGGGGTTGATGATCAGTGGGGACCCGCCCAGATCGGCGATGCCCGTCGCGAACGAGACCCGGGTGCGGGTCGACGTCTTATCGAAGAAGACGGCCACCGTGCGGGGGCCGGCCAGCGGGCGCCGCTCGAACCGGTTGCGCTTCATCTTCGCGGCCAGGTCGAGCACCTCCGCCTGCTCCACCGGGGAGAGATCGTCATCCCGCAGAAAATGCCGTGTACTCATATCAGTTCCCTTCCGGGGTCTCCCCCAGGCCAAGTCTCCGCTCGGCCACGTGTGCATCACTCAATTTGTGCCGGACACATGCTCGGCCGCGCGACCCCACAGCGTCCGGAATTCCACCACATCGTCGGCCGACAGGATCAGTGACGGGGCGAGCCGAATCGTCGACTCGTCCGGAGCATTCACGATGAGTCCCTCTGCCAGGGCCGCGTCGACGAGTTCGTGGGCCACCGGCCGGGTGAGGCGCACCCCCAGGAGCAGTCCGCGGCCACGGATCACATCGACCAGTGGCGCCCCCTCGAGAACCTGCAGGATCTGTGCGGAACGTTCACGCGCATTCTCGATCAGGTGATCCCGCCGAATCACATCGAAGACCGTGCAGCCAGCCGCGGTCGCCAGCGGATTCCCGCCGAAGGTCGATCCATGCTCACCGGGACGCAGTATCTCGGATGCGCGCCCGGTGGTCACCATCGCCCCTGCTGGCACGCCACCGGCAATGCCCTTCGCCAGGGTGAAGACGTCGGGGACAATGCCCGACGCCTGGAATGCGAACCAGTCCCCGGTTCGTCCCATCCCGGTCTGGACCTCGTCGACGAGGAGCAGAGCCCCATGCCGGGCGGTCAGGTCCCGAGCTGCGGCCAGGAATCCCGGGGGCAGCGGCAGCACCCCCGCCTCGCCCTGGATCGGCTCCACAATGAGCGCCGCGACCGTATCGTCAATCGCAGCCTCCAGCCCAGCCAGGGTGGCGGGGATGAACTCGATATCTGGGACGAGCGGCAAGAACGGCTCACGCAGCCGAGACTTCCACGTCACGCTGAGCGCGCCCATCGTACGGCCGTGGAACGAGTGTTCCAGCGCCAGGATTCGCGTCCGGGCGCCGGTCGAGGCCCGCTTCGCCACCTTGAGTGCCGCCTCATTCGCCTCCGTCCCGGAGTTGCAGAAGAACACGCGCCCGTTCCCGGGGTGGCCGGCGGCATCGAGGATGCGCTCCGCGAGCCCGATCTGGCTTTCGGAGGTGAAATAGTTCGAGATATGGATCTCGCGAGCGGCCTGCCCAGCGATGGTCTGCACCAGCTCTGGATGTGCGTGGCCGAGTACATTGACCGCAATGCCGCCCAGGAAATCCAGATACTCGTGGCCCTCGGTGTCCCAGACACGGGTGCCGCGGCCATGGTCAAGGCAGCGGAACGGCGTGCCAAACACTCCGAGAAGATTGTCCTGATACCGCTGCACCCAATCCGAGGTCATCGCCTCGCTCCTTCCGCGCCCTTCGACGCCTCCGACGCTCGTCATGCGGGCTCGACCAGTGTGCCCACCCCGTGCGTGGTGAAGATCTCCAGCAGCGAGGAATGCGGAACGCGTCCATCGATGATATGCGCCTGAGCGACCCCGCCGCGCACCGCATCGGCGCATGCCTGCATCTTCGGGATCATTCCCGTCTGCAAGCTCGGCAGCATCTCTTCGAGTTCATCGACACCGAGCCGGGAAATCAGGCTCGACTCATCGGGCCAGTTCCGGTACAGACCGGCCACGTTGGTGAGAATGACCAGTTTTGCGGCGCCGAGCGCCTGGGCCAGGGCGGATGCGGCCGCATCCGCATTCACATTCAGCGCCACAGTGGGGTCGTCTTCGTCCGGTGCGATCGAGGAGATGACCGGGACCCGGCCGGCGCGCAGCTGCCCGAGAACGAGTTCCGGGTTCACATGGACCACCTCGCCGACCTGCCCCAAATCGACGGCTGCACCGGAGGCATCGTGCTCGATGCGGCGCGCGGTAAACAGGCGGGCATCCTCCCCGCTGATGGCGGCGGCATAGGGCCCGAGTCGGTTGATGCGGCTGACGATGTCACGGCTGATCTGGCCGGTGAGCACCATGCGCACGATATCCATGGCCTCCGGCGAGGTGTACCGATACCCCGCCCGGAACTCGGTGGGAACCCCGAACCGCTCCAGCATGCGGGTGATCTGCGGGCCGCCCCCATGCACCACCACCGGGTTTATCCCCACCAGCCGCAGATACACGATGTCCTGGGCGAACGCATCCAGCAGGGCGGGGTCGCCCATCGCGTTGCCGCCAAATTTGATCACGAACACCTTGCCGCTGAACTCCTGCAGCCAGGGAAGGGACTCGATCAGTGTCTGCGCCTTCAGCGCAGGATCCTCAGAGGACATATCAGCTCTCGTATTCGCTGTTGATCGTGACGTACTCGTGCGTGAGATCCGTGGTCCAGAGCGTCGCCTCCTCCGCCCCCGAGAACAGGTCGACCACGATCGTCACCGCCTTCACATCGAAGTGCACCAGTGCCGGGTCGGCATCAGGCCCGCCCTGATGCGCCACGCGGGTGCCATTCACGAATACATCCACGTTGTACGGGTCGAAGGCGGCCCGGGTGGTTCCGATCGCGGCCAGGACCCGGCCCCAGTTGGGGTCGTTGCCCGCGATGGCGGTCTTGACGAGATTGTTGCGGGCGATGGCGCGGGCGGCCTCCAACGCATCCGCCTCCGAGGCGGCACCGCGGACGGTGACATCGATCGTATGCGTCATCCCCTCGCCGTCGCCCTGCAGATCCCGGGTCAGCCGCTGGCACACCGCGGTGAGCCCCACGACGAGATCCTCCTCGCTGGGCTCCACCTCGCTGGCGCCCGAGCTCATGACGATCACCGAATCATTCGTGGACTGGCATCCGTCGATGTCCAGTCGGTTGAACGTCACCTCTGCTGCCCGCCGGAGGGCGGCATCCAGGGTCGGCTGAGTGGCCACCGCATCCGTCGTGATGACCACCAGCATGGTGGCCAGACCGGGGGCGATCATTCCCGACCCCTTCGCCATGGCTCCGATGGTCCACCCATCGGCCGCCGTGAAGGTCGCCGTCTTGGGCCGGGTATCCGTGGTCATGATCGCCCGGGCCGCCTCCGGCCCGGAACTCGCGGTGCGCTGGCGCAACGCCATGCGGACCCCCTCGACCACCGTGCCCCGGGGGAGCTGTCGGCCGATGATGCCCGTTGAGCACACCGCGATACGCTCCGCCTCGGACTCCAGGGCCTCGGCGGCAGCCTGGGCCGTCTGCCGGACCGTCTCCCGCCCCTCGTCACCCGTGTAGCAGTTCGCCCCTCCGGAGTTCAGGACCACCGCGCGCAGTTGCCCCTGTGAGAGGACTTTCTCGGACCAGATCACAGGGTTGGCCCGGCACCGATTCTGTGTGAAAACCCCAGCCGCCTCGGCGTGGGGCCCTTCGTTCACGACCACCGCGAGATCGAGGGCCCCTGATCCCTTGATGCCTGAAGCAACCCCGGCTGCGGTGAACCCCTTCGGTGCGGTGACGGTCACGGTGCCACTCCTTCAATGCTCAGCCCGGTCTGCTCGGGGAGACCAAGTGCCAGGTTCATGGACTGCACGGCGGCACCGGCAGTTCCCTTGACGAGATTATCGATCGCACTCACCGCCACAAGGCGACCGGCTCGCGCATCCACCGCAAGACCGATTTCGGCCACGTTTGATCCGATGACCGCCCCGGTGACGGGGAACGTGCCCTCCGGCAGGAGCCGCACGAACCGCTCGCCCCCGTAGCGGGCCTCATAGCGGGCCCGGAGCGCAGCGAGGTCGGCGCCAGGCCGCAGCCGCGCGGTCGACGTGGCCAGAATGCCGCGACTCATCGGCACCAGCACGGGCGTAAACGACACGGTCGACTGCTGCCCGGACGCCCAGCGCAGGTTCTGTTCGATCTCGGGGGTATGCCGGTGGATGCCGCCCACCTTGTACGCATAGGCGGAGCCCATAACCTCGCTGGCCAGCAGATTGGTGCGGGCGGCGCGCCCCGCTCCGGAGGTGCCGACCGACAGGATCGCCACGATGTCCGCGAGATCGATGAGCCCGGCCTCCGCGGCGGGGGCGAGGCCGAGCGTGATGGCGGTGACGTTGCAGCCGGGGACCGCCACGCGGCGGGTGTCGCGGAGGCGTTCCCGCTGAAGCACCCCATCGTGGACGAGCTCGGGCAGCCCATAGGTCCAGGCCCCGTGCCAGGTTCCCCCGTAGAATGCATCCCAGTCCGCCTCGGATTCGAGACGGTGGTCGGCACCGCAGTCCACGACCAGCGTCTCGTCGGAAAGCTGATCCGCGAGCGCCCCGCTTGCGCCGTGGGGAAGCGCCAGGAAGACCACGTCGTGCCCGGCGAGAACCTCAGGCGTGGTCTCCTGGAGAACCAGGTCGCCCAGGGTCCGCAGATGTGGGTGGATGTCCCCGAGCCGGGTTCCAGCGTTGCTGTGCGCCGTCACGGTGGTGACCTGGATCTGCGGGTGCCCCGACAGCAGGCGGAGAATCTCTCCGCCCGCGTATCCGGATGCGCCTGCAACTGCTGCGGTGAACTGCATGGGGCCTCCTCAGGACCGAACGGTTGCGCCGAAGCGCTCTGATGCCAGGGCCGCCGCCGCATCCCGCGCCTGACTGGCCTCGGCCGCGGTGAGCGTCCGATCAGGGGCACGGAAGCGGAGGGCGAACGTGAGAGACCGGGACCCCTCAGGGATGCTCTCCCCGCGGTAATCGGCGGTCAGGGCAGCCGACTCCAGGAGCTCTCCCGCGCCCTCACGGACGGTGCGCAGAACCTCTCCAGCCGGAACGGTGAGCGGCACGACCAGGGACAGATCCTGAGTCGCCGGGGTCTGGACTGACAGGGGATGCGATTCGATCCTTCTCGGCGCGGCCGCAATCAGGGCGTCCTCGTCGAGTTCGAGAACCGCGACTCGCCCCGAGAGACCGTACCCTGCGGCGACTTCTGGGAGAAGCTCTCCGGCGAAGCCAACGGCCTCACCGTCGGCTAGAAGCAGCTCTGCCGTCCGTCCCGGATGCATCCCCGGGTACTCCGTCTGCCGGACAGTGAGTGCCGTCCCGACCGCGTGGGCAGCATGCCGGGCGACGTCGAGTCCGGCGCGCCAGTCGACGGGGCGAGAGGCCTCATCCGGCTGCCGGGACACGAGTTCGCCGCTCAGGACGGCCGCCAGGTGGCGCGGCTGCGGGCCGGTGCAGGCCCGGAGCCGGGCCAGAGTCTCATCGTCCGGGCGCCGGGCCCCGAGCGGAAGGCTCTCGAGCCCGAGAACATCTTCCGCGGCGGGACGGAATACCAATCCGTGCTCGAAGAGCGCCAGATCGCTGAAGCCCCTCGCCGTGTTCCGCCGAGCGGTCTCGAGCAGCCCGGGCAGGACGAGTCGGCGCATCTGACCATGCGAGGCATCGATCGGGTTCACCAGGGTGATCGCCGGAGCCGGCTCCTCGAAGAGGGCGTTCTCGGCTGCCGAGCGGAACGGGTAGCTCAGGACCTCTGTCAGTCCGGCCCCCGCGAGCAGTTCCGCCACACGCCGACGGGACGCCTGTTCAAAGGTCAGTCCCCGCCCGGGCGGCGCCACGGGGAGCCGGACCGGGATCTGGTCGTAGCCGACGATCCGTGCCACTTCCTCGATCAGGTCTTCCGGAGTGCGCAGGTCGGGGCGCCAGCTGGGCACCGTCACCTCATCGGTCTCGGCCCCGACGGTGACCGTGCACCCGATCTGCTTGAGGACACCGGTCACCTGCTCGGGGGTGTAGTCGACTCCGACCAGGCGGCTCGCAGCCCCATGTGGATAGCGGACCACGGTAGGGCGCTCGATCTCCTCGAGCAGGGATCCGGCTGAGGCGTCGGTCCCTCCGCCCAGTTCGACGAGCAGGTCGACTGCCCGCTGCGCCGCGACGGGGGCAAGGTTGGGGTCGACCCCGCGTTCGAACCGCTTTGAGGCCTCGCTGGGGAGCTTGTGCCGACGCGCGGCGCGGGCAATCGAGATGGGATCGAAACAGGCCGCCTCAAGGACCACCGCCTGTGTCTGCTCGGTCACTTCACTGTCGGCTCCGCCCATCACCCCGGCCAGGGAGAGGGGGGTGCCTGTAGCCGCATCGGTCACCAGAAGATCTTCCGGGTCGAGCGTCCGGCGCTCCCCGTCCAGAGTGGTGAGGGTCTCTTTTGCGCGGGCCCGACGCACTGCGAGCCCCTCCGCGCCGACCGACATGGCGTCGTAGGCGTGCAGAGGCTGCCCCAGCTCAAGCATCACGTAGTTCGTAATGTCGACCGGCAGGCTCACCGATCGGAGACCGGCCAGCGTCAGCCGGGACAGCATCCACGCCGGAGTGGGGGCGGTGGCATCGACACCGGTCACCAGGCGGGTCGCAAACGACCGCACAGCACGGTTCCCGCGGATGGGGGCAGCATCGTCGACCCGGATGGGCAACGGAGTCTTCGGGGACTGCACCCGCACCCGTCCGGCCGGATCGGTGAAGGCCGCCCCGGTGGAGTGCGCATACTCGCGGGCAACGCCGCGGATACTGAAGCAGTATCCGCGATCCGGAGTGATATTGATCTCGACGGCCACGTCGTCGAGTCCCAGCAGCCCGAGGAGGGGGGTGCCCGGCTCCGGGTCGAGCCCGAGCCGGGAGAGCACCACGATGCCGCTGTGGTCTGCGCCGAGGCCGAGCTCCCGGGCGGAGGCCATCATGCCGTCCGACAGATGTCCGTAGGTCTTCCGGGCGGAGATGCGGAAATCACCGGGAAGCACCGAACCGGGGAGGGTGACGACCGTCTTGTCGCCCACCTCAAAGTTGTGGGCGCCGCACACAATCCCACGGACCGGGTCTCCGCCGTCCGCTGCCCGCTGGCCATCCGGGGCCACCCGGACCTGGCACCAGTTGATCGTCTTCCCGTTCGTTTGGGGCTCCGGCTCGCGACTCAGGACCTGCCCGCACACGACCGGGCCCGAGACCGAGAACCGGTGCACATCCTCCTCTTCGAGGCCAACGCGCACGAGGGCCGCCAGCACTCGCTCCGGGTCGCGGTCCTGCAGCTCAACAGATTCCGCGAGCCAGCTCAGTGGTACGCGCATCTCACATCACCATCCCAAACTCGGCGCTGAAGCGCACATCACCCTCGACCATGTCATGCATATCCGACACGTCGTTGCGGAACATGAGGGTGCGCTCCACCCCCATCCCAAACGCGAACCCGGAGTATTCCTCCGGGTCGATGCCGGCCGACCGCAGCACATTGGGGTGGACCATGCCACAGCCGCCCCACTCGATCCAGCGGGGACCGCCCTTTGCCTTCGGATGCCAGATGTCGAGCTCGGCACTCGGCTCGGTGAAGGGGAAATAGCTCGGACGGAGGCGGATGCGGGCCTCAGGGCCGAACATGATCCTGGCCATGTGCTCGAGCGTGCCGCGCAGATCTGCCATGGTGAGTCCCCGATCCACCGCGATGCCCTCGAACTGGTGGAATACCGGGGTGTGCGTCGAATCGAGTTCGTCGGTGCGGTACACCTGCCCCGGCGAGAGCACATAGACGGGCAGATTGCGGGACAGCAGGCTCCGGACCTGCACGGGCGATGTGTG
>JAKVJE010000042.1 GCA_022487185.1 Microbacteriaceae bacterium
GTTCCTGGAGAGCGACGATGCCGAATATGTCACCGGCAGTGTCCTCACGGTGGATGGGGGCACGAGCGCCTCGAGCGGGCAGCCTCATCTCTGAGATGCCACGGTCCCGGTGGCCCAGAGGGTCCCGGAGGGCTCAGCGATCGAGCTGCGAGTGGCTCAGGTGTTCGATGGCACCATCGAACACGGAGGCGATGTGATGGTCGAAGAGCCGGTAGGTGACGAATCGTCCATCCCGCTCCCCCGCCACGAGCTCCAGGTTGCGCATGACCCGCAGGTTGTTTGAGAGCGCGGCCTGTCCGGCTCCGGTGAGCTGCTGAAGCTCGGAGACGGTGTGGGGCCCGGTGCGCAGGGCGGCGAGGATACGCAGCCTGAGAGGTGAGGCCAGTCCTTTGAGCAGTGCTGCCAGGTGCTCGGCTTCACTCTCGGACATCGCCATGCTCGCATCCTTCGGTTGGGAAACATCCCTAGTGTAAATGAGATTCGGTCTCATTATACTTTTACATATCATTATATTGTGATATAAAAGTTTTATGAGCAGCCAGCATGAGCACCACGGACCCGCCCGCATCGAGCTCCAGTTTGCCATCGCATCCGGCGTCGCCTACGCCGCTGGGATGGCCGGCCAGTACCTGTTCCACCTTCCCTCCCCCGGCATTCCCACCGTCTTCTTCCTGGCCGCCTACTTCTTCGGCGGGTTCTTCACCATCGGAGGCGCCATCGCCACCCTCCGCCGGGGCCGCTTCGACGTCGACTTCCTCATGCTCGTCGCCGCCATCGGAGCCGCCTTCATCGGACGCTTCGCCGAGGGCGCCGCGCTCCTGTTCCTGTTCAGCCTCGGGCACGCCCTCGAGGAATCCGCCATGGCTCGCGCGAGCAAATCCATCTCGGCGCTCGCCGAGCTCACCCCCCGGCACGCCACGAGAAAGCGCGCAGACGGGTCCACCGAAGAGATTCCCGTCGAGACCATCGTCCCCGGAGACGTCCTCATCGTGCGCCCCAACACACGTATCCCCACCGACGGTTTCGTGCGGGCCGGGACCTCCGCCGTCGATCAGGCGGCCGTCACCGGCGAATCCATCCCGGCAGAAAAAGAGCCCGTCCTCGATGAGGCCCGGGCTCTGGCCAACGCCGGGACACTGCCAAGCCGAAACCGCGTCTTCGCCGGCACCGTCAACGGCACCGGCGCACTCGAAGTCACCGCCACCTCCACGGCAGCCGACTCCACCCTGAGCAGAGTAGTCGAGCTGGTCGAGAACGCGAACCAGGGCACCTCCCCCGCCCAGGACTTCGTGAACGCATTCCAGCACTGGTATGTGCCGATTGTGCTCGCCGGGGTGCTGGCCACCCTCGTCGTGCCGATGATCGCCTTCGGCAGCTCCTTCCCAGATGCCTTCGCGCTGGCCATGACCGTGCTCGTCGCCGCAAGTCCCTGCGCGCTGGCCATCGCCACCCCATCCGCAGTCCTCTCTGCCATCGGCCGGGCCGCCCGAGCCGGACTCCTCATCAAAGGCGGGGGCCCGCTCGAGCAGCTGGGCCGCATCCGCACCATCGCCTTCGACAAAACCGGGACCCTGACCTGGGGCCAGCCCCGGCTCGCCTCCACCCGCCCCGCTCCCGGTATTTCCTCTGAACGGCTCGCAGCCAGCGCATTGGCCGTGGAGTCCCTCAGCGATCACCCCATCGCCCAGGCCGTCGTCCGTGACCTGAAACCTCATCTCCCGAAGACCGCGGCCCTCACCGCCACCGACCTCACCGCCGTCACCGGGCAGGGCGTCCACGCGGTCATCTCCGGCCGCACCGTGCGCGTGGGGAGCCCCCGCATGTACCAGGAACTCGGGATTCCCCTGCCAGACCAGGTCGCCACCACCGTCAACGAGGTCGAGCAGGCGGGACAGACCGTCATGATCGTCCGGGACGGCGACGAGTTCCTCGGCGTGCTCGGCGTGATGGACACTCCCCGGCAGGAATCCATCGGGGTCATCACGATGCTGCGCGAACTCGGCGTGCGCCGAATGGTCATGATCTCCGGAGACCACCAGCGCGTCGCCGAGGCTGTGGGCGCCGAGATTGGCGTGGATGAGGCCAAGGGCGGCCTGCTCCCGGAGGACAAGGTGCAGCACATCCGCACCCTCGCGGCGCAGGCGCCCACCGCCATGATCGGGGACGGGGTCAACGACGCCCCGGCCATGGCCACCGCCGACGTGGCAATCGCGATGGGGGCCGCAGGTTCAGCCGTTGCCCTCGAGACCGCCGACATCGCGCTCATGGGTGACGACCTGGGGCGGCTCCCGTTCGCGATCCGGCTCAGCCGTGCCACCCGACGCATCGTCCGGCAGAACCTCATCGCCAGCATGAGCGTGGTGGCGCTGCTCGTCGTGGCGACCTTCCTCGGGCTGGCCATCGGCCCAGTGGTCCTCATTCACGAAGGCTCCACGCTGCTTGTCATCGCCAATGCCCTGCGACTGCTGCGCTTTGAACCCCACGGGGAGCACCGTGGGATCGCTCACGAAGAGGCGCCCGGAGTGTTCGCGACCCCGGTGAAGGCCGCCTAGGGCACTCTCAGAGCTCAGGCCACGGGATCGGTGCTCCCGGCGTCGACCAGCGGCATCCACGGATGCGTGAGATGGTCTGGGGCGAGCGCCGCCTCCAGCTCAGCTTCACTCAGCAGCCCCTCCTCGCGCACGATGTCCGGAATACTGCACCCCAGTTCGAGAGCCTCCTGAGCCACTCGGGTCGCCGTCTGATATCCAAGTGCCGGGGACAGGGCCGTGACGATCGACACCGAGTTCCACACCTGGTCTCGCAGATGCTCTGCGTTGGCCGTGATTCCCTGGATGCATCGAGTTGTAAACACCCGGAGGGCCCGCTCCAGGTGACGGATCTCCTCAAACAGGGAATGCGCGATGATCGGCTCGAACGCGTTCAGCTGAAGCTGCCCCCCCTCGGCCGCCATCGAAATCGTGACATCGTGGCCCACGATCTCGAAGGCCACCTGGTTCACCACCTCGGGGATCACCGGGTTGACCTTACCCGGCATGATTGACGACCCCGCCTGGACCGGGGGCAGATTGATCTCCCGCAGCCCTGCTCGTGGTCCGCTCGACAGCAGCCGCAGATCGTTACACACCTTCGACGTCTTCACCGCGATACGCTTCAGGACCCCCGACAGCTGCACGAATCCGCCCACATCCTGGGTGGCCTCCACGAGGTCTCCAGCCCCCGTGACACCCAGGCCGGTCAGTCGATTGATCTCCTCCACCATGGATGGCGCATAGGTGGGCGGGGTATTGATGCCCGTTCCAATCGCCGTCCCACCGATGTTGAGCTCCTTCAGCAGCTCGCGGGCTGCACGGAGCACCCGGATGTCCTCACGCATCATGGTCGCGTAGGTCCCGAACTCCTGACCCAGCGTCATCGGCACCGCATCCTGCAGCTGGGTGCGACCGAGTTTCAGCACCCCGGAGAACTCCTCGGCCTTCGCAGCAAAGGCCGCGGCGGTCCCTTCCATCGCCGAGAGCAGCGACTCCAACATCGTCAGAAGCGCAATCTTGATCGCACTGGGATACACGTCGTTCGTGGATTGACAGCAGTTCACATCGTTGTGCGGGTCGATCAGATCGTACCGGCCCTTCGCTGCGCCCAGCTCCTCCAGAGCCACATTCGCCACCACCTCATTGGCGTTCATGTTCGAGGAGGTGCCCGCCCCGCCCTGGATCGTGCCGACCGCGAACTCCGCATGGAACTCTCCCGAGCGGATCCGCTCACATGCCGCCCGGATGGCATCCCCCGTCTCGGGCGGGATGAGACCCAGCCGTGTGTTGACCACGGCAGCCGCCTCCTTCAAGACAGCCAGCGCGTTCACGAACTCCGGGTACTCCCCGATGGCCTTGTGCGTGATCGGAAAGTTCCGCAGCGCCCGCAATGTGTGGATGCCGTAGTAATGCCCGTTCGGCACCTGTTCCGTGCCGAGCAGATCCGATTCCGGATGTGTGCCCGAACCTCGCACTCCGGAAGTCCGTGCCTGTGCCCCGTCCGAATTGTTCACTGCTCTTGCCCCTTTCGCCGGCATCGCCGGCCCGAGCCTAACGGGGATAGATTTCACGGACGTGTCCCAGCGAACGCGCACGGAGAGCCAGGAGGGTCATCCGCTACCGGGATGCCGAGCACACCACATACCCGCCGGCGGAGGCCACCGCGGGCGAGCATCCGCCTGCGGGCATCAACCGCGGAGTCCGGGCGGCCGAAGCCTGCGTCACCAGGCGCACATGACGGTCGGCCAGCACCGCCATCGAGACGGACCCGCCCCAGGGCACCGCCACCCACTCACGCGCCGAGGGCAGCGTCTGAAGCCCCCTCCGGAGCTCCGCTGCGTCGGCACGCTGACGCGACAGGGAGGTGGCCGAAGTCTGGGAGGTTCCGGAGATCTGTGCCCAGCCATACGCACCCGTCTGGCAGAGCACCGCGACCACCACGATCGCCCCCAGTCCGCCCACCAGCCAACGGACCGGCGCGGCGCGCCGCCATCCCCCAGCCGACAGGAGACCGAAGGTCCCAGCGCCGATCGCCGGCACAAAGGCGAGCATCCCGATTGCAGGATGGCGCACCCAGAGCGGAGTGCGCGAAGAGAACACCCACCAGAGCACGAAGGTGCCCGCGCCGATCAGCCCGCAGACCACCACGGCGTTCAAGGACCGACGAGAGGTCACCGCAGTCTGACGATCGGCCGAGACGAGGAGCAGCACCAGCAGCCCCAGCAGGCAGAGCCCCACCGCCACAGCGGCCGCAGAGGGCAGCATCCATGCCCGTGAAAACAGCTCAAGTTTTTGCCCCGGGGTGTTCGGCTGACTGTAGTCGGCGGTATGAGACCGCAGAAACCAGTACTGGTCCCGCAGATTGGAGTGAAACCCTGACGGTCCCAGTGCGATGAGAATCCAGGCTTCGTAGAACACCGTGGGGAGCACCACACCCGCACCGGCGACGAACACCTCCCGCACACGGCGCCTCCAGCCGGGCACCGCCCACAGCAGCGCCACGACCAACGCCGGGATCGCCAGCAGCGCGATCAGTTTCGTCTGAATCGCCAAGCCCACCAGGAGCCCGGCGAGCCACGGACGGCGGGGCAGCGCACACACCGCCCAGAGCAGCAGCGCCGCGGCCGCAAACTCGCCCAGCACGTCCGCAGGTCCCTGGATGGGCGAAAGAGTCAGCCAGGTGTCAAAAGTGAGGGGCAGCATCGAGGCGAGTGCTCCTGCAATGCTGGGACGCGGGGCCCGGACGCTGCCCAGCGCCAGCCGTTCGCACCGGGCGCCGAGTGTGTAGGCGGCCACGGCGAGGAGCACCGCAAAGGCCGCCGTCACCAGACGACCGGACAGTACCAGGGGGATGCCGAAGGCATGGAGCCCGGCGGCGGGGAGCAGTACCACCGGACCGGTCGAAATCGCCGGGTCGAAGGGGGTGAGCGTCCCGAAGCGCAGGATCCCGTCGCTCGAATACCCGAGCCCGTTCACCAGGTTGCGCACCACGGTGAGGTTGTAGGCCTCGTCCTCCCAGAGCGGATGCTGTGCGACGCTCCACACCAGGGAGACGCCCCAGACCACTGCGGAGAACACGGTCAGGGAGATCGGCAGCCACCGGGGACGACCGCCCGGGGCCTTCACCGCGCCATCCCACGGGCGAGGCTCCGGGCGCGGCTCCCGGCACCGGGACGCAGCGACACTCGCCAGAGTTCTCCGAGCGCCCTCGCAACAAAAAGCCGAAGCCGGGCCGGGGGCAACCGCGGCACCCGTGTTCCGCCCCACATGCTGCCCTGCGTCGTCGCGCCCCGACGGGGAATCGAGCGGACCCGCAGCTGGGTTCGGCGCATTCCCATCCGGCTCTCCGCCAGCGAGAAATGCACATGGGGAACGAGTGCGCGGGTCGGGACCAGCGACAGGAGTGCCCGCAAAGCCGTCGGCCGGTAGACCCGCAGTGGGGTGTTGACATCCGGAATCGGCCCGCCTGCGACGACGGCCAAGGCGACGCCCAGCGCGCCCGTGAGCAGCTTGCGATACCACGGGTCCGTGCGTCCGGTGCGCACCCCGTGCACGACATCGGCGCCCGAACGGATCCCGAGGACCACGGCCCGAGCCACGTCGTCCCCCAGGAACTGCCCATCCCCGTCCACGAACACAATCAGATCGGGGCGCAGCGCCAGCGCGGTGCGGTATCCCGCCAGAGCGGTTGGCCCGTGTCCCCGGTTCTCCTCGGCGTGGACCACCCGGAGCTCGGGGTGCTCGTGCGCGTACGCATCCAGCACCTTCCCGGTGCCGTCCGTGGAGTGGTCATCGACCACCACGGTGCTGAGGTCTGCGCAGAGCGGATGCAACGCCTGCATGAGTTCGTCCAGGAACCCAGGGATCCCCTCTGCCTCGTTATAGGCGGGAAGTACCAGCGCCAGGCGGCCGACGAGGACAGACTGTGAATCCCCTTGCGGGGTTGAATGGGCAGACACATCGGTAGTCTAAAGCCATATGTCACGCTCCCAACGCCCCACGGCACCCACTCGCGCCCAGCTCTGGGTCCTTCTCAAGTTCGGGCTCGTGGGCGGACTGAGCACACTCATCGAGCTCGGGGCGTTCAATCTCCTGCTGTGGATGTCGTGGACACCGGTGTGGGCCAAGCTCGGGTCATCCCTGATTGCGCTGGTCAATGCCTATTTCGGAAATCGAGACTGGGCCTTCCGTGCCCGGCCACACCGAGGGCGCGTGCTCGAGGCGACGCTCTTTGTGCTCGTGAACGCGGGGTGCACCGCACTGGGGGCCGTACTGGTGTGGGCCGGAGATCTGCTCCTGGCCAGAATGCTCGGTCAGTCCCCGGATGTGCTGCTCCTCAACGCGATCAATGCGATCAGCATCATCCTGGTGGTGCTCGTCCGGTTTGTGCTGTACCACTTCATCGTGTTCCCACCGACCTCGGGCAGGGCCGAGGGTGCTCAGGATGCGCATCAGAACGGGGGAAACCATACCCCCACGGGGTACCATTGAGCGTGGCGGAAGGGTGACGATGACCGAGGACCACTGCACGACGAACAGCTCCTGCGCAGAGGATGGTGCGGATGCCGAGTACGGCTACATCCGCAACCGCGCTCAGATCCTCGGGCGTCTGAAACGTATCGAGGGGCAGGTGCGAGGGCTCGGTCGGATGGTCGATGAGGGGACGTACTGCATCGACATCCTCACGCAGGTATCCGCCGCCACAAGTGCGCTCCGATCGGTGGCGCTCACCCTTCTCGACGATCATCTGGGGCACTGCGTGGCCCACGCCATCCGCAGCGGGGATGCCGAGGAGACCAAGCAGAAACTCGAGGAGGCCTCCCAAGCTATCGCCCGGCTCGTACGCTGAGTCCCGAGGAGACCTGAGAGGTCCGGGGTGTGGTCGCCTTAGCCGAGATACTTGGCCGGGTCTGCGGCGAAGGCTGCGGCGCAGTGCGCCGAGCAGAAGGAGTACGTGGTTCCCTCGTAGGTCTCCGTCGGGGTGTCGGCCCCGACGGTGACCGTCATCCCGCAGACGGGATCGACGGCGGTCTGCGCTGGGGCCGTGTCGGTCTCAGCGGGTGTGTGGTGGGGATGATGGCCAAAATGTAGGTGCATCGAGGGCTCCTCTGCTTGGTCGGTCTCCGATGGTGTCGAGACCGAAATGTGTTCTGTGGATGATTCGTCGTGAGACGAAGTTGTGGAAGTCCCGGACGGCTGCTCTGCTGGGCGGAATCCGCGCAGCCGATTCGCATTGAGCACGACCGACAGCGAAGAGAATGCCATCGCGGCCCCGGCGATGGCCGGGCTGAGCAAGACGCCGAACAGCGGATACAGGACCCCGGCGGCCAGCGGAATACCGAGGCCGTTGTAGCCGAAGGCAAACCAGAGGTTCTCACGGATATTTCGCATCGTCGCCCGGGAAAGATCGATCGTGGTCGCCACGCCCGAAAGTCTCCCAGAGACCAGGGTCACGTCGGCTGACTCGATCGCCACATCGGTGCCGGTTCCGACAGCCAGCCCGAGATCGGCCTGTGCCAGGGCCGGGGCATCGTTGATGCCGTCTCCGACCATGGCCACGCGGCGCCCCTCCGCCTGCAGTTCGCGGATCTGCCGGGCCTTCCCCTCAGGGAGGACCTCGGCCACAACCCTCCGGATCCCGACCTGCCGGGCGACCGCCTCCGCAGTCGCCCGGCCGTCTCCGGTCAGCATGACCACGTCGAGCCCACGAGCGCGAAGCGCCGACACCGCCGCGATCGAATCGTCTTTCACCGTATCCGCCACCGAGATCACGCCGGCCGGGTCCCCGTCGATGCCCACCAAGATCGCAGTGTTCCCCTGGGCTGCCAGCCGGTCCCGGTCGTCCAGCAGCGGCTGCGGATCGATCCCGGCGCCGCGCAGGAGGCGGTCAGATCCGACCAGAACCTGATGCCCGGAGACAGTGGCCTGGACCCCCTGCCCCGTTACCGACTCGAAGTCATCGACGTCGGACAGGGTGAGACCCCGTCCCTCGGCACCGGCGACGACCGCGGTCGCCAGGGGGTGCTCGGAAACGGCTTCGGCCGACGCGGCCAGTGAGAGCAGTTCTTCTTCAGTGCGCCCGACGGGGGCCACCTCTGTCAAGACAGGCCTGCCGTTGGTGACCGTCCCGGTCTTATCGACCACCACCGTGTCGATCTGCTGAGCGGCCTGCAGGGCCTCGGCCGAGCGGATCAAGATTCCGCTCCGTGCTCCGCGCCCCGTCGCCGTCGTGATCGAGAGCGGGGTGGCCAGCCCGAGCGCACACGGGCAGGCGATGATGAGCACCGACACCGCGGCGACCAGCGCATGGACCCCCGCCGGAGCAGGCCCGACCAGGTACCAGAGCACGAACGTCCAGATGGCCACCCCGATCACTGCCGGTACGAAGATCGCCGAGATCCGGTCGGCCAATTTCTGGATGGGAGCTCGCGAAGCCTGCGCCTCGCGGACAAGGGCCACGATCTGGGCAAGTACCGTATCGGCCCCGACCTGGGTGACGTGGTAGCGCAGCGCACCGGTCCCGTTCACCGTGGCGCCGATGAGGGTGTCGCCCGGCCCCTTGGTCACCGGCACCGGTTCTCCGGTGACCATCGATTCATCCACACTCGACGCCCCGGACAGCACGGTCCCGTCGACCGGAATGCGCTCACCAGGCCGGATCACTAGAGTGTCACCGACCTGGACCTCCTCGACCGGGACCTCAACCTCGGCACCGTCGCGGCTCACCCGGGCGGTTCTGGGCTGCAGCCCGATCAGATCGCGGATGGCGGCCCCTGTCCCAGCCTTCGCCCGGGCCTCAAGGACCCGTCCGAGCATAATCAGGGTGATGATCATCCCGACGGCCTCAAAGTAGGGTTCCCGCGCTCCGGCCGGCAAGACCTGGGGGAGGAAGGTCACCACGAGGCTGAACAGGTACGCCGCAGTACTCCCCAGCGTCACCAGCGAGTTCATGTCCGGCGAACGATGGATGAGCGCCAGCCATCCGACCCGGTGCACGGGCCACCCGGAATAGAACATCACCGGAGTGATGAGGACCAGCTGTGTCCAGGGATTGAGGAACAATTCCGGGATCCAGTGGGCACCGAGCATATGGGCCATCACCACGGTGAAAACCGGAAGCGTCAGGATCGCACCAATGATGGTACGGCGCAGCAAATCCCGGATTTCGGCTCGACGCTCCGCATCTTCGGCCTCCTGCTCGGCCTCCTGCGACGAAGCTTCAGGCATCCCCGACGCGGTCCCGGCGGAGGGCTCCTCATGGTTGGAAGCTGAAAGTGCCGCCTGCGGCTGGGAGGCCGTGCTCTCAACCACACGGAGGGTCCCGTGGATCATATTCATCCCGCAGGCAAATCCGAATTGCCCAGTGACGGATGGGGTGAGCTCCACCGCGGTGGTCTGGTAGGCGGGCAGTGCCCGGTCGATTCCGAAGTCGGGGAAGACCACATGGGAGGTGCACTCCCCGCTCTCCTGACGGTCGAACAGGAGACGGACCGGTGTCCCCGCCTGAACTTCGATGACCGAGGGACTGTACCCGCCTTTCACCGTCACCGGGACCTCCTGCATCCCCCTGTGAAGCTGGGCACGCGTGGCACGCCTCGGTGCGAAAAACCACCACCCGAGCACGGCGCTCAGCACCACCGCGGCAACAACCACCCCAACGGTCATCGGAACCTCCAATCGTTCCCAGTCTATACCCCCTGGGGGTATATGCGCTGTCTGTGTCAACGCCGCGATCCCGATCGGCATTCCAGAAGCCTCCCCGTGCGGCCCCCCGATGGGGACAGCCAACAGGTACAGTGCTGCCTGAGACCAAAGGAGTTCGACCATTTCCGTACCCCAGTCCCCATCCCCGGCATCCGAGGCTCCCACCACCGTTGAAGTGTGGAACGACCGGGTCAGTCCGCGCGACCTCCTCCTCGCCCTCATCATCTCGGCAGGGCTGATCCTGGTCAGCTCAGTTATCGCAACCGCACTCGCCCAATCCCTGCTGTTCTGGGGACTCGGCGCGGCGGCCTGCGGGTTTGCCCTCAACTGCTGGATCATCCGCCCGAAGCGCGTCTTCATCGAGGCCACAGCCCCTGATGAGAACCCCGCATCCGAATCCGAGGCCCCCATCGCATGACCCTCCTGCTCGTTCAGATGCTCCTGGCCGCCATCGGCGCCGTCGCGCTCTATACCTTCATCGGCTTTGTCCCGGGAACCGATGAGACGAGTGTGCTCGCCCCCGTCACCCTCGCCCTGGTGCTCGGCGGGGTGGCACCCGAGGTCGTCCTGACCTTCTTCATCTCTGCGGTGGTCACCCTCAACCTCATGAACGCCATCCCCACCGCCCTCGTCGGGCTCCCCGGCGGAGTCATGTCGGCCCCCCTCATGGAGCATTCGCTCAAGCTCCGCAGGGCCGGGCTGGCCTCCACAACCATCCGCAAAATGGCCGTCGGGAGTCTCATCGGGACGGTCGTCTCCATCCCGCTCAGCTTCGCGATCTCCGCGGCCCTCGCCCCCATTGCGGCCCCGCTCAAGGCCCAGGCCCCGCTGCTCCTCGCCGCCGGGGCGGTTCTCCTGGCACTCCTCGGGCACAACCGGATACTCGCCCTCCTCTCGATCGTGCCGCTCGCCCTTCTCTTCCAGGCCCTCCCCCTCCTGTACAAGAGCATCGGGGTGATCCCGCACGAGAAGACCATCAGCATCTCGTTCTTCCTCGGAATTACCGTCGGACCGATGCTCATCACCCTGCTCGGTCTCCTCAACCAGCAACGCCGCACAGAGCTCACCCGCGCTGGAGACGCCGTCGTGCAGCTTCCCCGGCGCCAGATGGCCCCCACGCTGCGCCCCAGCCGCATCGTGACCAAGGGCGAGGGCCTTTGGAGCGCCGGATTGGCCGCCGCATCCACCCCCCTGTTCTTCCTCAGCCCGGTCGGAATCACCTTCCTGCTCGGCGAGCTCAGCGCGAAGCGGCGCGGCACCGACATCCAGCGCTCCGAGCGCGCCGTCACCGTGATGAGCGCTCTCACCCACTCCACCTACCTGGCCGGGGTCATCATCCCGCTGGTCGCACTGGGTATTCCGCTCTCCGGCGTCTCCGCCGGCCCGGCGGGCCCCCTGTTCGTGGCGCCCCCTGTGCTGCGCATCGGCCACAACCTGCATGACCTGCTGACACCCTGGCAGATGGTCCTGGCCGTCACACTCGGGGCCGTCCTCGCCCTCGCCGTCACCTATTTCATCGCAGTGCGGTGGTCTGCACAGATCACCGAATTCGTGATGCGCCACGTGCCACACGAGGCGGTTCTCTCCCTGTTCATCGCCTTCATCCTGCTGCTCGCATACATCGATGCGGGCATCATGAACCTGTTCGGGGTACTCCTGATCGGACTCGTCTGCGGCACCCTGAACCGTATGGGGGTGAACTACGGAGTGCAGTTCATGACCCTCTACGCCTCCGCCTGGATCGTGCCCGAGCTGGGGCACCTGCTCGCGCTCGGTTAGGCGCTCAGCGGCCCACGTGGGCTCGGAGCGGCCTCGCTGCGGCGACTCAGGCCGCCCACATCGATCCCGCGGAGCGCCAGGAGTTCCCGGGTGCGACCCGTGATCAGCAGGTCCGTGCGCTGCAGCTCCGGAACCGTCGCGGCCCCCAGCAGCGCCATCAGTGTGCGCACCTGCGACTCCCACGCCCGTAACTCGGCGATGAGGGCCTCTTCCCCGTCCTGCAGCAGCGTGTGCAGGAAATGGCCCGAGACCCCCACCGCCCGGGCCCCGAGAGCCAGGGCCCGGACCACATCCAACGGGGTGTGAACCGCACCGGAGGCCACGACCTCGACCGGCACCGGAGCCTCCGGGCGCAGCGCATCCGCAAGGCAGAAGACCGCCGA
>JAKVJE010000043.1 GCA_022487185.1 Microbacteriaceae bacterium
CTGCCGGGTCTGCGCCTCCGCGATCCGGAGATCCTTGATCACCGAGCGCCAGAGGCGCGGACGGCGGCCCACCCACCGGATCCGCACCCCCCACGCATCCAGCTGGTCTCTGCGCCGGTGCAGCACATCCCGGTTGAACCCCATCAGGAATCGCACCTCCTGCGGAGAGCGCTTCCAGTTCTCGGTCGAAAACGCGTACACGCTCAGGGTCCTGACCCCGGCCTGGATGGCCCCGGCGACCACATCCAGTAACGCCCCCTCCCCGGCACGATGCCCCTCGGTGCGGGGCAGGCCGCGGGACTCCGCCCATCGGCCATTCCCGTCCATGATGATGGCCACATGCCCGGGAACCTCCCGCTTGGGGATATCCGGAGGGGTGCCGCCCGCATAGTTCAGCGGCAGCCAGTTGCCGGAATGCACAGGATTCGTCATCGTCCTCTTCCAATCTGAGGGAGCGAACGGACTCTCCGTTCGAGAACATACTGTTCATAGGCCCGGACAAAGGAATCCGCGGCCCGAAGATCCGCATCCCCCGCCACTCGAAGCGGCTCCCAGGCGCCGGAGCGCAGCATCCGGAGCACCTCGACGACCGCTGGGCGCACCCGCGGAGCGTCCGGGCCTGCACAGTCGGCGCAGAGCACACCCCCTGCGACAACCGAGAGCGAGCAAAGCCCCTCGGTTCGACCGCACTGGGCACAGGCATCCAGAGAGGGAGCCCATCCCGCGATCGAGATCGCCCGGAGCACATAGGAATCGAAGATCAGCACCGGTGGATGCTGGGCCGCCGCCAGCGAGGCCAGGGCGCTCCCCAGCAAGGTGAACTGTCCCGGGCTCGGCTCGGTGTCCGTAATCCGATCCGCCGTCTCGACGATGCCCGAGGCCGCGGTGAACCGCTCGTAGTCCGAGGCCAGCGGTCCGCCGTAGGCGGCGATTCCCACAGCCTGGGTCACCACGTCGAGCGACCGTCCCTCCGCAAACTGGGCGTCGAACCGAGAGAAGGGCTCCAGCCGCGCACCGAATTTTGACAGCGTGCGCCGGACGCCCTTCGCCACCGCCCGGATCTTGCCATGGTTCCGGCTCAGCGCCGTGACAATACGGTCGGCCTCGCCCAGATCGTTCGTGCGCAGCACGATCGCCTCATCGCGGTAGAGCGGCATAGATCCTCCGGTGGCTCAGAAGCCGAGCCGGCCGAGTTCCTTCGGAGAGGTCTGCCATTCACGGGCGACCTTCACCCGCACGTCCAGGTAGACGCGCTTGCCCAGGTAGGCCTCGATCTGCTCCCTGGCCCGGGTCCCGGATTGGCGCAGCCGGGCGCCCGCCCGCCCGATGATGATGGCCTTCTGGCTGCTGCGCTCGACGTAGACGCTCGCATGGACATCCACCAGACCGGGACGCTCCTCCCGCGGAGACATCTCCTCGACCACCACCGCGACCGAGTGAGGAAGCTCCGCGCTCAGCTCCGAGATGAGGGCTTCTCGCAGCAGCTCTGCAATGTGTTCCTCCGGGGTTTCCTCCGCCCGTTGCCCCGCCGGGTACAGCTCCGGAGAGCGCGGAAGCAGCTGGGACAGCACCTCGGTGAGCTCGCCGAGCTGAGACCCGGCCTCGGCGGAGACCGGCACCACATCGGTCCACTCCGTCAGGCGATCGACCTCGACCAGCTTCGGGGCAAGGGCCTCGCGGCGCACCGTATCGGTCTTCGTCACCACGGCCACACGTGCGGCCCGCGGCCACTGCGCCAAGGAGGCGACGATGCGACGGTCCCCGGGGCCGATCTTCTCGTCCGCGGGGAAGCAGACCGCGATGACATCCACCTCGGCCATCACCTGTGAGACGGTGTCGTTGAGCCGTTGTCCGAGGAGGGTCCTCGGTCGGTGGACGCCCGGGGTATCCACGAAGATCAGCTGCGCATCGGGAGTGGTAAGGATGCCGCGGATGGCTTTCCGAGTCGTCTCCGGGCGATCCGTCGTGATGGCAATCTTCGCCCCGACCAGGGCATTCATCAGGGTCGACTTGCCCACATTCGGCCGGCCGAGGAGGGCGATGAAGCCGGCGCGGTGCTCCGAGGCGCCCGTCATCGTGCCTGCTCCGGAAGATGTGGTTCGGGACCCGGACCCACCCGCTCGGCCAGCACCGTGATCAGCCGACGGTTGCGCGGATCGACCCGCTCCGCCGTGAGCAGCAGCGGGCCGACATGAACCGTCGCTCCGGTTGTCGGTAACGCCCCAAGATATTTCACAAATAGCCCCCCGATGGAATCCACATCGTCCTCCGTGATGTCCACTCCGTACGCATCCCCGACGTCTTCGGCAGACGTGCGGGCCAGGACCCGGAGTCGTCCCTCGCCCACCCGCTGCATCTCCGGGAGATCGTGATCATACTCGTCCGTGATCTCCCCAACCAACTCTTCCAGGACGTCCTCCAGCGTGGCCAGTCCCGCGACCCCGCCGTATTCGTCGATCACGATCGCCATATGGATCCGGTCACGCTGCATTTCGCGCAGGAGATCATCGACCGGCTTTGACTCCGGGACGAATGAGGCCGGACGGACCAACGAAGCGATCGGTATCTCCGCCCCTCCCGTCCCCTGCGCAGCCCTGGCGGTGTCGCGCAGATACAGCACCCCACGGATGTCGTCGACGTCCTCGCCCTCGACCGGCAGGCGGGAGAAGCCGGTCCGGAAAAATTCGGCCAGTGCCTGGGCCACGGTGCTCTGGACGGCCAGGGTCGACATGTCCGTTCGCGGCACCATGATTGAACGGGTCAGCGTCTGCTGAAACTCAAAAACCGAATGGATGAGCTCCTGTTCATCGGACTCCATGTGCTGCTGCTCCGCCGCACGGTCCACCATGTGCAACAGCGCCTCTTCTCCGTGCAGAGAGGGAGCCGGAGTTTGGATGCGCCGACGGCGAACTCGCTGAACCGAGCCGGTGATCCCGCCGAAGATCGCACAGGACAGGGCGATGAGAGTTGAGGTCGAGCGGAGCACCCGGATCGGCGCACGCTGGCCGAGGGAGCGGGGGCTGACCCCCAGCAGCAGGATCGCCACCACGGCAACGGCCACAACCGCGCAGACGAGGAGCACCCAGGGGTTCTGGATGACCCGGGAGAGGGCGAGGGTCAGGAGCACCGCGCAGAGGGACTGGGCCAGCAGCCGCAAAAAACTCGAAGACAGGGCGGCCTGTGCGGGATTCCGGGCGATCGTCCGCAGCCCCCATCCCCGGGACGAGGCTGCCGCACGGATCTCAGAGGCTGGCAGCTGGCCGATTGCCGCCTCGGCTGCCGCCGCGCAGGCCCCCACAACCGCAAAAAAGAGTGCCGCTGCCCCCAGCCATCCCGCACCGTTCACAGACGGGTCACCCTCGCCTTCCCAGGTGACGGAAACCCTCCAGCAGCCGGTCTTGAAGACTGAACATCTGTGCCTTCTCCTCGGGCTCCGCATGATCGAACCCCAGCAGGTGCAGCAAGCCGTGCACAGTGAGCAGCCGGATCTCCGCCATCGTGGAGTGCCCGGCGGACGCAGCCTGTTCGGCGGCCACCTGCGGGCACACCACGATGTCGCCGAGCATGCCGGCAGGCGTAGGACGATCCTCGGTACCCGGACGCAGTTCATCCATCGGGAAACTCATGACATCGGTCGGCCCGGGCAGGTCCAGCCACTTCTCATGGAGGACCGCCATGGTGTCGGGCTGGATGAAGGTGATGCCCAGCTCCGCATCCGCACTGACATGGAGCGCATCCAGAGAAAACTCCGCCAGCCGGCGGATCTCGCTCAGATCGACCTCAGCATCGGACTCATTGGCGACTTCAATGCTCATCGCGGGCGTCCCCCTCCTCAAACCGTGCGTACGCGTCGACGATACGCCCCACGAGCCGGTGGCGAACCACGTCATCACTACTCAGCTCGACGAACGCTATATCGGGGATGCCGCGCAACACCCTCCGTGCAATGCGAAGACCACTCGTCCCGCCGGGAAGATCGATCTGGCTCGCATCACCAGTCACGACCATGCGGGAGCCGAATCCGAGACGGGTCAAGAACATTTTCATCTGCTCGGCGGTCGTATTCTGCGCCTCATCCAGGATGACGAACGCATTGTTCAGGGTCCGCCCCCGCATATAGGCGAGGGGTGCGACCTCGATGACCCCCAGCTCAGTCAATTTTGCGACCGTCTCAGGCTCCAGCATCTCCGCAAGGGCATCGTGGAGAGGACGGAGATAGGGATCGATCTTGTCAGTGAGTGACCCCGGAAGGAATCCGAGCCGCTCCCCCGCCTCGACCGCTGGCCGGGTCAGTACAATCCGATCGACCTCCTTGCCGAGCAACGACTGAACGGCCTTAGCCATCGCCAGATACGTTTTCCCGGTACCCGCGGGACCGATCCCAAAGACGATCGTGTGATCGTCAATGGCATTCACGTACTCCTGTTGCCCGTTGGTCTTCGGGCGAACCGAGCTCCCATGCCTCACGACGATTGGCGCCGCTTCTGGGTGCTGGCCCTCCCCGACGGCCACCAGAGAATCAACCGCCCGGCGTGCCTGCGCCAGGGCTGCCGAGGAGCCTCTCAGAAGGAGCGCGTCGGCCTCGACCCGGAACCGGACATCCGGGTACGCGCGCTCCAACTGGGCCAGATTCCGATCGGCCACCCCCAGAATTGAAACGGGTGAGCGGCCGCCGAAGGGGATGCGCACCTCGCTGCTCACACTACCGACGGCGGGGTTTCCGGGAGAGTCGGAGGCCAGCTCAGCCAAGGGATCCCTCGTCGAGCCCGCCGCCCAGGACATGGGCGTGAACATGGAACACCGTCTGCCCGGCAGCCTCCCCGGTGTTGAACACCAGACGGAACTCCCCACCGCAGTACCGATCGGCCAGCTGGGAAGCCAACGCGACCATCGAGGCCATCAGCGCTGGGTTCCGCGCAGCCAGCTCGACAACGTTGTGATACTGCTGAGTCTTCGGAACTACCAGAAGATGCACCGGAGCCTGCGGGTGGATGTCCCGAAACGCAATGAGGTCATCGGTCTCGGCCACGATGTCCGCAGGGATCTCGCGGTTGACGATCTTGGTGAAAATACTCGGTTCCTCGCTCATGGTGCCCATCCTAGCGTCGGACCGGCCCGCCACCCCGGTCACCAGAGGCCCGCCTTCGCATTCAGAATCGCCAGTGCGGCGACCCCGGCGGTGGAGGTCCGCAAGACCGTCTCCCCGAGCCGGACCCTGCGCACCCCCGCTTCGGACAGAGAGACCAGATCCTGCTCCGGAATACCGCCCTCCGGGCCCACCAGGATCGTGATGTCACCGGTTTCGGGCAGGGCGAGCTGTCCCAGCCGTTCTTCCGCCTCCGGATCGAGGACGAGCCGCAGCGAGGCATCGTCCTCACGGAGACGGCCGCTGGGCTCCGCACAGAGCGGGAGCACCTCCGGGATCCGCGAGCGCAGAGATTGCTTTGCCGCCTCCCGAACCACCGAGCACCAGCGTTCGGCCCCGCGCTCGATCTTGCGTCCCTCCCAACGGGAGATACTGCGTCGGGCTAGCCAGGGCCGCACCGCCCAGACACCGGCCTCGGTGGCGGCCTGAATCGCAAGCTCATCCCGGCCCCCCTTGGCGAGGGCCTGCTGCAGGGTGACCCGGACGCGCGGGACCGGCTCCTCCAGAATCTCTACGATCTCCGCCGACAGGCTTCCACGCTCCGCGGTGGTGATGCGACAGCGACAGGTCTTCCCGGCCCCGTCACCCAGGACCACCGCTTCTCCGGATCGGAGACGCCGCACATCGACCGCATGGTGTCCCTCTGCCCCGCTCAGGGAGAGCGTCTCCCCGGGCCCGAGCCCATCGGGCAGCTCACAGTAGTAGAGAGGGCCAGAACCGCTCACCCTGTGCTCCGGGAGAAGCGATCCCGCAGCTTGGCGAACAGTCCCTGCTGGAAGCGGATGAGACCTGGGGTATGGGGATCCCGGGCATCACGGAACCGCTCCAGGAGCTCGCGCTGCTCCTGATTCAGCTTTGTAGGCGTCACCACGCTGAACGCGATACGGAGATCTCCCCGCCCGCGACCCCGAAGCCGGGCCGCACCGAGCCCCTTGGCGACATGGATGTCACCGCTCTGGGTGCCGGGATCGATAGAGATGTCTTTCGGCCCGTCGAAGGTCTCGACCGTCGCAGTGGCCCCGAGGGCCGCATCCGCCATCGAGACCTCCACCGTGGCCAGCAGATCGTCGCCGTCTCTCTGGAAGACCTCATCCGGCTGGACCCGAACCTGCACGTAGAGGTCGCCGCGGGGGCCGTTGCCCGGACCAACCGGGCCGCGGCCGCTCATCTGGATGCGCATGCCGTCATCGACACCGCCGGGGATGCGCACGGTGATCTGTTCCTTGGCTCGCACACGCCCCTGGCCGCCGCAGTCCCGGCAGGGAGTGCGGATGATCGTCCCGTACCCGTGGCAGTCCGGGCAGACCGTTCTCGTGGAGACCGTCCCCAGCAGGGAGCGCACCCGCTGGAGCACCGAGCCGGAGCCCTGACAGGTTCCACAGGTCTCTGGATGGGTTCCGGGGGCTGCCCCGGTCCCATGACACGTATCACAGGTCCGGGCGGTGGAGACCTCAACCGACTTCTCAACCCCGAAGACCGCCTCCTGCAGGGTGATCTCGGTGTGGACGAGCAGGTCATCCCCAGCCTGTTGCCGGGATGCGGGCCCCTGCGAGGCACCCCCCTGGCCGAAGAAGGCGTTGAAGATATCTCCGAAGCCGAACGGATCGGCGCCGCCCGCCGCGGCCTGCTCCGAGCCCCCCGCATCGTAGTTCGCACGCTTCTGCGGATCGCTGAGCACCTCGTAGGCGTACGTCACCGCCTTGAACTGCTCGGCGGCCTCCGGGGACGGATTGACATCCGGGTGGAGACGCCGGGCCAGCTTGCGGTAGGCGTGCTTGATCTCCTCTGGCGATGCGTCCTGGGACACACCCAAGACCTCGTAATGGTTCGGGGTTTCGGCCACGAGCGCGGGCCCTCCTCACTTCTGCTGAACGAGTCAGCTCAAATAGGTGTTCAAGTATCGTGCGACGGCGCGAACGGTTGAGATGTTCGCGCGGTAGTCCATGCGGGTCGGCCCCACAATACCGAGGCGGCCGAGCGGAGTCTCAGGGGAACCGTAGGGGGTCGCGACCACCGTCGCATGGTCGAGCATGGTGGAGTCGTTCTCGTGCCCGATGCTGACGCCGACCTGCCCGCCGGAGTGTGCCAGCTCCCCCATCAGCCGAAGCAGGGTCACCTGCTCCTCCAGTGCATCGAGGACACTGGCCAGAGAGGCACCGGCCGCCGCATCCGTCCGCAGGAGGTTGCCGGCCCCGGCCACCAGGAGGCGGGACGACCGATGCTCATCCACCTGCTGCCCGAGCGTGTCGAGGACGGCGGAGGCCACCGCCCGGTCCGCGGGGGCGAGCTGATCGAGGAGGGCGACCGATCTGGCGGGGAACTCCGAGAGACGCGCCCCCCTCAGCCGCTCCAGCAGGGCCTGACGCACCCGATCGAGCATCGCATCATCAACCCTGGGGATCACCGCCTCGGGGATCTCTGCCATCTGCTGCTGCACACGGCCACGGTCGGTGACCAGGATGACGAGCAGACGATCCCTGGCCGCCGGGAGAATGCCGATGTATCGCATCCGCTGGGGCCCGAGCGTCGGGTACTGCACGACCGCCAGCTGATTGGTGAGCTGAGCCAGGACACGCACCGTCCCCTCGAGCATGCCGTCGAGATCCTCTGCGGTGCTCAAGAACCGTTCGATGGCGCGCCGCTGGGGCTCCGAGAGGTCATGGAACCGGTGGAGGCTGTCCACGAACAGCCGGTAGCCCTTCTCCGTGGGGATGCGGCCGGCCGAGGTATGCGGCGCCGAGATCAGTTCTTCGTCTTCCAGAGCCGCCATATCATTCCGGATGGTGGCGGCGGACACATCGAAGTGGTGCCGCTCGACCAGTCCCTTGGACCCCACCGGCTCCTGGGTCGAGATGTAGTCCTCAACGATCGCCTTGAGGACACGTAGCTTCCGGTCTGCGGACACCTCGCACCCCCTCGATCTAGCACTCCCTGAACCTGAGTGCTAATTATAGCCTTGGATTTCTTGGTCGGAGAGGAGACGATCCACGACGAGGTCCCCGAGCAGCCGCCCCCGCAACGTCTCGACGAGGAGCCCCTGCTGCGCGGCACCGGCCTGTACCAGCCCTGCCGAGACGAGTCCCGGCAGAGCCGCGAGCGCGTGAGGATGCAATCCGGCGAGCGGGAGTCCCTCGCTCAACCGGGATCGCAGCAGCACCCATTCCTCATAGCGGGTCTGCGCATCCAGCCGTTCTCTCCCCGTCGCCGGGCTCTCTCCGGCACGGACCCGGCCGGCCCAGGCCGCGGGGTGGCGGGCGTTCCACCAGCGAACCCCAGAGACATGGCTGTGCGCCCCGGGGCCGATCCCCCACCAGTCCCCGCCCATCCAGTAATTCAGGTTGTGACGCGAACGGGTCTCGGCGTCCCGAGACCAGTTGCTCGTCTCGTACCAGTGGAGCCCCTCCCGAAGGAATCGGGCCTCGGCCCACTCATATTTCGCGGCCTCGAGGTCCTCATCCGGGCTGGGCAGCTCCCCCCGGCGGATGCGGCGGGCGAGGGCTGTCCCCGGCTCCACGATCAGGGCATAGGCGGACACGTGGTCGGGATGCAGGGCACAGGCGGCTTCCACGGTCTCCTCCCAGTCCTCCATCCGCTCCCCCGGAGCCCCGTAGATCAGATCCACACTCACCTGCATCCCGGCCTCCCCGGCTGCCCGCACGACCAGCGGGACGCGCCGCGGATCGTGGGTGCGATCCAGCGTCCGGAGCACCTCCGGAACCGCAGACTGCATCCCGAACGACATACGGGTCACTCCCCCGGCGGCCAGTTCGCGCAGCCCCTGGGCATCGATCGAATCCGGGTTCGCCTCGACCGTCACCTCGGCGCCGGGGGCCAGGCCCCAGGTCTCGCGGATCGACCCGAGGATGCGGACCAGGTCTGCGGCGGGAAGGCGGGTGGGAGTCCCCCCGCCGAAAAACACCGTCTCGACCCGCCGAGGGACCGCATGCGATGCGGCCAGCGTATCTCGGGCGAACCGCACCTCGGAGATGGCGGTGTCCGCAAACTCCGTCTGAGAGAATCCGCGCAACTGCGACGCGGTGTACGTATTGAAGTCGCAGTAGCCGCAGCGCACGGAGCAGAACGGGACATGCACGTACACTCCGAAGTGCTCCGGGGTGCGTCCCCCGGGCACAACGCCATTCCTCGGCGCCGGCTCCCCCTCGGGATCTGGGTGCGGCATCAGCGATCGTCTTCGCCGGTCGAGAGGGCGGCGATGAACGCCTCCTGCGGAACCTCGACTCGCCCGATCGTCTTCATGCGGCGTTTCCCCGCCTTCTGCTTCTCGAGCAGTTTGCGTTTTCGCGTGATATCGCCGCCGTAGCACTTGGCGAGCACGTCTTTCCGCAGCGCTCGGATCGACTCCCGGGCGATGATGCGGGCGCCAATGGCAGCCTGGACCGGCACTTCGAAGAGCTGTCGGGGGATGAGCTTCTTCAGCTTCGCGGTCATCCGGACGCCGTAGGAATAGGCCTGATCACGATGCACGATCGCGCTGAAGGCGTCCACCGGCTCCCCCTGCAGCAAAATATCAACCTTCACCAGATCCGCATGCTGTTCCCCGGCCGGCTCGTAGTCCAGCGATGCGTACCCCTTGGTCCGGGACTTGAGCTGGTCGAAGAAGTCGAAGACGATCTCGGCCAGCGGCAGCCGGTAGTGCAGTTCCACGCGCGTCTCGCTGAGATAGGTCATGTTCTGCATGGTGCCCCGGCGCTGCTGACAGAGCTCCATCACCGGTCCGACAAATTCTTTCGGGGTGATCACCGTCGCATCCACCACGGGCTCCGACACCCAGTCGATCTTCCCCTCCGGGAATTCCGATGGATTGGTCACCTCGGTGACGGTCCCGTCTTCGGCACGCACGTGGTAGCTCACCGCGGGAGCCGTGGCGATGAGATCCAGGCCGAACTCCCGCTCCAGCCGCTCGGTGACGATCTCCAGGTGCAGCAATCCCAGGAACCCGCAGCGGAACCCGAACCCCAAGGCGACGGATGTCTCCGGCTCGTAGACCAGCGCCGCATCCGACAGCTTCAGCTTGTCCAGGGCGTCCCGCAGATCGGGATACTGCGCGGAATCGATCGGATAGAGCCCAGAGAACACCATCGGCTTGGGGTCCTCATAGCCCGGAAGCGGTGTGGATGCCGGCGCAGACAGGTCAGTGATCGTGTCCCCGACCTTCGAATGCCGCACATCCTTGACCCCGGTGATGATGTACCCCACCTCTCCGGGGCCGAGGCCAGAGGCCGGCGAGGGCTCCGGGGAGGAGACCCCGATTTCGAGAATCTCATGCTGCATGCCCGTCCGCATCATGCGGACACGGTCTCGGGCCCGGAACACGCCATCGACGGTGCGGATGTAGGTCACGACACCGCGGTAGGCGTCATAGACCGAATCGAAGATCAGCGCCCGAGGCGGGGCGGTCAGGTCTCCGGTCGGCGGCGGGACCTCGGCGACGATCCGATCGAGCAGCTCCGGCACCCCGGCACCGGTTTTCCCAGACACCCGGAGCACATCCGAGGGGTCGCAGCCGATGAGATCCGCCAACTCGGCGGCATACCGATCCGGGTCTGCGGCGGGAAGGTCGATCTTGTTCAGCACCGGAATGATCGTCAGATCGCCCTCCAACGCCAGGTAGAGGTTCGACAGGGTCTGGGCCTGGATTCCCTGAGCGGCATCGACCAGCAGCACCGCTCCCTCGCAGGCCGCCAGGGACCGCGAGACCTCATAGTTGAAGTCCACGTGTCCGGGGGTGTCGATCATATTCAGCGCATACGGCTCGTCAGCCACCGTCCACGGCATCCGCACGGCCTGACTCTTGATGGTGATCCCGCGCTCTCGCTCGATATCCATCCGGTCCAGGTACTGGGCCCGCATGTCCCGAGCGGCGACGATGCCGGTCGCCTGCAGCATCCGATCCGCCAGCGTCGATTTCCCATGATCGATATGGGCGATGATGCTGAAATTCCGGATCCTCGACAACGGGGTCGACGCCGGTGCGATGAGCGAATCCCGACTGGGGGTGCCCTGAGTCATCGCCGCCTCCTCTCCGCGCCTGTGCGCCCCTGCTACGGTAGCGCAGGCGCGGAGCGGCCGGGCACTATGCGATCTCGACCGAGGCCGAGAGCGGAGCAGTGACCTCGACGGGCCTCGGCAGCCGGGAGATCCCGGTCAGCACGTGTTCCCGCCGAACGGCCAGGCAGAGCCGGATCCAGCCCTCGCCTTGAGTACCGAAGGCATCTCCGGGGGCCACTGCAACCCGCTGTTCGTCGAGGAAACGGAGCGCCCAATCGTGGACGTGCCCCTCCGTCGCAAAGGACATATCGACCCAGAGGTAGAACGCGCCCTGGGGCTCAAGGTAGGAAATACCCTGACGGTCCAGGAGCGCACACGCCTGGCGCGCCGTCTCCCGATACTCCGCAGCCCACTGGCCGACCTCATCCTGCGGACCGGTCAGCGCAGCCAATGCCGCGTACTGCGCCGGGGTGTTCACACACGAAACCGAACACTCCTGGGCGGAAGCGATGCGGGGAGCCAGATCTTCGGGAACGATCACCCAGCCGATGCGGGCACCGGTGAGGCCATAGGTCTTCGACAGCGTATGGCTGCTGATGACCCGCTGATCGGTGTCGAACGCGAGGGGCGAGACATATCCCGAATCGTAGGTGAACGCCTCATAGCACTCGTCGGAGATGACCCAGAGGTCGTGGCGCTGGGCAAACTCCACCAGTCGACGCACCACCTCCGGGGAGAAAACCGATCCCAGAGGGTTGGACGGCGAATTGATGAGCAGGGCCCGAGTGTGCTCGGTGACGAGCGCCTCAAGCTGTTCGAAGTCGGGGTCAAACCCGAGCTCCGGACGCAGTTCGTAGCCGACGGGACGGACCTGCATAAGATGGGGAATCATCGTGAAGATGGTGTAACCGGGATTGGGGATGAGAATCTCGTCTCCGGCCGAGAGCACCATACTCATCAACAGGTTGACGCCCTGAGAGCTCCCAGAGGTAA
>JAKVJE010000044.1 GCA_022487185.1 Microbacteriaceae bacterium
TGTCGGGGCAGATGAGCTGCGCGTCCAAACCTTCAAGACCACCGAGTCGCAGAACAGCAAAGTCGTCACTGCCCTGGCCAAGGCCTTCGACGTGTCCAAGTCTCACGTGAGCGCCAGCTTCATCAACGCCACCTGGGGAGAGGACATCACTTCTTCGGCCGTCAAGGGCCTGATCATCTTCCTACTGCTGGCGATGCTCGGTATGTCGCTGTACTTCCGCACCTGGAAGATGTCGCTGGCGGCCATCCTCGCGCTTATTCACGATCTCATCATCACCGCCGGGTTCTACGGCGTGTTCGGGATCGAGATCACTCCTGCCGCTGTGATCGGTCTGCTGACCATCCTCGGCTACTCGCTCTACGACACCGTCGTGGTGTTCGACAAGATCCGCGAGAACACCGCTGGCTTCGCCGAGCAACGCAGGCGCACCTTTGGGGAGCTCGTCAATCTTGCGGTCAACCAGACCCTGATCCGGTCGGTCAACACCTCCGTGGTGGCGCTGCTGCCCGTGGGGTCGATTCTGTTCATCGGGTCTGCTCTGCTGGGGGCGAGTACCCTTGAGGACATCTCGGTGGCCCTCTTCGTGGGGATCTTCGTCGGTGCCTATTCGAGTGTGTTCCTGGCCTCCCCGCTCTATGCGGTGCTCCGGATGCATGAGAAGGGCATCCGGGATCACACGGCCCTGGTATACCGGGAGAGGGAAGCGCTCGAGCCTGCGGGACGTTGATCTGAGGGGGAAGGAGCACTGATGGCAGATACCAGCGGAGGTACCGGCAAGCATGTGCGTCTGCCCCGGTTCTTTTCCCCGAAGCCTCTGTCTTCCGCGCCCACGTACCGGTACGCCTTCGACGAGCTCGTCCGGACCGCTCGGAAGAACTCTTCCCGGGCCGACATCCCGCTGCTCAACCGCGCGTTCCAGGTCGCGGAGCACGCCCATGAGGGGCAGCTCCGGCACAGTGGTGAGCCCTACATCACGCATCCGGTGGCCGTCGCCCAGATTCTCGCCGACCTGGGGATCGGGACGACCACGCTGGCCGCCGCCCTGCTCCATGACACGGTCGAAGACACCGATTATTCCCTGGCCCAGCTTACCGAGGACTTCGGTGAGGAAATCGCCATGCTGGTGGATGGCGTCACCAAGCTGGACAAAGTCAAATACGGGGACTCCGCGCAGGCCGAGACGGTTCGAAAGATGGTCGTGGCGATGTCGAAGGACATTCGTGTCCTGGTCATCAAGCTTGCCGATCGGCTGCACAACGCCCGCACCTGGCAGTACGTTCCCGCGGAAAAGGCGACCCGGAAGGCCCAGGAGACACTTGAGATCTACGCTCCACTGGCCAATCGTCTGGGCATCAGCGCCATCCAGCACGAGCTTGAGGACCGCTCGTTCGCCGTGCTCTATCCGAAGGTCTACGAGGAGATCGCCCGGCTCGTTCGGGAGCGCCAGCTGAAGCGCCAGGAGTACATCGACAAGGTCGTGGGGATCCTCACCGAGGATATGCGCGCCGAACGGATCAAGGGACGGGTCTCCGGGCGCCCCAAGGAGTACTACTCGGTGTACCAGAAGATGGTCGTCAGGGGTCGCGAGTTCGACGAGATCTATGATCTGGTGGGTATCCGGGTCATCGTCAACACGATCCGGGAATGCTACGCGGTGCTTGGCGCGGTCCACGCCAGGTGGAAACCGGTCCCCGGCCGGTTCAAGGACTACATCGCGATGCCCAAATACAATCTCTATCAGTCGCTCCACACGACCGTCATCGGCCCTGAGGGCCGCCCAGTCGAAATCCAGATTCGCACCGAGGAGATGCACAAGCGGGCTGAATATGGCATCGCCGCGCACTGGAAGTACAAGGCCGACATGGGCAAGACCGTCACCGGCCGGGCGCCCTCTGGTCCGCGTTCCCAAGAGGATCTCGTCTGGCTCAAGAATCTCTCAGACTGGCAGTCGGACACCAAGGATTCTCGAGAATTCCTCGATTCCTTGCGGTTCGAGATCGGGGCCAATTCGGTCTATGTCTTCACTCCCCAGGGCAAGGTGATCGGGCTGCCCCAGGGCTCGACTCCCGTCGACTTCGCCTACGCGGTGCACACCGAGGTGGGGCACCGCACCATGGGGGCAAAGCTCAACGGTCGGCTGGTACCCCTTGAAACCGAGTTGCACAGCGGTGACTCCGTCGAAATCCTCACCTCCAAATCGGCCGATGCCGGTCCCAGCAAAGACTGGCTCAGCTTCGTCAAGAGCCCGCGGGCCCGCTCGAAGATCAAACAGTGGTTCACCAAGGAGCGACGCGAAGAGGCAATCGAGCAGGGGCGCGACGCGCTCCAGCGGGCGCTGAGAAAGCACAAGCTCAATGTGCACGACATCATCGATCACGAGGTGCTCAGTGAGGTCGCCGCGGGGCTCAACTACGACACCGTCGACAAGCTCTACGCGGCGCTGGGGGAGGGCCACGTCTCGACCCAGTCGGTCATCGAAAAACTGACGCTCACGGTCGAGGGCATGGAGGTCCCCGAAGAGGACGAAGATCGGGCGGTGCTGAGCGGGCACCGGCATCTTCTGCCCGAGCGCACCAAGAAATCGGATTCCGGCGTGCTCGTCAAAGGACAGGGCGACATGCTCGTCAAACTGGCCAAATGTTGTACGCCGGTTCCCGGTGACGACATCGTGGGATTCATCACCCACGGTCAGGGAGTCTCGGTGCACCAGCGCCAGTGCCACAATGTCAAAGAGCTCCTCAAACAGTCCGATCGCATCATCGACGTCTCCTGGGCTCCGACGAACACCAGTGTGTTCCTGGTGCATATCCAGGTCGAAGCACTCGATCGCTCCGGCCTGCTCTCCGACGTCACCCGGGTGCTCTCGGAGCACCACGTGAATATCCTGACCGCCACTGTGTCGACCTCGGAAGACCGACTCGCCATTTCGCGGTTCGTGTTCGAGATGGGGGACACCGTCCATCTCGACCGGCTTCTGAACGCCGTGCGCCGTATCGACGCGGTCTACGACGTGTACCGGGTCAGCGAGTAAGCGGGCTCACCTCGCGTCTGCCCGGATTGCGATATCCCGGACAGTCCGCTCTGGGGAGGTGAGCCGCAGCCCGGCGCAGACCACCACGTCGCCCGGTTGCTCGCGTGGAAGCACCCCGATTCCAAGACCCCGCCATCTGAGGGGGAGTGCGTTGAACCCGTTCACTCGGACGAAGAGCTCCGGCGGCCAGGCCGGAGGATCCCCGCCCCACCAGACCCATGCTGCGGTGCGTCCCCGTACTCCCAGCGCCTTGGGGAGGTCGAGACGCAGCACCGTTGCCCGGAGCTCCGAGCACTCGGGCACCCCGGCCGCACGAAAATGCCGTCCACAGGGTCTCAGCACCCCCTCCTGGAGGAGGATAAATCGTTCGGTTCGGGGGAAACGGTCCCGATGAATGATCTGTGGACACGGAGCGCAGAACAGGTCAGGCATCTGCTCACACTGACAGCGCCGAACGGACTCGGCAACACCCCGATCGCGCCGGTGGACGGCGGATACGGCTCGGTCCGCGGAGAGATATCCCTGCGGGCCGAGCCCCGAAGCTACTTCTGCAGGACCGCGAGCCAACTCCGCTTGGTGGCCGCCTCATCCTGCAATGACTTCGCCACCTCGGCATCGCCGGCTTCCTGTGCCGCCTGAGCCTTCGCCTCCAGCTCGGTGATAGCCTCCTCGAGCTGCCCGGCCAGGCCTTCGGCCCGCTGCCGGTGCGGATCGGCCACGGCGTCCCAGGCCCGCTGCTCGACACTGCGCACCGCATCCTCAACGACCTGTAAGCGTTGCTCCACCGAGCGCATGCTCTCCCGGGGAACGCGGCCGATCCCGTCCCACTCTTCCTCGATGTGGCGGAGTGCGGAACGCGCCGCCTTGGCATCCGTCACGGGAAGCAAGGCCTCGGCCCGCTCGAGCAGCGCCTGCTTTTTGGTCAGGTTCTCGCGCTCCTCCGCGTGCACAACCGCATCCTGCTCGTGCTTCTTGGCAAAGATCGCGTCACCGGCTGCCTTGAACCGGGCCCAGAGCTGGTCGTCGGTCTTCGACCCGGCCCGCCCTGCAGCCTTCCAGCGGTCGAGGAGGTCGCGGTACTCGCGCACCGCCGGCTCGCGCCGATCGGCGAGCTTGAGTGCCTCCGCGATGATCTGCTCCTTATGGCTCCGGGCCTCTCGATGCGCCTCATCCTGGCCTGCGAAGAACTGGCGCCGGTTCGCCTCGACGGTCTTCCGGGCATCCCGCAGTCGCTTCCACAGAGCATCGGCGGTGGCCTTGGGGAGACGCGGGGCGCTCTTCTGATGGGCCTGCCAGCGAGCGAAGATCTGCCGGTCCAGGTTGTCCTTCCACCGCACCTGTGCCGGGGCCTTGGACGCGAGCTGCTCCATCTCCTCGACGATCCGGGTACGCTCTGCCACCGCCTTCTCGACAGCAGCTGCATCTGCGGCATGCTGCTCCTGCACGGTGGAGGCGACCTGCTCCTGCAGCCGTTCCAGCCGCTTGGCCAGCCCATCCAGATCACCGACCGCTGCCAGCGTGGGAAGCTCCTGCTGCAACTTGGTCAGCGCGGCCGAAAGAGACTTCGCCGGGGCGCCGCTGCGCACCCGCTGCTCCAGAAGCCGCACGGAGGCATCGAAGTCATCGAATTTGCGTACGAAAAAGGCCAGTGCCTCCTCCGGAGTCGAATCGGGGTACTGCCCAACCATCCGCTCACCCGCGCTGGTCGTGACGTACACATTCCCCTGCTCGTCGACCCGACCGTATGCGTTGCTCTGCTCGCTCACCTGAAACCGCCTTTGTTCGTTCTTTCCATTGTACGGACACCAGGGCGGATGCACGGCACCCGCTCTCGTTCCCACCCGGCGGTACCCTGAGAGATATGGAAGGTCTGCGCGCACCCGGCTCTCCGAGACCCCTCGCGGCTCGGATGCGTCCGGCGGCGCTGGAGGACATGGTCGGTCAGGAATCGATCACCGCGCCGGGGACGCCGCTGTGGCTGCTCTGCCATCCGGATGCCTCCTCCCCGTCCGCGCCGGCCTCGGTCATCCTGTTCGGCCCTCCGGGGACCGGCAAGACCACACTCGCCCATGTGGTCGCGGCGTCGGGCGGGCACGAGTTTGTCGAGCTCTCGGCCGTGACCGCGGGGGTCAAAGACGTGCGCGCGGTCTTCGACCGGGCTCAGACCGCCCGGGACCTGTATGGTCGCCGCACCGTCCTGTTCCTGGATGAGATCCACCGGTTCTCGAAGGCCCAGCAGGACTCCCTTCTCCCCGCAGTGGAGGACGGCCTCGTCATCCTCATTGCGGCTACCACCGAGAACCCCTCGTTCTCAGTGATCACCCCGTTGCAGAGCCGGTCGCTGGTGTTGCGCCTGCAGCCGCTCCCCGAGGCGGCCCTGCGGACCCTTCTGCAGCGGGCCGTCTCCGACGACCGGGGGCTGCGGGGAACGGTCAGGCTCTCGGATGAAGCCGCTGATCAGCTCGTGGCTCTCGCCGCTGGCGACGCCAGGAGGGCGCTGACGCTCCTCGAGGCCTCGGCCGCCATCGCCAGTGCCGCGGTCCCATTTACCCCTCTCGATTCGCCGAGGGAGAAGCCGGAGGCAGCGACAGATCCGCCTGCACCGGCCGAGGCTGCGGCGCCCGACGATCAGGCCCTCCCGATCATCACGGCTGAGGCGGTTTCGACGGCCGCCGACCGGGCCCTGATCGCCTATGACCGCAACGGGGACCAGCACTACGACGTGATCAGCGCCTTCATCAAGTCCGTCCGGGGCTCGGATCCGGATGCCGCGCTCCACTATCTGGCCCGCATGATCGAAGGGGGAGAGGATCCCCGGTTCATCGCCCGGCGACTGATCGTCTCTGCATCCGAAGACATTGGCATGGCCGACCCCAATGGGCTTGCGGTCGCGACCGCGGCGGCGCAGGCCGTACAGCTCATCGGGATGCCCGAGGGGAGAATTCCGCTCGCGGAGGCAACGGTCTACCTGGCGACGGCCCCGAAATCGAACGCCTCCTATCTGGCGATCGATGCTGCCCTGGGGGATGTCCGGGCCGGGAGAACCGGACCGGTGCCACCGCATCTCCGAGACGCGCACTACCGGGGAGCGGCGGCGCTGGGGCACGGTGTGGGGTATCGCTATCCCCATGACGCGCCACACGGAGTGCTCACCCAGCAGTACCTGCCCGACCGCAACCGGGAGGCCCGCTACTATGTGCCCACCCAGCGGGGATACGAGGGGAGAATCTCGCCGCGCATCGCGCAGCTGCGCGCCATTGTGCACGGCGAACAGGCCGAGGCTCCGGCTCCGGACTCGCCCGCCTCCGACGGAGGGAAACCGTCCTCCGCGTGATACCATAAATGCTTGCCTATGCGGATTCCGGGAGCGGCTGCCCGAGTTTTCGCTGATGGGACGTTCTGTAGCCGAGCGGTTCCCGGCGTGACGGCATATCCGTCAGCAGTGGTAATTGGAACAGTAATCGAGAGGAATTGCAGTGGCTGCAAAGTCGCGTACGCACAGTAAGACCCGTCTTTCCCGCGCCTTGGGGATCCCCCTGACGCCGAAGGCCGCCCGCATCATGGAAAACCGCCCCTACCAGCCTGGTGAGCACGGCCGCACCAAGCGCCGCAGCGACTCGGACTACGCCGTGCGTCTGCGCGAGAAGCAGCGTCTGCGCGCCCAGTACGGCATCCGCGAAAAGCAGCTCCGCCGCACGTTCGACCGCGCGCAGAAGGCCGAGGGCATGACCGGTGCCAACCTGGTCGAGCTCCTCGAAATGCGCCTGGACGCCCTGGTGCTCCGCGCCGGCTTCGCCCGGACCATGGCTCAGGCGCGGCAGTTCGTCGTGCACCGCCACATTCTGGTCAACGGGCAGATCGTCGACCGTCCCTCGTTCCAGGTACAGCCCGGACAGGTCATCGGTGTCAAGACGAAGAGTGAGAAACTGGAGCCCTTCCAGGTGGCGGCCTCCGGTGGCCACGCCGAAGTTCTTCCCGATGTTCCCGGCTACCTCGACGTCGCACTCGATAAGCTAGAGGCCAAGCTGGACCGTCGCCCCAAGCGTGACGAGATCCCGGTGACCTGCGACGTGCAGCTGGTCGTCGAGTACTACGCCGCCCGCTAGCGGACGGACGTCCAGAACCGCAGAACGAGCAAGGAGGAAGACATGACCGGTGGAGATATCGCAGGGCTGATTGCCGCGGGGGTCTTCCTCCTGCTCGTTGTGCTGCTCGCCGTCCCGCTGTTCAAGCTGGGCAAGCTGCTCGACGAGCTCCGGACCACGGTGCACGATCTCACGGATAACGTCGCACCGCTCCTCGACGAAACCACCACCACGGTGAAAGAGGCCAACGGGCAGCTCGCCCGCGTCGACAAGATCACCGGACACGTCGAATCCATTACCGAAAACGTCTCGGGTGTGGTCGAGACCTTCACCGGCGCACTCGCCTCGCCCCTGGCCAAGATCGCCGGGCTCGCCACGTCGCTGCGCCGCTCCACTCGGAAGAGGAAGTAACCGCTCATGAAGAAACTATTTGCCTTCACGCTCGGGCTGGTGGCGGGTTTCGCCGCCGCCCACTACCTGTCTCAGACCGATCAGGGCAAGTCCCTGCTCGCATCCGCCCAGGAGCGCATCAGCGACGCCAAGGACGCGTTCTCCGCAGGATTCCAGGAGCGCACCGCGGAGATTCAGGGCGCCCTCGGCGATCTGAAGAACGACCTGCTGAGCGAGTCCTGATCTACACCTATGCAATCAGCTGATATCCGCCAGCGCTGGCTCGACTTCTTCGCCAAGCGCGGGCACACGATCGTTCCCTCCGCCTCTCTCATCTCCGACGACCCGTCTCTGCTCTTCACCGTCGCCGGAATGGTGCCGTTTATCCCGTATCTCACGGGCACGGTTCCGGCGCCCTACCCCCGCGCCGCAGATTGCCAGAAGTGCATCCGCACCAATGACATCGAGGAAGTGGGCAAGACCGCCCGACACGGCACCTTCTTCCAGATGCTCGGGAACTGGTCGTTCGGAGACTATTTCAAAGAGGGAGCGATCGAATACGCCTGGGAGCTGTTGACCAGCTCTGAGCAGGACGGCGGATACGGCTTCGACCCGAACCGGCTCTGGGTCACCGTGTACAAAGATGACGACGAGGCGCACGATCTGTGGCGCAAGATCGCCGGGCTTCCCGAAGAGCGCATTCAGCGGTTCGATGCCGAGGACAACTACTGGTCCACCGGGCAGCCCGGACCAGCCGGTCCCTGCTCCGAGATCTACTACGACCGCGGTCCCGCCTACGGGGCCGAAGGCGGCCCGGAAGTGGATGACACGCGGTTCATCGAGATCTGGAACCTCGTGTTCATGCAGTACCAGATCGACAACGTGCGCTCCAAAACAGAATTCGACATCGTCGGGGAGCTGCCGCACAAGAACATCGACACTGGGATGGGGCTTGAACGCGTCGCGTTCCTCAAACAGGGCGTCGAAAACATGTACGAGATCGACCAGGTTCGCCCTGTCCTCGATCGTGCAGCAGAGCTGGCGGGCGTCTCCTACGGGGGCACCGAGCACCGGGACTCCGACGTGCGCCTCCGCATCGTCGCCGACCATGTGCGCAGCGCCATGATGCTCATCGGGGACGGCGTGACCCCCAGTAACGATGGCCGGGGATATGTGACCCGCCGGCTCATCCGCCGCACCGTGCGCGCCATGCGGCTCCTGGGAGTGCAGGACCCCATCCTGCCGGACCTCCTGCCCGAGTCCTACCGGGCCATGCGCTCGTCGTACCCCGAGCTGGACGCCAATTTCGAGCGCATCTCGCAGATCGCCTACGCCGAGGAAGACTCGTTCCTGCGCACCCTGAGTGATGGCACCACGATCCTAGACCTCGCCATCGACCGGGCCCGCACCGCCCATGCGACCTCCCTGCCGGGCAGCACCGCCTTCACACTGCACGACACCTATGGTTTCCCCATCGATCTCACCCAGGAGATCGCCGAAGAGGCCGGACTCAAGGTCGACCGCACCGTCTTCGACGAGCTGATGGCCGAACAGCGCAACCGTGCCAAGGCGGATGCGAAATCCAAGAAGACCGGGCAGACCGCCCTGGCGGTCTACGCCCAGTTCCGCGACGCGGGAGAGACGTCCTTCCTGGGCTACGACAGCCTAACCTCGACCGGAGCCGTGCTCGGGCTCATCAGGAATGGTCAGTCCGTTCCCGCGGCCGAGAGCGGACAAGATGTTGAGGTCATCCTCGATGCCACCGCCTTCTATGCCGAGGGCGGCGGGCAGGTCGCCGATATCGGCGCCCTGCGCGGCCCGAACGCCACACTGCGGGTCACGGACGTGCAGAAGCCGGTCAAGGGGCTCATCAGTCATCACGCGCATGTCGAAGCCGGCAGCGTTGCAGTGGGGGACCAGCTCACTGCGGCCGTCGACGCTGAGCATCGCCTCGAGTCCTGTCAGGCCCACTCGGCCACCCACCTCGTCCACGCGGCCCTTCGTCAGCTGCTCGGCCCGACGGCCACACAGTCCGGCTCGCTCAACCGGCCGGGGTACCTGCGTCTCGATTTCGCCTGGAACCAGCGGGTCGAGGGCGGTGTGCTTCAGGAGATTGAGGACATTACCAACACCGCCGTGCGCAACGATCTCCCGGTAACCGTTCAGGAGATGCCGCTCGAGGAGGCCCGGAAGTCGGGAGCCATGGCGCTCTTCGGAGAGAAATACGGGAATGTCGTCCGCGTTGTGCAGATAGGCTCCCCCTGGTCGCGGGAGCTCTGCGCCGGGACACACGTGTCGCACTCTTCGCAAATCGGGGCCATCGATCTGGTCGGGGAATCCTCCGTCGGATCGGGTGCGCGCCGGGTCGAGGCGTTCGTGGGTCTCCATGCGCTCAACGAGCTCACCGCGCAGCGCACCGTTCTGCGCGAGATCTCGGCAACGCTCAAGACCGACCCAGCCTCGGTTCGGCAACGGGTCGACAGCCTGGTTGCGTCACTGCAGAAGGCGCAGCATCGCATTGCAGACTTGACCCGCGCGCAGCTGCAGGCCCAGGTTCCGCAGCTCACGGCCAAAGCCAGCACGCACGGCGATCTCACCCTCGTGGCTGAGGCCGTCGACGGAATTCCGGATGCGGATGCGCTCCGCTCCCTCGCGGAGTCGGTTCGTGCGGCCCTCGGCGCCGGCGCTAATGTCATCGCACTGCTCTCGGTCATCGGAGGGAAGCCCCAGGTGGTCGTCGCGGCGTCGGACGATGCCGTCGCGAAGGGGACCAAGGCGGGAGCCCTCGTCTCTGTGGCCGCCAAGACGCTGGGTGGCGGCGGCGGCGGACGCCCGGAGTTCGCGCAGGGTGGGGGCACGAATCCCACTGCGATTCCCGAGGCCCTGGCCGCCATCGAGGCAGCACTCGCCTGATGGCAGCCAGGCTCGGGGTCGATATCGGCCGGGCGCGCGTCGGGATCGCCTGCTGCGACAGCGAAGCGACTCTTGCGTATCCCATTGAGACCGTCCAGCGGTCCGCCTCCACCGATCTCGATGAGCTCGGGGCCCGGATCGCCGCGCTCGCCCGAGAGTACGAGTGCGAACGCATCTATGTGGGGTTGCCGTTGAACCTGCGGGGGGAGCGCACGCTCTCGACCGAGGACGCACTCGACTGCGCCCGACGCATCTCCACGCATACCGGGCTCCCGGTGTTCCTGCAGGATGAGCGGTTCACCACGAACATCGCCGCCCAGCAGCTCCGGCCCAGCGGACGCAAGCGGGCCCGCAGCCGACAGGTCATCGACCAGGCGGCCGCCGTCGCCATCCTCCAGTCGGCCCTAGAAGTCGAACAACGAACCGGCGCCCCAGCGGGTACCCCGATCGAGGCCTACACGGATGTCTGAGCCGCAGTTCCCAACCCACCCGAACTCCACCCCGGACGGGGGAATCGAGCCACTGGCCCAGCAGTTCGCCACCCGTCGGGCCCGCCGAGAGTGGGAGCGCCGGCACCCGAACGAGGCGTTCCCCGGAATCCCGGCACCGAGAGAACCGGAGGCTTCCGAGGATCCGAGTGCGTCCGCCGCCGTGGCCCAGACCGTCCCGGCATCCGGGGCCCAGACAGAGACCGAGCCGCTGCCACAGGAGCCCGGCGTCTCGAACCCGTCGCAGCAAATCCCCGGGGACTTCGCGAACGAAGCGGAAGGGTCCCAGGGCCAGCCTCCGGCAGGACCAGCCGACGAGCTTGCCCTGTGGAGGGAGCCCCTCGCCGCGCTGGATGTCCGTGACGCCGATCCCTCTCTCGACAGCGACCCGGAGGAGCAGGAGGAGCCGGAGGGGAAGCATCCACGGCGCCGCGGATGGATCGTCGCCGTCGTCAGCATCGCCATTGCCCTCGCCCTCATCCTCAGCGGCCTGTTCTTCGCACGCGGCATGATCAGCTCGCTCACGCAGTCCGATGATTACCAGGGGGCGGGCACCGGCAGCGTGCTCTTCACCATCACCGAGGGGGACACTGGAAGCACCATCGCCAGCAATCTGGTCAAGGCCCACATCATCAAGAGTTACCGGCCTTTCCTCGACGCTTCAAACCAGACTTCTCCATCCCCGGTCTTTATGCCAGGGGCCTACAAGCTGCGGCACAAGATGTCGGCAGCTCGGGCCCTGAACGTGCTCAAGGACAAGAACAACATCGTCAGTGCCACCGTGGTCATCCCTGAGGGATTCACCGAGGCACAGGTGCTCGCCCGCGTCGCAGCCCGGACTGGTCTTCGGCTGAACACGCTGAAGGAGACCGCGGCAAAGGTCACCGACTTTGGACTGTCTGCCTCCGCTCCCTCTCTGGAGGGCTATCTCTTCCCCGCCACCTACCAGTTCAAGCCGGGGGTAACCGCCACACAGGTGCTCACGACCATGGTGCAGCGCACCCGGACCGCTCTGACTCAGGCCGGAGTGAGCTGGGAGAATGCGCCGACGGTGCTCACACTTGCCTCGATTGTGCAGAAAGAGGCCGGATCGACTGAGGATATGCCCAAGGTGGCACGGGTCTTCCAGAACCGGCTCGATCAGGGGATGAAACTCCAGTCGGATGCCACCGTCTCCTACGGGGCCGGGAGCAGCAGCATCACGACGACCGCGGCCCAGCGGGCGGATGCCT
>JAKVJE010000045.1 GCA_022487185.1 Microbacteriaceae bacterium
TCAACGCCGGCATCTATTCAGGCATGACCGGAACCGAACCGGCCACGTACGCATTTCTCGCCGACACTCTCGAGAACGGCGCCGGATTCAGCACACGCCTCGGCTCACCGGACTTCCTCCCCGAATTCCTCAGAGCAGTCGAAAGATACCTAGCCGATCTGGAAACCCCGTCACACGCAGATACCTGTGACTCGTCCTGCTACCGGTGTCTTCGCGACTACGGCAACATGTCCTATCACGCCCTGCTCGACTGGCGCCTCGCCAGAGACTTGTTCCGGCTCCTGCGAGGAAAACCCTTAACCCCGGACATCAACGCAGAAACCGCAGCCATCAAGCGTTGGGCCCGAGCCTACGACGCCACGCCAATCAAGTCCGCCGTCCCGGCCGCACGCTACGACAGACCGAGCGAAGGCTCGTTTGCCGTGATCGTACGCCACCCGTTCGAAGCCTCCGAGGAGAACTTCATCGCTCCACGTCTCTCTGCGGCAATGCGCGAAATCAAGGATTCCCAGAGCGGCCTTGATGGCATGGTCTTTGTTGACGCTTTCACCCTCGACCGGGACCCCCGGCGCGTGCTCAAGCTCATTCTGGATTCCGGGACAGCAGGGAGATGAGCGCACCGCAGCGCTGTGATCGAGATCGGGAGGATCTCTTATCGCATCACTTCGCTAGCAGGCTGTCGTGCCAGGCCTGCCATGCACGCCGTCGGCAGATGGCCGCTTACGCGTGCGGCTGCACCAGCAAGGCGTGGGCCTCCCCACGCCCAGCTGCCGCAGCAACCAGACTGAACCCGTCCTCTGTACTGACGTGCTCCCAGATGCGGAGCACGGTCCAGCCAGCATCTTCCAGAAGCTGGGTGTTCCGGGTGTCTCGCTCGACATTGCGGGCGAGCTTCGGCGACCAGTAGGCCTGATGCACCGCCGGATGAGAACCATGCAGGGGGCAGCAGTGCCAGAAGCATCCGTCGACGAACACAGCGATACGCTTGCGGGTGAAGACGATGTCCGGCCGGACCCGGCCAGCGGGCAAGTCGATACGGTAGTCACAGCGATACCGGAACCCAGCCGCGTGCAGCGCGCAGCGCAGCGCAGCGCCATCTCCGGCTTGGTGTCCCGGCGCCGATTGCCCTGCATGTTCCGGCGCCGCCCCTCGCTGCTGGCAGCAGGAGACCGCGGCACCGCCAGGCTCGTGGCTGCATCTGTCATCGCCTTCAGGCTACGCCCTGCCAAGACTGGCCCAGCCTGTGTGAGGAAGCGAAGGTGATGTAAATGCCGGGGATCGGCGATGAGATGATCTACCGTGTGCGCGACTACGCGCCATCTGAGCGCGTCCGGATCATCGAGATCATTAAACAGAAGAAGACGCCCCGGTACCTCGTCGAGATCATCGGCGGCGAGCACGCCGGGGCGCAGGAGAACGTGCCCGCGGGACGGCTGCGCGGTCCCTGGGCGGATGCTGCGCGCTACGACGCGCTGATGGCAAACTGGGAGCGCATCGACCAGGACGAGCCGACCGATCCGGAACAGGCGGTGATCGAGCAGGTCTTCGATCTGCTGATCCCCACAGACATCGCTGAGTGGGAGTGGTCTCCCGTACGGTTCGCAACCCGGGTTCACGATCATGGTGCTCTTCCACAGCTCATCGGGATCACCTCGGACGACCTTCTTGCGCAAGCCGAGGGGTTCGAACTCGACGACGGCGACCTCATGCTCTCCCCGGACGCAACGCTCCTGATCGCCGAATACGCCTGCCGCATCAGCCCGATGCCGGTTCTCAACTGGGTTCTCGAGAAGGAGAAAGACTACCGGCAGAAAAGCAAGAACGGCAGCAAGGCCGTCGGCCCGGACAAGCAGCCCTACACAACATCCCCCGAATGGGAATACCAGATGTACCTCGAACACGGCCGGCCCGTGCATGAGCTGCTCCGTGCATGGTGCGGGCAGCGGGCGGCAACCCTCCGGGAGCGCCTTGGCGCCGCCGAGGCAGAGAACCGGCGCCTGGACGAGCTGATCACCGAGCTGTTCGAAGAGCTCAAGCGGCTCGGCCACGCGAATACTGTCGAGTACCTTGTCCGGTCGTATGAGGCGGACCGGATCACTCCGGCGAACTTCCGGCCAGTCGTCGACCGGCCGCTGAAACCCTCGGAGATTCCCGTTCAGTACGTCAAAGCACCCCGCCGCTGGGGCTACTGACCCCTACCTGCCTACAAGGATCGCCGCTTCATGAAGGGCGACAAGTCAGCGGATGACGGCTCCGGTATTTCAGACGCTTTCGCGTGAGAGGGCAGCGGATCGATCCTGGTTGCCTCGGCATCGATCTGGACCGCCCAGTGCAGAGCTTCTTCTCGCTCGTCAGCACTGAGCCCACCCCCGGTCTCCCGGATCGCTGCCGCTAACTTTCGCAAGTGCCCCGCGTGCTCCCAGCGTTCTGCCTGCTTGACCATCGCATCGGCAAGATACTTCTTGCGGTGCCTGGCGGTGGCCGCAATACGGTCTTCTTCCAACTCTCGGAGTTCGGCGATCGCCCGTTGACGTTCGTCTTCCCGCTCCTCCACAAGACGGCTATGACGGAGGCGGAGCTCTTCCAGGACCTGTGCAAGGTCCTGCTCCAGCTCGTAATCGTCCCTGTCATACCAGCTGTCGGCCCAGAACGTCCCGCCCTTACCCTCAAGCACAAGCCCAATCGGCCTCATCGAGCCCCACGGGTCGACGAGGCACGTTCCGCCGCCGCAGGTGCGCGAAGACCGTGGCACGGTACACGCCATAGCGTTCCGCGAGTTCGTCGATGCGCATCCCTGAGACGTAGTCGCCGACGAGCTGATCGATCTCGGCCGCCGTGAGAAAGGTTTGTACTGTCTCGGTGGTCGGCATGACCGGCCCTCGCGAGTCCTCGATTCGCGTGGCAGCCGGTCGACGTTCAACCCGGAACACCCCACGATTCCAGCGGGTGACGAGGGTCTGCACCTTTCGGGGAAAGTTCACCAACGCTTCACGGAGGGACCCCAAAAGTCTCGTGAATGAGCTCTCGGCACTATGGCTGTGTCTCCATCCAGAGGCTGTCAGCAGACGGGACTCCTCCCCGAATCGATTTCGAGTCGAATGGTCAATCCACGGACACCGCCCCTGCAGCGTCAAGGAGTAAGCGCACCTGGGTCACCTCTCCCAGACTCCGGAGCTCCCTCGCCGGTGTGAGCTGAGCAGATGCGTGTCGACCATTCCGATGGCCTCCATCAACGCATACATCGTGGTCGGGCCGACGAAGGTGAAGCCCTCCCGATGCAGCGCCTTGGACAGGGCCACCGACTCCGGAGACTGTGTCGGAATCTCCTGGATCGTACGTGGATGCGGGGTCGTTTCCGGCTGGAAGCCCCAGACGAATCTCACCAGGCCCTCCCGCTCTCGCAGACGAATCGTCGCACGTGCATTGGTGATGGCCGCACGGATTTTTGCCCGGTTGCGAACGATCCCGGAGTTCTCCAGCAGGCGGTCCACCTCCGGCTGTCCGTAGTGCGCGACCCGGTCGGGATCGAACTGGTCGAAGGCCTCCCGGAAGGCGGGACGCTTCCGCAGAATGGTCGCCCAGGACAGCCCGGCCTGGAACGTCTCCAGACAGATCCGCTCATAGAGTCCCCGCTCATCGCGGATGGGCATCCCCCACTCGGTGTCGTAGTACTCCCGAAGCATCGGATCGACGCTCGCCCAGGCGGGCCGGGCCAGACCATCTTCTCCGATGACCACCCCAGGATTGGGCTGGGTCCGGTGTGGGGCTCTCCCCGGCGGGATGTTCACTGGAGAGGTGGATGCCATATTATGCTTCCTTCAGATCTGAGGGCGTTTCCAGGTGAGCATGGGGGGCACGCCACATCGGTTGGGCCCCTGTGAGTCCGATCTAGAAAAGACGCCCAGCGGAGTCGGCGTCGGGTTCTTCCAGCTCGAGCAGCCGGCGTTTCCGATCCAGACCACCCGCATAGCCGGTAAGGGATCCGTCGGCTCCGACAACCCGGTGGCAGGGAATGATGATGCTGATCGGATTGCGCCCCACCGCCTGCCCCACCCGCTGTGCGAGTCTCGGATTTCCCAGACTTCGGGCCAGAGCGCCGTATGTGGTGGTCCGCCCGTAGGGAATCTGTCTCAAGAGATCCCAGACCTGTTCAGAGAAGGCATCCCCCGTTGCGTGCAGACGAAGATCGAACCGCCTGCGCTGCCCTGCGAGATACTCTTCCAGCTCGTGCCCGGCCTGCTGAAAGACTGGATCCTGTCCCGACTCGACCGTCACTCCGAGCACCTCTGCTCCGGGCATATGCCGATGTCCGGGAAAATACACCCCGGTGAGGTCCCCATCAATTGCCACGACGGTCAGGTCACCGAGTTCCGTCTCAATCGTGCCGTGTCTGCGGTATTCCCGCATGCGCCGCCCCCTCTCTGCCCCAGTAGACGCATGGACACCCGTATTCGTGAGGTCGTGACAGGTTCCGATCCGATGCTAGGCGTTTCAGGCACTCACTTGATTCTTTTTTGCACACGGTGTAAACCTGCACTCGCTGCATTTTTCAGCACCATGCTTTCAAGGAGAATTGTGACCGCATCCACAGCGGCGGACGCCACCCCGCGCACCCCGATCATGACCCCGCGTCAAATCAGACTCGTCCTCTATGGGCTGATGGCCGGGATGTTCCTGTCCTCGCTCGATCAGACGATCGTCGGCACCGCCATCCGCACCATCGGCGACGACCTCCATGGACTCGATCAGCAGGCCTGGGTCACCACGGCGTATCTGATTACCTCCACCATCTCGACCCCGATCTACGGCAAGCTGTCGGACATCTTCGGACGCCGCCCGCTCTACTTGTTCTCAATCGGCGTGTTCATCGTCGGATCGCTGCTCTCCAGCTTCTCGACCTCGATGTATCTTCTCGCCGCGTTCCGCGCAATACAGGGCATCGGAGCCGGGGGGCTCATGTCGATTCCCCTGGCCATCATGGGAGATATCCTCGCCCCACGCGAGCGCGCCAAGTATCAGGGATACTTCCTCGCGGTATTCGGGACCTCGGCCCTCATCGGCCCGCTGATCGGTGGCGTCTTTGCAGGCTCCGACCAGATTCTCTGGATCGCTGGCTGGCGCTGGGTGTTTCTCGTCAACGTGCCCATCGGCGTCGCAGCCTGGCTCATGGTCACCGCCTTTCTGCATTTGCCGCGGTTCTCGGGCCATACGGTCCGCATCGACTGGTGGGGTGCCGCAGCCGTGGTGGTAGCCCTCGTCCCGCTGCTCCTCGTCGCCGAGCAAGGGCGCACCTGGGGCTGGGGCTCTGCAATTTCGCTCGCCTGTTACATCCTCGGAGGGCTGGGGATCCTCGCATTCCTCATCATCGAGTCCCGGATGGGGACGGATGCGATTATCCCGCTCCGTCTCTTCCGTTCCGGGGTCTTCAGCATGTCGAGTGTGCTGGGCTTCCTGGTTGGCTTCGGCATGTTCGGCGCCATGATGACACTGCCCCTGTACCTGCAGATCGTGCTGGGATTTGATCCCACCCAATCCGGATTCGCGACCCTTCCCATGGTGCTGGGGATGGCGATCGCCACAATCGCCTCCGGGCAGATCATCGCCCGAACGGGCCACTATCGCATCTTCCCGGTGACTGGCACCCTGTTCACCTCGGCAGGGTTCTTTTACCTCACCTTTGTCACCATCGATCGCCCGTACTGGTTCCTGGCGGGAGCCATGCTCGTGATCGGCCTCGGCCTCGGCCAGCTCATGCAGTCTCTGGTGCTCGCAAGCCAGAACTCGGTCCCGGTCACCGACATGGGCGTCGCTACCTCGGCAGCCACGTTCTTCCGTCAAATCGGCGGAACGCTCGGAACGGCGGTGTTGCTGTCGATCCTCTTCAGTACCATGCCAGCAAACATCCAAACAGCACTTCAGAACCGCGACGATCTCAGTGAGGCGCTCAACGCTGCACTGACCCCGGCCGTGGCTCAGGCCCCACAGAATGCGGCGATCATGCACAAAATCTGGACACCTATCACCACGCAGGTGCGTCGCGGGGTTCAGAAGCAGCTCGATGCGGCCGTTTCCCAGGGGGTCAAGGCGGCTCTCCCCGAGGCGTTGCGTCAAGCTGGATCCCCCACGGAGTCAGCGGCACAGGCCCAGATCGAGGCTGCGGTTCGCCATGAGGTCCAGACGGCGGTGGCGCAGAAGGCTCACGCGACCGTGCGCGGAGATCGTGTGGTCGTTGACTACAGCCAGCGTGCGCAGCGCACCGCCATTGTGAAACAGGCGACCCCCGAGATCGAACGGCAGCTGAGCCGGCATGGGTCCGCGTTGTCGAGCTCCACCAACCAGAGCACGTCGGACACGTCCTTCCTGAATTCGGCCGACCGCGCCCTGGCCAAGCCGTTCCTGGTCGGCTTCAACAGCTCTGCCCTGGCCATCTACTGGGTGGCGCTCGGAGTTCTCCTGCTCGCCTTCGTGCTGACATGGTTCTTCAGAGTTCCCGAACTCCGGTCCCGTTCCGCTCTGCAGGAGCAGGCAGACGCTCACGCCAGGAAGCAGGATACTCAGGAGGACACGGCCGCGGCACCCGAGGGAGAGGAGTAAGCGAATGAGTGGATGTGCGAGCCCGGATTCCCGGCCCCTGCGCGAGCGGAAGAAGCAGCACACGAGCCAGCGCATCCACAAAGAGGCACTCCGGCTCGCACTCGAGGCAGGCAGCGCCTCGCAGGTCACGGTCCGGGCGATCTGCGAGGCGGCGGAGGTGAGCCAGCGGACGTTCTTCAACTACTACTCCTCGAAGCCGGCCGCTGTACTGGGCATCCCCGGGCTCAGCATCCCCCAGGAGGTACGGGCGACATTTCTCTCAGGCGAGGGCGACCTGGTCGACGACCTCTGCATCCTTATCGCCGGAATTATCGATGACTCGGGCGTCGGTCCGGAGGACCACCGGGGAGTCAAGCATCTCCTGCGCCAAGACCCCGAACTCGGGTTTCAGATGTTTTCCCTGTTGCGGTCATTCCGCGCCGAACTGCGCGATCTGGTCGGCACCCGCAGCGATCTGAGGACCGCGGGGATGGTCGTCGCGCTGGTGTTCACCGCCATGCCGTTCTGTTACTTCCCCGCGGAGGGGGATGACCCATCCGATCGGCTTCTGGACCGGCTCCGTCGCTCGGTCAAGGAGATACAGCATCTCTGATCGGCTCTCGCAAGCCACAAAATTGAATATCGGTACTGCCGTATCCGAAACTTGTATACAACATTCCCGAGTATGCATACAAGGAAATCCGGAAATAACGAGGGCCCCTCGTATGCTTCCGGACAGGAACTCACAACGACGCGAGTTCCCAGACAGATTGTCTGAGGCTCTATCACACAAAGGCGCGTGAAAGACTATGACTCTCTCCACAGCACCAGCCGCGGCACAGGATCTGAGTACAGATCAGCTGCTCGAGGCATATCGACGCATGGCGAAGATTCGCAAGTTCGAGCAACGGCTCCACCTTGAGAATCAGACCGGCGACATCCCTGGCTTCATCCACCTGTATGCGGGTGAAGAGGCCACCGCCGTCGGCGTCTGCATGAATCTGAAAGACACCGATTACATCGGCTCCACCCACCGCGGCCACGGGCACTGCATCGCCAAGGGCTGCGACATCAAGGGCATGATGTATGAGATTTTCGGCAAACAGGATGGGCTCTGCCACGGGAAGGGCGGCTCGATGCACATCGCCGATCTCTCCGTGGGCATGCTCGGGGCTAACGGCATCGTCGGAGGGGCTCCGCCCCTGGCCACCGGTGCCGCGCTGACCGCGAAATACCTCGGCAACCACGGAGTCTCCGTAGCCTTCTCCGGAGACGGCGGCTCCAACCAGGGTACCGTCTTCGAGGCAATGAACATGGCGGTCGTTCTGAACCTCCCGGTGGTCTTTGTCTTCGAGAACAATGGCTTCGGTGAGGCCAGCGGTGCCGACTACTCAGTCGGTTCGAAAGACGTTGCCGGACGTGCAGCGGGCTTTGGCCTGCCTGCGGTCAAGGTCGATGGGACCGACTTCTTTGCGGTCTACGAGGCGGCCAAGGACGCGGTCGCCCTTGGGCGTTCCGGCGGAGGCCCTTCCGTGATTGAGGCCAAGAACTACCGCTGGTTCGGACACTTCGAGGGCGACGCGAACCTGTATCGCACCAAGGAACAAATCGAGGAGATCAAGCGTGACCACGATCCGCTGAAGATCTTCCGGTCCAAGGTCGAAGGCCTGATCGACATGGCCGAGCTCGACAAGATCGAGCAGGAAGCAGAGCAGGAAGTCGACGAGTCCGTTGCCGAGGCGCGGGCTGCAGCCGAGCCCACCCCCGACCAGCTCACGGTCGACGTCTACAAGAACTACTGATCCATTCACTCGACAAAGGAGTCGACAATGACTGCAACATCCACCGTGAAGGGCACGACGATGACCCAGACCGGCGAGCAGAAAACCAAGCGGATGAGTTTCCGCCAGGCGATCAATGCCGCAATGGCCGAGGCCATGCGGGAGGACGAGAAAGTTGTCCTCATCGGGGAGGACCTCCGAGGCGGCAATGGTGGCACGAACCCCGATCCGACGGTCGAGGCCTTCGGCGGCGTCTTCGGCGTCACCGGCGGGCTCTGGACAGAATTCGGCGGTGATCGGGTCATCGATACCCCGATCAGCGAGTCCGCGATCCTCGGCGCCGCGGCCGGAGCGGCCGTAACTGGTCTGCGTCCCGTCGCAGAGCTCATGTTCATGGACTTCTTCGGAGTCTGCTACGACGAGATCTACAATCAGGCCGCGAAGTTCCGCTACATGTTCGGCGGCAAGGCCACCACGCCCCTGACGGTGCGCGGCATCATCGGGGCCGGAGTCGGCGCTGCTGCTCAGCACTCGACCTCGCCGTACCACCTGTTTACCTCCACCCCCGGGGTGAAGGTCGTGGTCCCGTCGAACCCAGCCGACGCCAAGGGCCTGCTGCTCGCCTCCATCCGGGATGATGACCCTGTCATCTTCTGCGAGCACAAGGCGCTCTACGATGTCAAGGGCGACGTACCGGTGGGGTCCTATGTGATTCCACTCGGCAAGGCGAACTTCACCCGCCGGGGGACGGATGTCACCATCATCGCGATCGGTAACCCGGTCAACGCCGCGAATAAGGTGGCAGATAAGCTCAAGGGCGAAGGGATCTCGGTCGAGGTTCTCGATCCGCGTACCACCTCCCCGCTCGACGAAGAGGCCGTGCTTCAGAGTGTCGCCGACACCGGACGAGTTGTCATCGCCGACGAGTCGGCGGCCCGATGCGGATTCGGTCACGATCTCGCGGCGCTGATCGCGCAGAAGGGGTTCCACGACCTGAAGGCCCCCATCCACCTGGTGACCCCGCCGCATTCCCCCGTCCCGTTCTCCCACGCGCTCGAACAGCTGTGGATCCCAGGGGCGGAACGCATCGAAGAGGCAGTACGAACCGTCCTGAAGGAGGACTAGACAACATGAGCGATATCAAGGCAATCACCATGCCCAAGTTCGGAATGACCATGGAGGAGGGGACCGTCGACAGCTGGATCGTCAAGGAGGGAGACACCTTTCACCAGGGCGATGCCCTGGTGACGATCGAATCCAGCAAGCTGAGCAACGACCTCGAGGCACCGTTCTCCGGCACGCTTCGGAAGATCGTGGCAGAGGCCGGCGCAGAGCTCCCGGTGGGATCCCTCATCGGAGTCGCTGCCGATCCGTCGGTCCCCGACGCCGAAATCGAGCAGTTCATCGCCTCACAGAGCAGCTGACGCCCCTCGCGTGATATTGCCTGAAGGGCCCCGGGATTCCCCGGGGCCCTTTCGCATGTGCACCAGCTTCGAGAAATGCTCACCGGCAATGTCGCGACCCGGGCAGCATTCCGATACAGCGGCTACTGAGCTGTCGGAGCCGGCTCTTCCAACGCATATTCCTCTTCGGGAGACAGCACGAGCCGCTTCCGACCTGCGAGTGCGAAATAGGCCAATGCGATCAGGTAGATCACGACAACCGTATAAATCGCCAGGGTATAGGCCGGGTTGAGGAGTACTCCGATGAATATTGCGAGGGCGACGATCCCGGCAAAAACAGCCCCAGGAACCCCGGTCGGGCTGTGGTATGGACGAACCAACAGGGTTCGGCGCCGAAGCAACACGAACGAGATCATCTGGGAGAGGTAGGACAGCACCGCGCCCCAGACCGCAATGTTCAACACAATGGCGCCCGCAGCTGCAGCCCCGTACTGGACCACGAACAGAGCCAGCAGTCCGATGATCGCCCCGACGATTAGGGAAACATACGGAGTCTTGCGGCTGCCGGTCAGCGAAAGAACTTTCGGATAGTAGCCGGCCCGCGACAGCGAGTACATATTGCGTCCGTAGGCAAACATGATGCCCTGCACCGAGGCAAGCAACCCGATGAGCGCGAACGCCGATAGCACTGCGGCGAGGTTGCCTGGAAGGATCTGCCGGAACCCGTCGAGCAGCGGTTCCCCGGAGGCTCCGAGGGCCTTCGACCCCATCACCGCAGGGTTGAGGACCACGACAAGCAGGCCGCTGACCACCAAGGTCACCAGCCCCCACCGACCGGCCCGGGGAATGTCCCGTTCTGGATCATGGGCTTCCTCGGCCGCTAACGGCAGCTCTTCGATACCGAGGAACAGCCACATGGCGAACGGCATCGCGAAGAAGACGCCGACGATCCCGAAGGGCAGGAACGAGGAGGACCCGGAGATATCAAACAGCGACCCGAAATCAACCTTGCCCGTCACAATTGCAAGCACCGAGAAGACCACGATGATCGCCAGGGAGATACAGGACACCACGATTGAGAAGGTGAACGAGGCCTCTGCCCCAGACCAGTTGAGTGCCACGAAAACCGCATACAGCACGACCCACCACACCCAGACCAGCCCATGACTGGCAAGACTGATCCCGCTGAGATCTTTCAGAATCGCATCCGCATACTGTCCCGAGTAGTAGACCACCACGGCAGCGGTCATCACGTACTCAATCGTTTCGGCCAATCCCGTCACGAATAATCCGCCCCACGGACCCATCGCCGCCCGGGAGAACGAGTACGCCCCTCCGGTGTGAGGCATCGCGGCGGCCATCTCCGAGATCGAATTGATCATGCACTGGTACATCAGGATGACGACCAGTGTCGCCACGAGGAATCCACCCCATCCGGCAGAGGCCACACCCCCATTCCACCCGGAGAAGTCCCCCGAGACGACTGCAGCCACTCCGATCCCTCAGAGCCCCCATACCCCAGCCGAACGTTTCAGCCCGCGTTTCTCAAAATACGAGTCGTCGACCTTCTCATAGGTCACTCCTCCGGCGGAAACGCGCCCGCTTGTTGTCTGATCTGTCATTCCTGTGCCTCCCGTACCCGTCGTTCACCACAAACGCCAATGAAACATCGCTCCTCCTCCCGGGAACCCGACCAGGGGTCCAGGAGAGGGGAAATCGTCATCGCAGAAGCCACAGGCGATCCGCGAGGTACCGGCGGGCAACCTCTTCCGTGCCCGGGACCTGCGCAGCCCATTGCTCTGCGGGAAGCGCATCCGCACGATGCGTCGTGGTCCACCCGAGCATCTGCAAGCGGCGCAACATGCTGAGGTCGCAGGCGAAAGCGCGGTCATCGTCATCCAGAGGATGGATGCGGCTGTACCCCTGCATCCACCGCTGTGCGATTTCGGGTGCGTAGGACTCGTGTTCGCCGAAGCTCAATGCGGCCGCGAAATCCCAGAGATACCAGCACTCGCCGCAATCGTCGAAATCGATCACCGTCAGCGATTCCCCGTTGATGAGGATGTTCGAGGCTCGGAGATCCGCATGAATGATCCCCCATGTCTCCGGCGTCCTCGGATGCCCCAGGACTCGGTCCAGGGCCACACGCTCGGCTCGCTCCAGGACCTCCTGCTGCCGGGCAGACAGATCTGCGTTGCGCCAATCCCCCCAACGGCTCTGAG
>JAKVJE010000046.1 GCA_022487185.1 Microbacteriaceae bacterium
CTCCCGCCCGCGGTGCTTCTTGTCCTGCCGGGCGTAGGGATAGCACGGGGCAACCACGGTGATGCTCTTCGCCGAGGCGCGCTTCAACGCATCCACCATGATGAGGGACTCCATGAGCCACTTATTGATGGGGGTGCAGTGGGACTGCACCACGAAGGTGTCGCAGCCGCGGATGCTCTCGTCGTACCGGATGTAGATCTCGCCGTTCGCAAAATCGTAGGCGGTGCTGGGGACGAGTTCGGTGCCGAGGTTCCGAGCGATCTCCTCGGCGAGCGCCGGGTGGGCACGGCCCGAGACGATGACGAGTCGCTTCGACCCTGATGTGCGAATGCCAGACACGGTGTGATCACTTTCCCCGGATCAATTTGACCCGGACTCATCCTCAGGATTCTGCGCCGCCTGTGCGGCGTCAGCGGAGCCGGTCCCCGCACGATGCACGGCAACCCACCCCTCATGATTTTGTTGCGGAGCGACATTCATCGCCAGGGCGCCGGCCGGGACATCGTCCCGGATCACTGTGCCCGCGCCGGAGTATACGCCGTCCCCGACGTGCACCGGCGCCACGAACACGTTGTGCGCGCCCGTTCGGACAAAGGATCCCACCGTCGACCGGTGTTTATGCACCCCGTCATAGTTCGCGAAGATAGAGCCCGCCCCGATGTTCGAGTCGGTGCCGATCTCGGCGTCGCCCGCATAGGAGAGATGCGGCAGCTTGGTGCGCGCCCCGATCGAAACGTTCTTGGTCTCGCAAAAGGCGCCGATTTTGCCGTCCTGGCCAAGCGCCGTCCCGGGACGCAGATACGAGAACGGACCCACATGGGCGCCTGCGCCGATGCGGGACGACGTGGCATGGGTGCGCACGACCTCGGCACCCTCCCCCACCTCGCAGTCGATGAGCGTCGTATCCGGCCCGATCAGGGCCCCGTCCTGCACCACCGTCGTGCCGGCCAGCCGGGATCCGGGCAGCAGCGTCACATCGATCCCGAGGGCCGCCGTCGCATCGATGCGGGTGCGTTCGGGGTCGATGACGGTCACCCCGGCCAGCTGCCAGTGGCGCACAATCCTCCGGTTCAGCTCCTGGGCCACCGCGGTGAGCTGCACCCGGTCGTTGACGCCCTGGACCAGCCATGGATCATCCACCGGCACGGCCGCCACCGGCGACCCGCCCTCGGCCAGGAGCTCAACCGCATCCGTGAGATACCGCTCGTGCTGCGCATTCTCGAGCCCGACGCGCGCGAGGGCCTCGGAGAGGGCCCGGGCCTGGAAGAGGTACGTGCCCGAGTTGATCTCCCGGACCGCCCGCTGCTCGTCCGTGGCATCCCGTTCCTCGACGATCGCTGAGATCAGCCCCGCCGGAGAGCGGAGGATGCGGCCGTACCCGGTCGGGTCGTCCACCCGGGCCGTCAGTACGCTGGCCGCAGCCCCGGACTCCCGATGCTGGGCGATAAAGGTGCCCAGCGCCTCCCCATCGAGCAGGGGCACATCGGCGCTGGTGATGAGGACGTCCCCGTCGAATCGTGCGGGGAGCACCTCAAGTCCAGCCGCCGCGGCCGAGCCGGTGCCCGGGACATCCGTCTGGTGTGCGATGCGCACCTCTGGGAGAGCCTGGGCAGCGGCCGCCGCAACCTCCTCCGCCTGGTAGCGCACCACCGTCACCACGCAGGTGGGTTCCAGGGATGCGGCGGCGGTGAGGGTGCGCTGCAGCATCGACTGCCCGCAGACCTCGTGAAGAACTTTCGGATGCTTGGAATGCATCCGAGTGCCCTCCCCCGCAGCCAGGAGGATTACGGCTAACTTCTGCGACGCCATGGTTCCCTTCCGTCCGCTCCGCTCCCAGGATTCGAACCTAGACAAACGGCTCCAAAGGCCGGTGTGCTGCCATTACACCAGAGCGGACCGACACATAACCGTGCCACAGCAACTCTAGCGCGCCCGGCCACGTCTCAGTCGCCCTCCAGTGTTTCCGAGGCCGCCAACCAGGCGTCCTCGACCTCCGAGATCTCCGAGGAAAGCCCCGCACGCCGGGCGCTGAGCTCCTGGAGCCTGCCGAAATCCGCCTGGTCCGCGGCGGCCAGCTCCCCATCCAGTGCCGCCAGATCCTGCCGCAGCCGGTCCAGCCGCCGTTCGAGCGCCGCGATGCGTTTGGCCAGGGCGTGGCGTTCCGCACCCCCCAGCCCGGGATGGGCCGGTTCGGGTGCATCCGCCGCGCGGCCCGCATCCGCCGCACCCCGCGGCGAATCGGCTGTGGACGGCGGGAGCGCCCCGCCCCCGCCGGCCTGCTCGAGCGCCAGGTACTCGTCGATCCCCCCGGGGAGGTCCCGCAGCCGCTCCCCTACGACCGCGTACAGCCGATCGGTGACCCGTTCCAGGAAATACCGGTCGTGAGAGACCACGATGAGGGTGCCTCCCCAGGCGTCGAGCACGTCTTCCATCGCGGCGAGCATGTCGGTGTCGAGATCGTTGGTGGGCTCGTCGAGCACCAGCACATTCGGCTCATCGAGCAGCGTCAGCAGGAGCTGCAGGCGGCGGCGCTGCCCGCCAGACAGATCCCGAACGGGAGTCGAGAGCTGCTCGGTGGCAAAACCGAGCCGTTCCAGAAGCTGCGTGGGGGTGAGATCCTCATCCCCGACCCGGTAGGTCGTGCGGATGCGGCCCAGCACATCGCGGACCCGGTCGTCCTCGACCGGTCCGAGTTCGGTGAGCTCCTGGCTCAGCCAGGCGAGCCGCACCGTCTTCCCCACCCGGATGCGCCCCTCCTGGAGCACGCTCCCGGGGTGTCCATCCAGCCGCCGGATCTCGTCCTCCCCCTGCAGGGAGGTGGCGCGGATGAGCCCCAGGAGGGTGGTCTTCCCAGCCCCGTTGGCCCCGAGCAGGCCGACGCGATCGCCCGGCCCCAGCCGCCAGGTCGCATCGCGGAGCAGAATCTGCTCGCCGTAGCCAACGGTCGCATGCTCGACATCGATCACATCTTTGCCGAGCCGGGCGGTGGCGAGCGCCTGCAGCCGGATCCGATCGCGCACCGGCGGCATATCGGCGATCAGGGCCTTAGCCGCATCCACGTGAAATTTCGGTTTCGACGAGCGGGCCGGAGCGCCCCGCCCGAGCCAGGCGAGCTCCTTTCGCATGAGGTTGCGCCGCTTGGTCTCGACAGTCTGTGCCTGGCGGTCCCGTTCGACCCGCTGCAGAATGTAGGCCGCATACCCTCCCTCAAACGGTTCCACGCTCTGGTCGTGCACCTCCCAGGTGTCGGTGCAGACGGCGTCGAGGAACCACCGGTCGTGGGTCACCATGACCAGGCCACCGGCCCCCTTCGCCCAGCGCTCGCGCAGGTGCGCCGCCAGCCAGGCGATGCCCTCGACGTCGAGGTGGTTGGTTGGCTCATCCAGGAAGAGCACGTCCCACTCCTGCCGCAGCAGCCCCGCGAGCGCAACCCTGCGCCGCTGCCCGCCGGAGAGCTCTGACACTGGAGCCTCCCAGCCGAGATCCGAGACGAGACCGGAGATCACCCCGCGGACGCGCGGATCAGAGGCCCACTCATGCTCGGGAAGGTCTCCGACCACGGCCTCCCGGACGGTCTGCCCGTCGGAGAAGGAGGGGGTCTGGGGCAGCATGCCCACCCGGATCCCCCCACGGCGGGTCACACGCCCGGTGTCGGGCTCCTGCTCCCCGCTCAGGAGCCGGAGCAGCGTGGACTTCCCGTCCCCGTTGCGCCCGACGATGCCCACTCGCTGCCCCTCCTGGAGACCGAGGGAGACCTCCGAAAAGACGTCTTTGGTGGGATAGCTCAGGCCGATGCGCTCTGCGCCCAGAAGATGTGCCATTCTGGCAAGGATACTGCGCCGGGCTGCGCTGGCTCAGAACAGGTCCGTCGGCACCCCGAAAGCCTCGATCACGCGGTGCAACTCCTCATCGGTGAGTCCCTCGCCCCGGGATCCGGTGGCCAGGTCGCGGCATGCATAGGTGGCTCCGGCCTCGAGGTACTCGACCTTGTCGACCGCGGAAAGCGGGGAGACGTCCGAGCGCACCATGATCCCGTGCTTGGACCACAGCACGATCTGGTGGGTGCGGAGTGCCTCCACATTGGCCCGTCCGAGTTCTTCCCCGCCGGGCACCATGAAGTCGAGCACCTTGATCCCCGCGGGAACCTGTACGAGGGTCTCAGGCTCCCAGCGCAGGATGGTCCGGTTGAAATCCCGGTCGTTGCGGAGCTCGGGCAGATGGGACAGCGTCACCAGGCGAGGTGGGGCGCTCAAAGTCTCGGTCCGGGGAAGTGTGCCAGACTCCCCGGCGACCGGAGTCGTCCACCGTGATGACCGATACAGTAGCGGTCGGGGCCGCCGCGATATCCCGGAGGCGGGAACCGGACCCGGTGACGAAGAATGTCCATCCGGCCAGTCCTGGGACGGCGACCGGAAGCTCGATCCGCCCGGTCTCGGGGAAAAGCTCTTCCAGATCCGGCGGGGTGTCGCGCAGGGTCACCGAAATGTTGCCGGCGGCGGCCTCCACGGCGTTCATATGATCGAGACGGGAACCAGCCCGCCCCATAGAGGCGAGAATGTCGGCTGCGGTGGTGGGATGGGACACGGTGGTCAGGCTCCTTGGTGATGGGTGAGTGGGACGGATGCGGAGGCAGCTCTCGCCCCCGGGGAAGACTGCTGGGACAGGTGCCGGGATCCGGGCCCGAAGACCCGGGCCTCGGCGAGGTCCCAGATCACGGTAGCCCCGGGCACCGGCTCGTATCGGTGGGTGCGCACGGAGGCGGCCACGGTTCGGCGCAGGGAGTCGAGCCCGCCGGTGAGGGCCCCGACGGCGCGGAACTGCACCACCATGTTGCCCATGGCGGTGCCCTCGGCCGGGCCGGCGACGACGGGGAGGCCGGTGGCGTCGGCGGTGAGCTGGCAGAGCAGGGCATTCCGGCTGCCCCCTCCGACGATGTGCACGGCCTGGATGCGGGCCCCGGAGAGTTCGCAGGCCTGTCGGAGGGCCCGACGGTAGGCGACGACCAGGGATTCGGTGACGGTGCGCAGGATCTCTCCGCGGGTGCGGGGGGCCGGCTCCCCGCCCCGCTCGGCCGCCTCGACGATCCGCTCGGGCATGTGGTCGGGGGCCAGGAACCCGGGGGCGTTAATGTCGACGAGGGTGCGCAGGGGCGCGGCGGTCTCGGCCGCCGAGCAGGCCCGGTCCCACCCGATCTCGGCGCGATCCTCCTCGGTCCACTGGCGCAGGCACTCCTGCTGCACCCACATCCCCATGATGTTCTTCAGGTAGCGGACGGTGCCGTCCACCCCGAGCTCATTGGTGAAGTTGGCCCGCCGGGAGGCCTCTGTGCGCACCGGATTGTCGAGCTCGACCCCGACCAGCGACCAGGTACCGCTCGAGACGAAGCCGAAGGTCTGGCCGCTTCCGGGGACGCGGGCGGCCGGGACCGCGACCACGGCCGAGGCGGTGTCGTGGGACCCGACCGCGACCAGTGGGGTCGGGCCACCCCGCCGGGTGTGCAGGTCCGCCCGGGGCAGGCTGACCGGACCGATCACCGTGCCCGGTTCGACCAGCTCTGCGAGTATCTGCGGAACCCGGACGCCGAACCCCTCGCGCAGCAGTGCGAGCAGATCGGGGTCCCAGGTCCGGCCGGCCGGATCGAGCAGGCCGGTCGTGGAGGCGTTGGTGACCTCGCAGACCTTGCGCCGGGTCAGCCAGTACCCGAGCAGGTCGGGGAGCAGCAGGAGGCTCCGGGCGGCATCCGCCCCGACAAGGTCCCGATCGGCCACCAGCTGAAAGAGCGTGTTGAAGGGCTGATGCTGCGCCCCGTTGTGCCGGTAGAGGTCGGAGGCCGGGCAGCGCCCATGGACCCGTTCGACGGCCCGGGCGGTGCGCTCCGACCGGTAGCAGGCCGGGTTGCCCAGGAGCCGCCCATCCCCGTCCAGCAGCCCGTAGTCGACCCCCCAGGTATCGATGCCGATGGCCTCGACCGGGCCGAGGCTGGCGGCGGCCCGGAGTCCCGCCCGCACCCCCTGCCACAGGGACAGCAGGTCCCACTGGAGATCGACCTCCGCATCCCGGGGCACGTGCACGGGCCGGTTCGGGAACCGGGAGCACTCCTCTAGGCGGATGCGTCCCTCCTCGAGGGTCCCGGCGATCACGCGTCCGCTGGAGGCACCCAGGTCGATGGCGACAACGGTCTGCGACACAGGCATTCTTTCCGTTTCTGTTGGGGGATGGTCACCCGCCCGCCCGGGGATACCGGAGCGGGCAGGGGCCGGGTGGATGGGCTCAGGCGCCCCAGCTCGCCTGCTGCCCTCCGACGCGGGCCTCGGCGACCCGTTCCCGATAGCCGGAGCGGAGGAAGGCCGCCATGGGATCGGGGTCGAGCCCCTGCTCCTCCCGCAGTTCGGCGAGCAGCGGCCGCACGTCGGTGTTGTAGGCATCCATCAGCACCGCATTGGCCCCGAGGACGTCGTGGGCGGCCTGGGCCGCCGCGAGCGCATCCCGGTCGATGAGAAGCGCCTTGGCGGTCGCCTCCTGGACGTTCAGCGCCGACCGGATCTCGCCGGGGATCTTGTCTTCGAGGTTGTGGCACTGATCGAGCATGAAGTTGACCCCGGAGACTTTGGTGTCCAAGGCCCCGGCCTCGACGATCTGATCCAAGATGCGGAAGAGCTGGAACGGATCAGCGGCACCCACCATGAGGTCGTCGTCGGCGTAGAAGCGCGAGTTGAAGTCGAACGCTCCGAGCCGACCGGCCCGAAGCAGCTGCATCACAATGAATTCGACGTTGGTGCCGGGGGCGTGGTGGCCGGTGTCGAGGCACACGACGGCCCGGTCGCCCAGCGCCATGACCTGCAGCAGCGCGGTCCCCCAGTCGGGCACATCCGTGTGGTAGAAGGCCGGCTCGAAGAACTTGTACTCGAGCAGCAGCTTCTGGTCGGCGTCGAGCGCCGCGTAGATCTGGCGCAGTGAGTCGTGCAAGCGATCCTGGCGGGCCCCCATTGAGTCCTGCCCGGGGTAGTTGGTGCCGTCTCCCAGCCAGATCTTCAGCGTATCCGAGCCCGTCTGCCGCATCACGTCGATGCAGTGCAGGTGAGCATCCACGGCCTTCTGCCGGATGTCGGGATCGGAGTTGCACAGCGACCCGAACTTGTAGTCATCATCCTGGAAGACATTTGAGTTGATGTTGCCCAGTTGGATGCCATGGTCCTGGGCGAAGGCCGCGAGGTCGCGGAAGTCGGCGGTCTCATCCCAGGGAATATGGAGCGAGAGCCTGGGGGTGATGCCGGTGTAGCGCTGGACCTCGGCGGCGTCTTCGATCTTCTCGTAGGGCGTGCGCGGGGTTCCCGGCGTCGCATAGACCTTGAACCGGGTTCCGGCATTGCCGAAGGCCCAGCTGGCGAGTTCCAGCGTCTGCCCCCGCAACAGGGCCCGGTTCTTCTCGGACAGATCTGACAGTGTGACCATGCTCGTGCGTCATTCCTCTCGGGTGGCGGGGCTTCCCCGCCGTGTGTGTGGATGGATGGGTCGTGACGCGCCGTTGCGTCGCGACCCGGCTTGGGGTCAGCTCGCGCTGACAGATTCCGGGGTGCCGGTACGGCTCAGGTTCGAGGCGTCAATGACGGTGCCGTAACGCTCCCGCTCGATGCGCTCCAGGGACTTGCCCTGGGTGCGCGGCGCCCAGATGGTGCCGATGAGGGTTGCGGCGACAAGGAATCCGATGAGGATGAGGCCGTCGATGACCAGCCCGTTGGGGCCCTTCAGGATGATGGGGAAGATGAGCGAGACGAGTCCGCTGGCGAGACGCACCACGAAGAACACGATGCCCTGGGCACCGGCCCGGTAGGGAGTGGCGAAGATCTCAGGTGACCACACCGAGTAGAACGCCTGGGCTGAAGGCCCGGCGGACACTCCCCAGATGATGGTGTAGGCGAAGGCCGTCATGGCGGCGGTGGGCGAACCGAACACGAGCACAACCCAGGAGATCACCGCCAGCGCCCCGCCGACGAAAAAGTGCCACCGGTAGGGCACCTTGTCGACGAGCAGCATGAAGACGGCGGTCGACAGGATCACGACGCCCCAGGAGAGCATCGAGAAGAGGTCGGACTGGATGGTGCTGTAGTTCATGTGCTGCAGGATGGTGGGGAGGAAGATGCCGTTCTGGCTGGCGGCCACATTCCAGAAGGTGTAGATCGCGGCGAGGAAGACGAGGGCGGTGATGTTCGCCTTGCGGCTGAACAGCGCTTTGAAGGAGGCCCAGGTGGAGAGGGGCTTCGCCTGCACACCGCCCTTGGCCGCCGTCCATTTCTCGGACTCGTCGAGCCCCTGCCGGATGTACCAGGTGACGAGGGCGATGACCACGAGGTGGGCGAAGACAATACGGCTGCCGAGCAGGCCGAGGGGGGCGAGGGCCGCGGCCAGCCCGAACCCGATGAACGGCCCGAAGGACCAGGCGAGCTGCGTGGCACCGATGTGCCGACCCCGCTGGGCGGTGGGGGCAAACTCGGCGATGTAGGTCCATCCAGCCGGGACGGATGCGCCGACGGCCAGCCCGATGATCACGAACCCGATGAACAGCATGGCGAGGTTTCCGGCGAACGTGACGATCAGACCGCCCAGGGCGTAGACCAGCAGATCGTAGGTGTAGATGAATTTGCGCCCGTACTTGTCGCAGAGCGGGCCGCCGATGAGGGCCCCGATGGCCGCCCCGAAGGCATTGGAGCTGAAGGCGGCGAGCAACCCGGCGATGCTGCCGTTATCGCCGGGGAAGTAAGCGGCCCCCCAGAAGCCGAGGGAGGTGGCGATGGCGATGATGGAGCCCGAGTCGATGTAGTTGGACATCGAGACGGCTGCCGTCGCCTTCCACCCGGTGAGGTGGTGTGTGCTGGTCATCATGTTGTTCTCCGTGTTCTCCATGTCAAGACGTCGATGTCTTACGGATGTCAGGGAAGGTAGAAGTACTGGGGCAGGATCTGATCGCGCCCGCCGTCCGGCGGGAGGAAGTATTCGGCCATGGCCCGCTGCCAGCGGGTATTCGTCTCAAGCGCGGACATCGCGGTCCGGGCCGCGTCGACGTCGTCCGACTCGAAGTAGCCGACCACGGTGCCGGTCTGGGCCTCGAGGAACAGGGAGTAGTTGCGCCAGCCGGCGCGGCTCAGGGCCTCCCGCATGTCAGGCCAGACGTGCTGATGCGCGTCGACGTACTCGGCGAGGCGCTCGGGGCGAATGTGCAGCAGGAAGCAGGAGCGCGTCGACGAGCGCTGATCTGTTTCCGAGAGGAGCGTCCTGAGCCGTTCCGAATCCTGCTGCGCCGACATCCGGCGCCTCCCGTCAAATAATCAATACTGACTATATGTTTTGCAACGGAAGTAAATGTATACCTCGAACATGTTTCTGTAAAGCTGAACGCGGGGCCAATCCGCAGACTGGCCCCGCGCAGGGATGGAGAAGCTCTCGGCCTACCGCCGACCGGCCTCCCGCAGCCGGAGCATGCGGCGATCGCCAACCTCATCGATCTCGACCACACCGCCCCGGGACTTCAAAAACTCGGTGAACGAAGAGAATCCGAGCGCGGACTCCTGGAACCCGGGCTCCATCCGGAGCATCTGGCTCTTGACCCGGGAGGCATCGTGCCATTCCTCCTCGGTCTTCGACGTGAAATAAGTCAGCGCGCGCAGCAGCAGCTGGGTGGCGCGGGTCCGAGCGGCCCGGCCCCGCCCCGAGCCGTGTCGGGGCGTCTCCGGCTCAGCCTCCGCTCCGGACTCGGACTCGGCCTCCGGCTTCGGCGGCGTCCCGGACCGGGTCGCCGGCCCCGCGGAGCGCGTCGCGCGGCCCCGCCCGTGCGTCGACCGCTCGGCATCCGACGTTGCGGTCTCGACCTCCGCCAGCTCTTCCGGGTCCTGGTCCTCGTCCGCCTCATCGGATTCCCCCGAGGCATGGAGCCCCGGGAGCTCGTCATAGTCGTAGAACTCGTCACAGGCCGCCGCCAGCAAATGACTGGTCGATCCCGCGACCCCGATGCCGATCACCCGCCGGCCCATCCGCTTGACCCGCTGTGCCAGCGGAATGTAGTCGGAATCTCCGGCGATGATCACCACATGCGTCAGGGAATCCAGGAGGAACAGGTCCTCGATGACATCGATTGAGAGCCGGATATCGGCGGCATTCTTGATCTTGCCCGACGTGGTAAACATCTGGATGGTATCGACCGCACGGCTCAGCAGCCGCTCCCGGTAGGCGTTGCTCTCCGGGCGGGACCAGTCCGCATAGGCGCGGCTCGTGGTCAGCGTCCCGTACGAGGAGGCAAAGTCCAGGATGGCATCCACATCGACGCTCCCATCGATCCCCGGATGCCGGTTGGCCTGATCCCGGCGGGAGATGATGACGTTGTCGAAGTCGATGTAGACCGCCACGCGGCCATCGATGGTGATTCCCTCAGTGCTGATGCTCATGCCCCCAAGCCTAGGCGGCCTGAGGTGACGATCCCGGGACCGGCCCCGACACCTGCTCATACGGGGTCTCCTGATATACCGCGTAGTTGAGCCAGTTCTGCATCAGCAGCTGCGACGCCGCCCGCCAGGTGAGGCGGGGAGAGCGGGCCGGATCGTCGCCGGGGAAGTAGTGGCGCGGGAGCGCCGGAGTGAGTCCTGAGCGCACATCCCGGGCATACTCGTCGGCCAGCGTCTGCCGGTCGTACTCGGCATGCCCGGTGAGGTACACCTCCCGGCCATCGGCGGTGGCCGCCGCATAGACCCCGGCCTCTGGGGAGGTCGACAGGATCCGGAGCCCCGGCACCGCCTCAACCGCCTCCCGGCTCACCGTCGTATACCGCGAATGCGGCACCCGGAACCGGTCGTCGAACCCCCGGAAGAGCGGGTCGGAGCGGTCCTCGACGGTATGCTCGAAGACTCCCACCAGCTTCTCGGCCAGGGGAATCTTCGGCACCCCGTATCGGTGATACAGGCCAGCCTGAGCGCCCCAGCAGATGTGCAGTGTCGACCACACGTTCTCGCGTGACCACTCCAGGATGTCCACCAGCTCCGGCCAGTAGTCGACCTCCTCGAAGGGAAGCCGCTCCACCGGCGCGCCCGTGATGATCAGCCCGTCGAACCTGCGCTCCCGCACCTCGTCAAAGGTTTCATAGAACCGGAGCAGATATTCGGCCGACACATGCGTCGGGGTGTAGGTGGCAGTCTGGAGCAGCTCCACATCCACCTGCAGCGGGCTGTTACCGAGCAGCCGCAGCAGTTGCGTCTCCGTGGCGACCTTCGTGGGCATCAGATTCAGAATCAGGATGTGCAGCGGACGGATGTCCTGACTGCGCGCCCGGAACTCCGGGATGGCGAAGATGTTCTCCCGCCGCAGGATGGCGGCGGCGGGAAGCCCGTCGGGGACGGTAATCGGCATGCGGCGGCTCGTCTCTCAGGCCGGGATCGCGGCGGTGAGCGCCTGGTCCAGGTCCCAGAGGATGTCGTCGATATCCTCCAGCCCGATGGAGAGGCGGATGGTGTCCGGACCGAAGCCGGCAGCCGCCTGCTCCTCGGCGGTGAGCTGCTGGTGGGTCGTCGTGGAGGGGTGGATCACCAGCGACTTCGCATCGGCCACATTCGCGAGCTGCGAGAACAGCTGCAGGTGGTCGATGAACGACTTCGCGTGGTCCACATCGCCCTTTACCGCGAAGGTGAAGATCGAGCCCGCCCCGCGCGGGAAGTACTTCTCGGCGAGTGCATGGTACGGGCTGTCCGGCAGGCCCGGGTAGTTCACGCTGGCCACCAGCGGATGCCCGGCGAGGAACTCGGCCACCTTCTGCGCGTTCTCCACGTGCCGCGAAACCCGCAGAGACAGAGACTCCAGCC
>JAKVJE010000047.1 GCA_022487185.1 Microbacteriaceae bacterium
CGGCATCTACATCATTGATCTGCAGAAGTCCCTCGGGTACATCGACGCTGCGTACGATTTTGTGCGTCAGACGGTGGCTCACGGCGGCAGCATCCTCTTCGTCGGTACCAAGAAGCAGGCCCAGGAATCCATCGCCGAGCAGGCGCAGCGGGTTGGCCAGCCGTACATCAACCACCGGTGGCTCGGCGGTCTCCTGACGAACTTCTCGACCGTCCACAAGCGGCTTCAGCGTCTGAAGGAACTCGAAGAGATCGATTTCGAGGATGTGGCCGGTTCCGGTCACACCAAGAAGGAACTCCTGATCCTCAAGCGCGAGAAGGACAAGCTGGAGAAGACTCTCGGCGGTATCCGCGATCTGGATCGCACTCCGTCGGCTCTGTGGGTCGTTGACACGGTCAAGGAGCACCTGGCGGTGCAGGAGGCTCAGAAGCTGGGTATCCCCGTTGTCGCGGTGCTGGATACCAACTGCGACCCCGATGAGGTCAACTACCCGATCCCGGGCAATGACGATGCGATTCGCTCCGTCTCACTGCTGACCAAGGTCGTCGCCGATGCCGTTGCCGAGGGCCTGGTTGAGCGTCACGCCAAGGCCGAGGAAGAGACCCCCGGCGCTGCCGAGCCGCTCGCCGAGTGGGAGCGCGATCTTCTCGCCAAGGACTCCGAGCAGCCCGCCGAGGCCCCCGCTGCAGAGGCGGCGCCCGCCGAGACGGATCAGACCCCGAGTAAGTAATCATCAGACCGGGTGACCGGTTTTCTGAGCAAGAAAAATAGGACGAGAGAACAGGAACATGGCAAAGTACTCCGCCGCTGATGTGAAGGCGCTTCGTGAGCGCACTGGGTCGGGCATGCTCGACTGCAAGAAGGCCCTCGACGAGGCCGAGGGCGACCTCGATCGCGCGATCGAGGTTCTTCGAGTCAAGGGCCTGAAAAACGTTGGCAAGCGCTCTGAGCGCACCACGAGCAACGGTCTGGTACTCACCCGAGAGACCCCCGACGGCGTTTACGTCGTCGAGCTCCTGGCCGAGACCGACTTCGTTGCCAAGAATGCCCAGTTCGGCGACCTCGCCGGGAAGGTTGCCGATGCGGTTGTCGCTGCGAAGGCTGCCGATACCGCGGCCGCGCTCGCGGCTCCGCTCGATGGGAAGACCATCGGCGATGTCATCACTGCCGAGTCTGCCGTCATCGGAGAGAAGCTCGAGCTGGGGTGTGTTGTGAAGGTGACCGGGGAGAAGTTCTCCGTATACCTGCACCGCACGAACCCCGATCTTCCCCCGCAGATTGCGGTCGTCCTGGGGTATTCCGGAGACAACGACGAGGTCGCGCATGAGATTGCGCAGCACATCGCCTTCGCCGCACCGAAGTATCTCACCGTCGAGGAGATCCCCGATGAGGTGGTGGCCAATGAGCGTCGCGTGGCCGAGGAAGTCACGCGTGCCGAGGGCAAGCCTGAGAAGATCATCCCGAAGATCGTCGAGGGGCGGCTGCACAGCTTCTACAAGACCATCGTCCTGCCTGAGCAGGCCTTTGCACGTGATGAGAAGCAGTCCATCCAGCAGGTTCTGGATGGGGCGGGTCTCACGGTGACCTCCTTCGCCCGCGTCAAGGTCGGCGAAGCCGCCACCGCAGAGTCGAAGTAGATCCACGATGGGCATGCGCAGAGTCCTGCTGAAACTCTCCGGAGAGGCGTTTGGCGCCGGAAAGCTCGGAGTCGATCCAGATACCGTGGCAGCCATCGCCGGCCAGATCGCCAGCTGTGTCCATGAGGCGCAGATTGCGGTCGTGGTCGGCGGGGGGAATTTCTTCCGAGGAGCCGAGCTTCAGCAGCACGGTATGGATCGAGCCCGGGCAGACTACATGGGCATGCTCGGCACGGTGATGAACGCCCTCGCCCTGCAGGATTTCCTGCAGCAGGCGGGGGTGGACACCCGTGTCCAATCAGCCATCGAGATGACGCAGGTCGCGGAGCGGTACATCCCGCTGCGGGCCATCCGCCACATGGAGAAGGGGCGTGTGGTGATCTTCGGGGCCGGTGCTGGCCTGCCATATTTCTCGACTGATACCGTGGCGGCCCAGCGGGCCTTGGAGATTCGTGCCGATGAGGTGTTGTTCGCCAAGCATGGGGTCGATGGGGTGTATACCGCCGATCCGCATCTGGATCCGGAGGCAGTGCGTATCGAGCGGATCTCGTACACTGAGGCGCTGGTGCGTGGACTGAAGGTTGTGGATTCGACGGCCTTTAGCCTCTGCATGGATAACGCCCTGAGTATGCGCATTTTTGGGATGGATGTCCCCAGCGATATCCCCGTCGCGATTCGCGGGGCCGAGATTGGTACCATCGTGCGCAGGGATATCGAGCTGCGTTTGAGCGGTCAGGGAGGCCAGGCATGATCGAGGAAATCTTCGCAGAACTTGCCAGCAAGATGGCCAAGGCGGTCTCGGTTGCCGAGGAGGACTTCTCCACTGTGCGCACCGGCCGGGCGAACCCTGCCATGTTCCACGGTGTAAAGGTGGAGTATTACGGCACTCCGACACCGTTGCAGCAGCTTGCCTCCTTTCAGAACCCTGAGGCCAGGACCCTGGTCATTACCCCGTACGACCGTTCTGCGATGAAGGACATCGAGAATGCGATCCGGGATACACCGAATCTTGGCGTGAACCCGAGCAACGATGGCAATGTCATTCGCGTGGTTCTCCCGGAACTCACAGAGGAACGGCGCAGGGAGTTTGTCAAACTGGTTCGGGCGAAGGCAGAGGATGCCCGTATTGCCCTGCGGAGCCTCCGCCGGAAGGCCAAAGACGATCTTGACGCACTCAAAGGCGAGGTGAGCGAAGACGAGATCTCGCGCGCCGAAAAGCGGCTCGACACCGAGACAAAGAAGCACGTCGAGCTTGTCGATGCGGCACTTGAGCGCAAAGAGCGAGAACTGCTTGAAATCTGACCCCGAGCCGCACACCCCCGCACAGCGACTCGAGGAGATGAACGCTCGTGTCGAGGCACGTGCCGGGCGCAACCTTCCACTGGCTATCGGTGTCGGGCTTCTTCTCGGAGCGATTGCCTGGGTCTGTATCGTCTACAGCCAGCCCGTCTTCACCGTATTCGTTTCACTTGTGGCGGCCTTCTGTGGTGCTGAAATCTCTCTGGCACTCCGGCACCGAGACGTCTGGCTGCCCCGGGTGGGGATGGCTGTGGCTGTGGGGGTGGGTCCCCTGGTGGGCGGGTTTTTCGGAGGCCTGGCGGGACTCCTCTCGACCTTCGGCGGAGGGGTGCTCTTGCTCGTCTGGTATGCCGCGGAGTGTCGGATGGGGTCACGTCCGCTCCAGCTTCCGGACATTCTCTGGGGGTTGCTGACGGTCCTGTATCTCGGTGGATGCACACTGGGGGCTGCAGTGCTGGACCGTTCTGCTGGGGCCTGGGCCCTCATCGGGTTCCTGATTGTGGTTATCGCGCACGATATTGGGGCGTATGCGGTTGGACGGACTTTCGGCCGCCATCCCATGGCTCCCACTATCAGTCCGAAGAAGACTTGGGAGGGGCAGGCGGGCGCTCTTGGCGCCGCAGTCCTGGCGGGAGCGATCGGGCTGGCTCCACTGTGGGGTATCCCATGGTGGGCGGGGGCGATCAGTGGACTCTCGCTCATGTTCTCGGCGACCTTTGGCGATCTCCTGGAATCCCGTGTCAAACGGTGGATCGGTGTAAAGGACATGTCCTCCTGGATTCCTGGGCACGGCGGCCTTCTCGATCGTCTCGACGCGATTCTGTTGTCTGCCCCGATGGCTCTCGCTCTGCACCTCATCTGGATCGCGATCCTCTAAAGTGACAGCTATGAGCACAGTCGATACCACATTCCCGCTCGTCGAGGGAAGAGACCGGGGATACTCGGTCGAGGCGGTGAACGAGTTCTTCACTCAGGCCCGGGAGGAGTACAACCATCCGGATGGTGTGCTTGGCTCGGCAGATATCCGGCGGATGGCCTTCCCCCTGACACGGGGAGGCTATGTGCCTGAGGCCGTCGATGAGGCCATGAACCGTCTGGAGCAGGCGTTCGCCGAGCGGGAGCGGGCAGATGCACTGGTATCGGAGGGCGCCGCGGCCTGGCGGGAACACGCTCGGGACCAGGCCCGAGTGGTCGTCAACCGACTCTCCAGACCAGACCGGCACAAGTTCCGGCGTGCGGGAGTGATGTCGATCGGATATCGGCGCCGGGACGTCGATGCCTTTGCCCGCCGGATCATCGCGGTCTTCGTTGAGGGAACGCCCCTGAGCCCGGATGAGGTACGGGAAATCGTGTTTGCCCGCGAGGGAAATGGGTACGACGAAGCCCAGGTGGACGCCCTGCTCGACCGGACCATTGAGATCCTGCTGGCCATCGCATGATTCGACAGCGCACGATTGATCCGGTAACCTAGCCCAAGTTATGGCTTTCTCAAAGATCGCGACGTCCATCGGCCTTATTGCCGGTCTCGGTTTCAGTGTGGTCGGGGGTGCTTCTGCCGCGTACGCGTCGGAGCCTCTGCCCACGAGTTCTGCTGCCCAGTCCGAGGTCCAGACCTTCCAGTACGCATACCAGGGAGCGCAGTCGTCTCCTTCGGCGCACAGTGCATTTACCGCGAGCGCCCCGTCCCCGACCCCGCAGGTGGTTGCTGCTCCTTCAACGGGGGCTCAGTCGAGTCAGACCAGCCAGACCACTCAGACGGTGGTGGTTGCCTCCGGCGACGCCCAGCAGATTGCTGCGGGAATGGTCGGGAATGCAGAGCAGTTCTCCTGCCTGGTGAAGCTCTGGAACCGTGAGTCCGGATGGCGCACCACCGCGCAGAACCCGTCCGGGGCCTATGGCATCCCGCAGGCGCTGCCTGGTTCGAAAATGGCTTCCGCAGGCGCCGATTGGCGCACCAATGCCGCGACGCAGATCAAATGGGGGCTGGGCTATATCAGTGGCCGCTATGGAACCCCCTGCGGGGCCTGGGGACACTCTCAGTCGACCGGCTGGTACTGATTTCCTCATGTCTGACGTTTTGGTACCGGTGCGCACTGACGTGCAGCTGCTGCGCCGGACCGAGGACATTGTCCTGCACACCGACGACGGACTGAATCTCGTCGGAGAGCTGTCCCTTCCGGTTGAGGGGGAGCCACGGGCGACCCTCGTCTGTATGCATCCACTTCCCCCGCAGGGGGGCTTCATGGACTCGCACTTGATTCGAAAGGCGGCGTACCGGCTGCCGGAGCTCTCCCGTATCGCGGTGCTCCGCTACAACTCGCGGGGTACCACTTCTCCCCGTGGCACCAGTGACGGTCATTTTGAGGATGGGGCGGGCGAGCAGTTTGACCTCGCTGCGGCGATGGCCTTTGTCCGGGTGCGCCGCCTCCCGCGGGTCTGGATGCTTGGCTGGTCGTTCGGGGCGGACATGGTCCTCAAATATGGTCTGCGACATCCCGCTGAGGGAGCCATCCTAATCTCACCACCTCTCCGCTGGGCGCATCGGGACGATGTGGCGGCCTGGGCGCATGCCGATCGCCCTCTGTATGCTCTGGTCCCCGGCAACGACCTGTTTCTTCCTCCGGAGCCTGCCCGGGCGGGATTTGCACCAGCTCCATCGGCTCACGTCGAGGCCTATCCGGGCTGTGTGCATCTCTGGGTGGGGGAGCGGCAGACCAGGATCGTCCTCAACCGAGTCTCCGAACTGCTTGTGCCAGGGAGTACCCCATTACCGACCGAGGTGGATGCAACCCGCGTCCTCGCATAATCGGCCCGCAGTTTCGGGCCCCTCTCGAAGTGGGACTGTCAGCAGTGGGCTCGCGCAGACCGGTGCTGTTTGGGGGAGAATCATCCGGTCTCCTGGTCCTCTCAGCGCTGATCCTGGTAGGGGATCCAGAGTTCCCGGATGAGCAACAGGATTGAGGCTGCCACAGGAATCGCCAGCAGTGCTCCGAAGACCCCCATGAGTGTTCCACCGAGCAGTGCCGCGATGACGACCACCGCCCCCGGCAGCGGGATTGCGCGGTTGACGATTCGCGGGGTGAGCACGTATGCCTCGACTTGCATATAGATGATGTAGTACACCGCGATGATGAGAACCGGCCACAGATTGATGTGATCTGGGCTCGCTAGCGTCTGGGTGATCAGAGTGACCACGACCACCAGTGTGGCCGCTGCGATACTTCCCACCAGGGGGAGAATGGCCAGCAGAAAGACCAGGACGGCCAGCACCTCCCGGAACCCAATTTGCAGGATACTCATGACAATGTAGGCGCAGATGGCGTTGATGCCGGCGATGATTGCCTGCGACATGACGTATTTGCCCACGTTGTCGAAGATGCGGTTGATCAGATCGGTGAACCGCTGACGCCGACTTGCCGGGATCAAGGAGGCGAATCCGGATTTGATGCCGTTGAGCGACGCCATGAAATATAGGGTCAAGACAAGCACGATGATGGATCCGCCAATCCCATTCGCGATACTCGCTCCGACCGAGAGCACGCCGCCGGCAAGATTCAGCACGCTGTTCGGATCGGAGAAGAACCCGGTGATGTTCTTCAGACTCTCGGAGAAGAACCCGCTGAACTGACTGTTGACGACCTTGAACCAATGCTGTGCGGCCACGATTTTGACGAGCCTGGGACCGTTCCCCGCCAGGGTCTGCACCTGGCTCACCATCGCAGGGATGATGAGGAAGAGAATGCCCGCGAGAAGCGCGACGAGTCCCACGAAGACGATCGCGATGGCTGCGGGGCGGGGGATGTGGGCGCGGCCGAGGAGCCGGATTAGCGGCTCGAGCCCCATTGCCAGGAACAGGCCGGCGGCAACGTAGGTGATGACCACGAACGAGTCGTTGATCATTCCGCCGAGCAGGAGTGCGACGAGGACGCCCAGGGTCCCCAGAAACCCGATTGCAAACGAGTTCCGTGTCGAGAGGGCGGTGAGGATCGGACGACGGTTCTTGGGCTTCGGCTCGGGGGCCCGGGCTGGGGGTTCCGCGGCGTGATCCGTCTGTGCGCGTTCTCCTGAATCTGATGCCATGCGCTTCCCCCAGTGCCATGTGGACAGGGCCCCAGCCTACCCGTTCTCGTCTCAACCTGAGACCGAGCCGTTTCCTCTTTCCGGTGCCGTGCAGTAGTGTTCTTAAGGTTATGAATGGAGTCAGTGTGCGCCTGTGGAGCCTCATCACCCTGACCGTCGCCTCGGTGATCGCAATTCTCACGGGTATCGGGCTTGCCACCGTGTGGCACCCGGACACGACTGTGCAGGAATCTGTGTCGTTCTCCCGGGTCCAAGGTGAGAACGTGGCGGTGATTCCGTCGAAGACACTCACGGCGTTGCGCGGAGAGCCCCGTATCTCGGTCGAGGGAGACCGGGGAGGCTATATCGCCGCAGGGCCGAGCCGAGATGTTCGAGCCTGGGTTGGGGAGTCCGCCGTTGCACAGGTGCGTTGGTCCGCGAAACAGCCCACGGGAGCACGACTTTCGGCCGCCGCCTCCGACGGACGGTCTGGAACCCCAAGTCCGGTCGGATCCGACCTCTGGACCCAGTCTTCTTCGGGGACACAGCGCGCCACCCTCGCAGTGACAGATCCGGCGCACACCTCCGTGATCATTTCCTCGAAGACGGGTGCTGCACTGCCCCGGGCCGCTGTGATCTCCTGGCGCGGCCAGCCCGGGAGTCCGCTGGCGCTCCCCCTGATCGCCGGAGGCTCTGCTGGCTTAATCGCCGCTCTGGTGCTCGCCTTCCTGATCTACAGAACCGAGCGTCCCGGCCCCAGACGGCACTCGCATCGCGGGGCACGCGGCCGTTCCCGTGGCCGGCGGATGCGGGGCCTGGCCGAGGCCGTCGCCGTGGTTTCGGTGGCTGGGCTGGTACTGACCGGTTGCTCGGCCGAGCCCGGGGGAGCATCCGCCAGTGCCTCGGCAACCGCCTCCGCGGCGAATCATGGCCGGCAGGTGGTCACCGAGTCTCATTTCCTTTCGATCCTGCAGCAGGTCTCACTGGTCTCGAAGCAGGTGACTGCGGGGAACACCACGAATCTGGAGAGCCGGTTTGCCGGTCCTGCGCTTGCGCAGTGGCGTGAGAACGTGGCGATCCGGGCGAAGTATGCCCAGCAACCGGCGCTGACGGCGTTCCCCACGGGGACTCCGGAGGTCTTCCTGCCGCAGGCCTCGGCACGCTTCCCCCGGACTGTCTTCGTCGCATACCCCTCGAAGGACACCGGCGCTCCTGAAACCGTCGTGCTGCAGCAGACCAGCCCACGTACGAACTATCAGGTCATCTCGATGACCTCGGTGGTCCCGAAGGCTAGCTTCCCCTCCCTGCCGAGTGCCAGCACCGGAATGACGGTGCTGGAGAATGCGACCGGTTCTCTGCAGATCCGTCCCAACCAGCTGGTGACCCGGTACGCGGCTGCACTGCAGGGCGATGACGGGGCCCCGGCTGCGGAGGCATTCCAGCTGAGCGACGACATTTTCGCCACCATGACCCGGGAAGACGAGAATAAGAGTCGCAACCAACTGGGATCGAACGGGATACTCGAGATTCAGCGCACCCAGGCCGATGCCGCCCCGGTTGCCATGTCGACGCAGAGTTCCGGAGCCATTGTCGCCGTGGCCATGAATGAGACGTGGACGTGGAAGCCGGCCGAGCAGAACGGCACGATCAATGTCACCGACGATCTCAGCAAGGCGATGCTGGGCAAGGACTCCTCGACGACCGGAATTCAGCAGGTGTATTCCACAATGTTGCTCTTCCATGTCCCAGTGTCGGGTGGAGGAAAGGTGACGCTGCTGGGGTATCAGCAGGCACCTATATCAATCAAGGAGTTGTGACTATGACGCACGTTCCGCACCTGAGCGGCGCAGTTGATCTCTCGAAGCTACCATCGGCCTCTGCCTCCTCGGCAGGCTCTCCCGCACCTCGGGGAAGCGGGGATTCCTATGCCATTGCGCTGGATGAGCAGAACCTCAATGAGGTGGTTCAGCAATCCGCCCAGGTGCCGGTCTTCTTGATCGTCTGGTCGGAGGCGGATGCTGCCTCCGTTCAGGCCCGTGATGCGCTGACCGCCGCGGTGGATGCTGCGGCGGGGCGAACCCTGGTCGGGACGATCGATGCGCAGGCCCATCCACAGATTGTCTCGGCCCTGCGCGCTCCGGGAGTGCCCTTCGTCGCCGTCGCGCTCTCCGGGCAGCTCCAGCCGCTGTATGCGCAAAACATTCCGGCCGCGCAGGTTTCGGAGCTGGTGCAGCAGGTCATCGATGGAGCCGCTCAGCAGGGTCTGCAGGGGACCGTCGCCCCCTACTCCTCAGCTCCGGCTACCTCGGAACCTGCTGCCCCGGCTCTCACGCCGGCGCAGCAGGCGGCCCAGGATCTCTTCGACTCCGGCCGCTACGAAGACGCCGTCACGGCCTGGAAGGCTGTGATCGCCCAGTCCCCAGCCGATGAACTGGCGGCCCAGGAGCTTCGGCGTTCGGAGCTTCTGGCACGCGTCAACGCGCCTGTCCAGGAAGGCGCCTCGCCGCTGGAGACGACGTTGGCCGCTGCCGACCAGGAGTTCCTCAGCGGAGATCTCCCGACGGCGTTCAATCGCCTGCTGGCGGCGTTCCAGGCTGCCGAGGGCTCTGAACGGGAGACCATCCGGGTGCGTCTGCTCGATTTGTTCGAGATCGCTGGCGACGACCCGGCGGTGGTGCAGGCCCGGGCCCGTCTGGCCGGCCTGCTCTTCTGAGCGGGCATATGGCCTATCTCGACACCGCGGCCACAGCTCCGATGCTGCCGGAGGCACTCGACGCGTATGTGGCCGCCGCCCGTATCACGGGGAATCCCTCGTCGATCCATGCTGCGGGGCGGAAAACCAGGCAGCTTCTTGAGACCGCCCGGGGGCAGATCGCGCAGTTCGTCGGAGCTGACCCGGCCGAGGTCATTTTCACGGGGGGTGGCACGGAGTCCATCAACACAGCGATCTCCGGGGCCTTCTGGCAGGCGCGGGATGTGGTCCGTGGACGTGGTCCGCGGGAGATCGTCATCGCTGCGGGGGAGCATCATGCCACGACCGAGACGGCGGATTGGCTCAGCAGTGCCCAGGGAGCGTTTGTTCGGGAGGTTCCCATTGACGGCTGGGGGCGCATTTCGGCCCCGGCGATGCGCGGGGCGGTCTCGGAGCAGACTGCAGTCGTGTCGTTCAGTGCCGCGAATAATGAGGTCGGAACGGTGCAGGATATTCCCGAGCTTGTGGCGGCGATCCGGGCTGGGACGGGGGCAGTCATCCATGTCGATGCGGTTGCCGCCCTCGGTCGGATCCCCGTCAGCCTGGCTGGTTGGGGGGTCGATGCGATCAGCGTGGCAGCACATAAGATTGGCGGTCCCACGGGCATCGGGGCGCTCCTGCTGCGCCGCTCGAGAACCCTGACCCCCCTGCTCCACGGGGGAGGGCAGGAGCGCCATCTCCGGTCGGGAACCGTTGATGTGCCCGCCGCCGCAGCCTTCGGCGTGGCCTGCGAGGTGGTCGGGCGCGAGCTCTCGGCGCGCGCACGACGGCTCGAGCTCCTTCGAGACCGGCTGAGGACGGGGCTGCTGGGGCTCCCCGGGGTGACTCTGATGGGGGACCCGGATCGTCGACTTCCCGACAACGTGCATGTGCTCTTTTCTGGCTGCGACGGGGATTCCCTGCTGTTCCTGCTCGACCAGAGCGGGTATCAGGTCTCCACAGGGTCGGCCTGCACCGCCGGGGTTCCCCAGCCGAGTGCGGTACTCCGGGCGATGGGTATTCCCGCGGAGGAGGCTCGGGGAGCCCTGCGCTTCACCCTCGGCAGCGACACCGGCAGCGAAGATGTGGACGGACTGCTGGCCGTATTCCCCGAAGTCTTGCGACGGGCCCGTTCCGCGGGGCACTCCGATCGCATTCCGCACCTGGGCCGGGGGCGCTCCGACGCGTAATATCCAGTGCTGGGAGGATCGATGAAGGTATTGGCGGCTATGAGCGGCGGAGTGGACTCTGCCGTTGCTGCGGCCCGGATGGTGGATGCCGGACATGACGTGGTGGGGGTACACCTCGCGCTTTCCCGTGCGCCGGGGACCTTGCGTACCGGTTCTCGCGGCTGTTGCACCGTCGAGGATGCGATGGATGCGCAGCGGGCCTGTGCGCTCCTCGGGATCCCGTTCTACGTCTGGGATTTTTCGGAACGGTTCCAGCAGGATGTCGTTGCCGACTTCATCCACGAATACGCCGCCGGCCGGACCCCGAATCCCTGTCTGCGCTGCAACGAGAAGATTAAGTTCGCCGCCCTGCTCGAGAAGGCGCTTGCCCTCGGATTCGATGCGGTTTGCACCGGGCATTACGCGAAGGTGGTGACCGGTCCCGACGGTGCCCCGGAACTCCACCGGGCTGCGGCGATGCCCAAGGATCAGTCGTATGTGCTCGGGGTCCTCACCGCGGAGCAGCTGGAGCACTCCCTCTTCCCACT
>JAKVJE010000048.1 GCA_022487185.1 Microbacteriaceae bacterium
TGCTTCTCCAGGAGTGCAGTGCGATCTTCTCCTCGCATCCGCCCCACCACGGTGACCACCTGGTCAGGGTCGGAGCAGACTTCTCGGAGCCGCGTTGAGACCTGAACTGCGGCACTCACTGAGTTCACCATGACACCAATGGGCCCTCCGAGTGCACTGCGCAGCCTCCGAGCATCTTCGACGATCGCCTCAATTCCAGTTCGGTGACGGAGAACGTCGGGAAGATTGACGAGAGTGACAGGTTTCGGCGTACGAACTCGTCGACGTAATTGGGCGTCGGCGTTCAAATCCTCTTCTGTAACGGCAACTGCCGATCTCTCGAAATCCCCCTCCTTGGCGTCCCAGCTTGGAGTGGCCGTCGAGAGCACCGTCTGCAGAGGAGGCACCGGAAGCGCCATCGTTGCAGACGCTTCAATGCGCGGCACCTGCCGGGCGGTGATCAGCAGTTGTCGGCTCAGGTGTGCCTCGTCCACGACAGCTACCGTGTCGTAGGCGAGTAGTCCGGCCTCGATTGGACGGGCACCTCGTCCAACACCATATCCGCGAAAGAGCAGTCGGCTGCCGAACATCTCGGGGGTCATGCAGAGCACAGAGACACGTTCCGGATGGACGCGCCATTCCCTGCTCAACTCGTTGGGCTGAGGCTGCCCCCCACGGAGGTTCACGATCTGCACGGCAGACCGGAGACGTTCACCGAGCGTTCTGCTCTCCGTCGAGCCGGGCGTCTCGGGAAGCGCGCCGCGACGGACGAGTCCCTCGGCAAGCTCTTGTGCGATGGAATTCTCAGCCAGTAATCCCGAGATCTGGCGCATCACGCTGCAGGCATGAATGTACTGGCTGTCAACGAGCGCCCGTCGGTTCACCAGGAGGGCCAGTCGTCTGGGGGGCGCGGGGACGAGACCGAGCCCGGCAAGCGCCTGCAGGAAAAGATGGACCTCGATCACGATGGTCTTCCCCGACCCCGTCGGAGCGATCAGAGCGCGAGGCCACTTCCCGCTCTCGGCAACACGGCGGATCAGGCGGAGCTGCCATGGATAGGGTTTCCTCGATCTGTCGGAACTCACAAATGCGAGGAACGCTGTGAAACGCTCTTCGAGCTCCGAGGCGTCAAGGCGACGATCTTCACTCATTATCGCTCTCCTCTCCGGACACCGGCTCCGGCGTCCACGCGACCTCAACTGGATCCGGAAGGTCTACCGGAACGAGCAGTCCGACTCCGAAGTGGCGGCTCTGTCCAATGGCGGTGACCGCAGTATCCGACAGGATTCCGCCAAAATGGATCATCCCTTGCAGAGGCGTGATTGGGCTGCCCGCTCTGACATGGTGCACGTACCGCTCGGGGTGACGTGGATACGCGCTATGCGCACCACCAATACGCACTCCGAGATCGTGCACCCGCTGGGAGAGCTCCCGGAGTCGGCGGTCACCGTGCGCCGTCGTGCGGACACCGGGGCGGTCTCGGAGAAGGTTCCCAACGGCGACTCGGAGGGCGTCGTCGACGGTCCACGGTCGCCTGGACCGCGGACCGCTCCGGTTGGGAGCACGCGTTTCGGCCACGGCGAGGGGTTGAGGGGTCCACCAACGGCTGGACCCATGCGAGACGGGAGCCCATAGGCGACCTGGATCGACCTGTGAGACCTCGTCGACGCGCACTCGGCCGAGCGGCTCGCGACGGACGACGATGCCCGCCGTTGAGAGCACGGGACGGCCCGCACGGATCTCGGACAGCCCGGCGAGCGCAGCCTGGACCCCGTCAACGTCATCGGAGGTAGCCCCGTCTCGCTCTGTGGACAGCAACACGAGCAGAGAGGCGTTCCCGTCACAGCGAAGATCGGACCTGAGAGGCAGCCCTGCATCAAGGACCTGCACGGCCATGGTGTTCGCTGGACGGAGAGTGCCCGGAACGTACCGTCCAGTAATGGCGGGCCCAGCATCGGGCCCGATCCTGCTCACAATCGCCTGGTGGAGTGCGACGGCCCAGTCACAGCGTGCGTCCGGCTCTGGACGCCATGGCCGGGGGCCATCGACGGGCGAGACTCGAACGAGGAATCCCACGTTCCATGGCAGGTCGGAGGCCACGGAGCATGAACCAGGTCGCCGATAGGGGACCTGTTCGAGCACTCGCTCAACGGTCCAGGGATCGGGTCGATCGCGCTCGTTTTTCTTCGGACGGCCATCTGCCGCCGTAGCCCGATCGGCTGCGAGGGTTGGCACGCGCCCGGAACGGTTCAAAAGAAACTGGCGCTGCAAAGCCTCGGCGCGCCCTGGCGCCGGGACGTCGAAGGCGATCAGCCCTCGCTCGCCGATTCCGGCATCATCGGCCCGTACCAGGGCGCCTTCTGGGATGCGCTCAGCAGTCTTCCCCGTGAGCACAACTGGGGATCCGGTCTCCCCGAGATAGGGCACCTCGCCGCAGAGATCGCCGAGGCGACGAATGATGTCACGGTCGGGATCGCGCTTCCACCACCAGACGATCGGTCCGTCCAGCGCAGACCGGGCCGCCGCTGGCTCGGCGGCGTCGGGACGGTCCGGACCGCCGACGAGTGCCTGCTGCGTCCATCCCTTTCGACGGAAGGCTCGCGCCCCACGGCCGCCACATCGGATGGCAGCTGGGAGCTCGATCGCGTCGGGAGGGGTGTGCTCAAGCCAGGTGAGCATCCGGACGTCGCCATCCGAGAGCGAAGCGTCCGCGTTGCCCGCAGAGCGTCTGGCCGTCGTGTACGCTGCGGCCACAATCGCACTGAAGAGTCTCAGAGGAGCCGGATAAAGTTCGATGTTCCCGTACCGGTCATGGCCCTGGTAGGTGTCGAGCAGGAAGCTTGCGGCGATAGCGAAGGACATACCTCCGCCTCACTTCGCGTCGTGTGTCGCGTCGGCGGCGCCAGGAATCGCCGGGTTGCCCTCAATCTCGTAGACCTGACCGTGCCAGTCGACGTTTGCCACCTTCGCGGCGCGGTTGAGGGCGGCCTCGAGGAGAGTGTCCGCCTCGGAAATCGTCGGAGGTGTGAGCTTCGTCCGCTCGCCGTACCGACGGTCGAGCACGAGGTTTGGATGCTCGATCTCCACAAGGTGAGTGTTCGCACGCAGCGCGAGCTCGGCGTCGGAGCGAGCGATGAGATCGATCGCGAGCGCGGCAAGAAGCGCTCTGATCGCCACATCTCCATCTGAGCCCGTGCCGAATCGAAGCTGCCGGAGTGAGGCGAAGCTCAGCACATGGGTGCGGATGATGCCGCTTGTGGCCACACCATCGAGCGCGTCGACTCCGGGCGGAATGGCTCCGAGGAGGAAGTCAGATGCCTTCTTCGCCTTCCTAGCCTTGTCGGAAACATCCGGTCCGAGGTTCGCTCCGAGCGATTTCACGGCAGTCGGAGAGAGATCGAAAGAGGGGGCGAGGGGGTCGATCCGAGCTCCGCTCCGCCGGGTAACGACGTCCTCCGGCGAATCCGGATGAGACTGATCGGCGAGGATGCCGATGATCTCTCCGACGACGGACGCAGGGAACCGCGCCTGGTGGCTCTTCCGGGTGGAGTCCCATCCCCCAAACAACACGGTGTCCGGGCTAAGATCGAAGAGCGCCTTCGCCCTGTCAGGAGAGGCATTCCTCGCATTTCGGTAGGTCTCATCCTCGGTAACGGGGCGACCGTCATGCGAGCCCAGCCGGACGTGGGCATCGAAGGCACGGTGCGGCAAATCTATGTCCAAGAAGTGCACCGACGGTTCGGCCTGCGAGTACGAGACACGCATTCTGGGGATCCTCGAGAGCAGAGAGTGCCCATTGGCGATGGCTTGCGAGAGCGCGTCCTCAAGCCTGTTGGCAGCAGACGTGCGGCTGTCGATAAGCACGGTACTCACCGGTTCAGCATGGACGAGACGGCGTTCGAACACGTACGTGCTTCCCCCACGACCCGCGTACCGGGCCGGTGCTACCAGCGCCTGTTCCCCCGCAGCGGGGGCAAGTCGCGTCCTTGAGGTGAGTGCGCTCGACCCGCCCGCGCTCGATGCCTCCGTCAACATCTCCATCGTGATGCTTTGGCTCTCCGTGTCAGTCATCGTGATCTCCTCTCATCCGGATTTATATCCGAAGTTTCCATGGCCTTCATTGTCGATAAGACTACATCCTGGATTCAAAAGTATTCAATATAAATTCTGGAATTACAGCGTGTCCGAGGTGAGTGTGTGTATTGCTAATACCGCCATTCTCTCGGCGTATTCGACCGGATAGGCTATGCTCCGCGATGCCGACAGGCATCGCCTTTGTTGAGGATGAATGCTTTTCCTGCATTGGATGGTCATTTCCTCCCCTGGCTGCCGGCCCCTCGGGGTCGGCAGCACCTTCATTTCGTGCACCGTTGCCCGAAATGTTTGAGGCCAATCCTAAATCGCACCACCGACACGATCCCCTCTGATACAGTGTGCTCTCCGAATCCGCCGTCGACGGGTTCGATGACTTCGCGGCGTTTCGCCCCTGACTCTGGGAGCTGGGCGCCGCCCATCCGCTCGCCCGGGCGATGTTTGGAGCCTCCCGCCCCACCGCCCCGGCATGGCGCTAGTAGGGAGGTCTTCATGTCGGAACGCATTGTTCTCTCGCTGATGGACGGCCTATTCCAGGGTGGATCGCCCATCATCCACGCCAACACAGTCGCCTACCTGCATCAACACAGCGATCAACGCCACGATGTGCTGAGCTACACGAGCAGGGTGCAGCGGGAACACACGGTGCAGAAGATCCGGCAGTCCCTGCCGCATGCCATCCTCACGGAGGCACAGGTCGGCCTGCACTGGTTTACCCGTACCCCGAGCGATGACTACTCGGACATGGATCTTCTGTTCGCCGAGCAGCTCGTGCGCGGCTCCGACGTCCTCTTCTCGCTCAAGGAGCAGCCGCTGACCCTCCTGGACCGGATCGGCACGTTCGGGAGGCCCCTCGTCGCGGCACTCCACCGCTCCGACCCCGAGAACCAGGGCGGCGGCACCGGCGTGCTCGGCGAGTTCGCGAAGGATGGGCGCCTCACAGCCGCCATCTGCTGCGCCTACTCGGTGCAGGCCGCCTACCATGAAGCCACCGGTATGCCTCTGGAGATGCTGCCGGTCATTCCCAACGGTATCGACCTGGAGCGGTTCGTCCCCTCCCAGCGCCGCAGGGAGCGCACCCGCGCCGGCCTGGGCATCCCGGAGCGGGCCCCGGTGCTGTTCCTCTCGGCCCGGTACGACTCCATGAAGAACATCCCGCTCTTCGTGGAGTCTGCGGGGCGCCTCCTCCAGGAGGTCCCGGACGCCTGGTTCCTGATGTGCGGGGCAGGGATGACCGATGGTAACGGGGACCTGCAGAACCTGCTGAACCGGCACGTGCCTGAGGGCCTCCATCACCGGTTCGTGCGCCTGGGCATCCGCAGCGCCATGGAGAACCTGTACCCGGCTGCCGACCTGGTGGTCCTCACGAGCACCTTCGGGGAGGCCGCTCCGCTGAGTCTCCTGGAGGGGATGGCGTGCGGGCTCGTCCCGGTCACGACCCCGGTCGGGGACAGCGCTCTCATCGTGGGCGACGAACGCCTGGTGGCCGAGCCGACCGTGGAGTCGCTGGCCGAGCACTGGCAGTACGCCCTCACCCATCACCCCGAGCTTCGGGACGCACTCCTGGCCCGCCGCGCCGACTTCGACAGCGTCACCTGCTACCGGCGCTACGGGGAAATCCTCGAGCGTCTCTGAGCCCTCACGTGGTCCCGATCACCCCTGCGGGTGCGTGTCGGATTCAGTCGGCCGGGCAGTCTGCGCAACCGGGTACACGGGGGACCACTGCGTATCCGAGACGGCACGCTCTGGCTGCGCGACCGTGGTCCCGGCGACTCCCTGGGCCACTGCTGCCCGCATCACGCCTTCGGCAAGGGTGCGGCTGAACGTGCGCAGCTGCGCGACCGGCGGAAGGATGGGCGCCCCCGGTTCCCGCGGATCCACCAGCCCGCCCAGGGAGTGGGCCGCCGCCGAGATCATGGTCTCCGTGACCCGAGTGGCCCGGGAGGCGAGAACGCCCAGTCCGAGCCCCGGGTACACCAGCGCATTGTTGGCCTGCCCGATGCGATACCGCACCCCCTGGTACTCCACATCCGCCGCGGGGATCCCGGTGGCGACCAGGGCCCGGCCACGCGTCCACTCGATGAGGTGCTGGGCGGTGGCCTCGGCGAGCTTGGTGGGATTCGACAGGGGCATGATGACCGGCCGCTCCGCATGGTCGGCCATTGCGCGGATGATCGGCTCCGTGAACGCCCCCGGCTGGGTGGAGGTCCCCACCAGGATGCTCGGATGCACTGCATCCACCACGGCGGCCAGGTTGGTGAGGCGTTCCGGATGGGCGAACTCATCTCGGCGCCGCGCGAAGGGCCGCTGCTTGGGGGTCAGCTCCGGGTCGTCGTCGAAGAGCAGCCCCTGCCGGTCGACGAGGAAGAACCGCTCCCGCGCCTGCTGCTCGCTGAGACCGGACTGTCGCATCTCGCTGACCATCTGCTCGACGATCCCGCAGCCGGCACTGCCTGCCCCGAAGCACACGTAGGTCTGGTCGACGAGCCGCTGCCCGGATACGGCGAGCGCGCCGAGGACCGCGGCGAGCACCACGATGCCGGTGCCCTGGATGTCGTCGTTGAAGGTGGCCATCTCGTCTCGGTAGGTGTCGAGCACGGCGGCGGCATGTGCGCGCCCCAGGTCTTCCCAGTGCAGGTAGACGTCGGGGAAGCAGGTGCGCGCCTCAGTCACGAATCGGTCGACGAATGCGAAGTATTCGGCTCCGTGGGTGCGGGGCACGCGCCGCCCCAGGTAGCCGGGGTCTTCGAGCAGCTGTGGGTTATCGGTGCCCGCGTCGATGACCACGGGAAGCACGCAGGCGGGGTCGACCCCGGCCGCCGCCGTGTAGACCATGAGCTTTCCGACGGCGATGTCGACACCCTGTACTCCCCAATCCCCGATTCCGAGCACTCCCTCCCCGTCGGTCGCGACGATGAGGCGGATGTCCCGGCCGTCGGCCGCGGCGCGCAGCGAGTCCGCGATGCGCTCGGGATGGTCGAGGCTCAGGAAGCAGGCCCGCTGGGGGTCGTCGAACAGAGCACTGTAGTGTTCGATGCTGTCGGCGATGGTGGGGTCATAGACGATCGGCATGAACTCGACCACATGCTGGGCGAAGAGGGCGTAGAAGAGCACCCGGTTCCGGTCGAAGAGGCCCATCAGATACTGCCGTTTCGGCAGATCCCCCTGTATGGCCAGATACTTCGCGTAGGCGGCATCCACTTGCTCCTGGAGCGTCTGGACGCGGTCCGGCAGGAGCCCGGTCAGGCCGAGGGCGGCGCGTTCGGCGCCGGTGAAGGCGGTGCCTTTGTTCTGGAAGGGGTCGTCGAGGATCTGCTGGGCTCGCTGCATCATGCACGCAAGGGTGATCGTCCCGTACACGGATAGTCAACCGGCTCGAAACCGATACGATTTCATTATGAGTAGTCCGCATGTGCTCTCCCTCTCTCTGCACCTGCGCGACCTGGAATACTTCGCGGCTCTGGCCGAGTCGGGTGGGTTCGGGCTCACCGCCGAGGCCTTCGGGGTGTCTCAGCCGACGATTTCCGCGGCAGTCGGTCGTCTGGAACACGCTTTCGCAACCCCGCTGGTGGTTCGAAACCATGCGCGCCGCCCGGTGACGCTCACCACCGAGGGTCGACAGCTGCTCGTCCACACGCACAAGGTCCTGGCAGAGATCCGCGCCGCCCATCGGGAGCTGCAGGTCCTCCGCACCGGCACCGTGCGCATCGGGCTTCCCCCGATTCTGGGGCGGCGGTTCTTCCCCGAGCTCGCCGAGGAACTCGAGCGAATGGGCCTGTTCGAGTCACTCTCGATCGTGCAGGACGGCTCAGCTGCGCTCCGATCGCTCCTCGCAGAGGGAGCCCTCGACCTTTCCATCCTGGGGTCGTTGGATGCGCTGGCCTCTGACGAATTCTCGGTGACCGATCTCGGCTCGGTGCCCTTCCGGGTCATCGTTCCTGATCGTCATCCGCTGGCCGGCCGAGCCGCCGTCGCGTTCCGGGAGCTGGCCGACGAACAGTTCATTCTGCTCTCCGAGGGGTACGTGCACCCTGCCGCATTCGGGCGTCTCTGCGAGAGCGCTGCAGTACATCCGACCGTCATGAATCGGGTCGCCGATGTGGATCTCGTGAAAGAACTGGTGCGCCGAGGCGTCGGCATCGGCTTTCTGGCGCAGAGCGCGATCGGAGCCGACGAGCCGGGCCTGCATGCCCTGCCCCTCACCGACCCCGTGCAGCCCAGGTTCCGCATCTTTCTGGCCCGCCTCCGCGACCATCTGCTGAGCGGGAATGGGGAACTGATCCTCCAGGCCGTTCATCGAGTGTTCGCGGTCGCATAATTGCTCCGAGCACCTGGGCGCTTTTCGGGTTCGTTACCGTTGCCCCATCTTCGATAAATGGCGTGTTACATCTCAGGGTTCTGCCCCCTCTGCGGCATCTCCTGGGGATAGTGTCGCCGCAAGCTGTTGGGGTGAGAGGACCGATCATGACCATCGATGCCATGCCTTCACCGCACGACACCGCCTCGGGAAACACCCCGGACCTGGACTTCGCAACCGTCGCTCAGCAACGCGACTGGGTCGCGGAGGGGACGGTCACCGCCCGGCAATTGGTCGAGCACAGCCTGGCGCGCATCGACGCGCTGGACGACACCTTGAACGCGTTTGCCTATGTGCTGCGGCGGGCGGCGCGGAGAGAGGCTGACCTCCTCGATGCGGAACAGGCTGCGGGAGCCCTCCGGGGTCCACTGCACGGCGTTCCCGTGGCAATCAAAGATGAGAACGATGTGGCCGGTCTTCCCACCGCCTACGGAGGCGGCAGCGTCACGACCCCCGCCCCCGAGGACAGTGAGGTGGTGCGCCGTCTCCGAGCCGCTGGGGCCATCATCATCGGGAAGACCCGGATGCCCGAGTTCGGGATCTGGCCGTTTACCGAGACGAGTGCACACGGGTGGACGCGCAACCCGTGGGACATCCTGCGCTCAACCGCCGGGTCCAGTGGAGGGAGCGCTGCCGCGGTGGCCTCCGGTATGGTCGCCGCAGCCATCGGCGGGGATGGCGGCGGATCCATCCGGCTCCCCTCGAGCTGGTGCGGGCTGTTCGGGCTGAAGACGCAGCGCGGACGCTCGGCCACGGCACCGAACCCCGATCTCTGGAAGTCCCTGGGGGTGTTGGGGCCGCTCACCCGCACCGTGCTGGATAGTGCTCTGGTCAACGATGTCATCCGCGGGGCCGCACCCACGGACCGGTTCGATGCGGGAGAGCTCCCCGGCAGCCTGGAGGAAGCGGCGAGCACCCCGCCGGCGCATCCGCTGCGGATTCAGTTCGCCGTCACCAACCCGATGGGCGGTCCGAAGGCCGATGCGCTCACACTGAAGGCGCTGCACAGGCTCGATGGCTGGTTGACCGAGCTGGGCCACGAGGTCCGCTGGGAGGAGCCCGACTATCCGAAGGTCTCGGTTCCGTTTACGACGCAGGTCGCCGCTGGCGTCGCCGAGGAGGCCTCCCGGGTCGAGCATCCCGATCTTCTGGAGCGGCGCACACGCGGGCTTGTGCGGCTTGGCCGCCTGGCTGCCCACCGGGTCCGGGCGGCGGAAGCGCGCGCCGAAGCCCTTGCGAATGCCTTCCTGCCGGGGCTATTCGCCTCCACCGACATTCTCATCACTCCCACCACCCCGGGACCGGCTCAACAGATCGGCCGGTTGGAAGGGCTGGGAACGATCGGATCGACGCGCAGGGCGGGGGCCATCGCCTCGTATACCGCCATCTGGAATGTGCTCGGCAACCCGGCGGCGGCCCTCCCAGTAGGATGTACCACTGCTGGGCTCCCGTTGAGTGCGCAGCTCGTGGGCCCCCCGGCCGGCGAGCGAACCATCCTTTCTCTGGCCGCCCAGATTGAGCGTGCGCACCCGTGGGATCGTCGGCGCCCCGACCTGTCGGCCGTCGAGCTCTGAGAGTGCTCGCCCACCGAGCCGAGAGACCGCCCGAGGCGTTTGGAGGAACCATGACCGCAAATCACTACGAGTTCACCGGCAAGACTGTCCTGGTCACCGGCGCCGGCTCCGGCATCGGGCAGGCGATCGCCCAGGGCTTCCTGGAGAACGGTGCCCGGGTCGTCGTCGCGGGGCGCCGCGCCAACCGTCTCACCGAGACAATCGCGGAGGCGCGGCCGGGACAGGCATTGGCCGTACCGACCGATGTGGCAGATCGTTCCTCGGTCGACACGCTCGTCGCACGCACGATCTCAGAGTTCGGCAGCCTCGACGTCGTCGTCAGTAACGCGGCGTTGTACGCCTCCGGCCCGCTCTCTGCTCTCTCTGAGGAGGAGTGGCACCGGCTCTTCCAGGTCAACGTGGATGGTCTCTACCACCTTGTCGCCGCCTCAGGAGATGAGCTCGTGCGCACCAAGGGGAATCTCGTGGCGGTCTCCTCGGTCTCCGGGTCGTTCGGCGACTGGGGGCAGGCCGCATACAACTCCACGAAGCACGCGGTGACGGGGCTCATCCGCAGCCTGGCCCTCGACTACGGCGAGCGCGGCGTGCGGTTCAACGCGGTCGCCCCGGCCTTCACCGTGACGGATATGACCGAGGGGGTCTGGCAGGATGGGGCGGATCTCACCCCCTTCACGAACCGGATCGCGCTGGGTCGCCCGGGGACTCCTGCGGATGTGGTGGGCCCGGTTCTGTTCCT
>JAKVJE010000049.1 GCA_022487185.1 Microbacteriaceae bacterium
TGCTGCTGCCGCGCTGGCGGATTCTGCGAGGCTGCGTCCGGTGCTTTCATATTCGGGACGGAGCTCGATCAGCGGTTTGCGGTAAATGCCGCCGTCCCGGTCTAGGAGTGCCCGGCGCTCGGCCTGGAGGCGCTTGTCGGCGAGGCCGAAGGGCGTGTCGTAATACCTGAGATAGGCGTCGCGGAGGCGGTCGAATGTCTGGATTGCATCGAGATGATTATGAGTGCTTGTCATGGGAATGCCTGGTTTTCCTATCAGCTGGTGACCGGCAGCATCTGTCCGAGTGAAGCTGCTGTTCGGACGGCAATCTTGCGGGGAACATTGTCGTAAAGGATGGTTCCGGCGGCGGTGCCGAATCGCGGAGTGAACCCGCTGCAGAGGACGAGCACGCGGGAGTGCAGCGGCGGGAGCGGGATGTCTCCGTCGATAATGAGCGTGCCGGTTCTCGTATGGTCATCGCTGTCTGGGCGCCAGCGCATGACAGTCTCGCCCAGACGTGAGAGCTCGGCGAAAAGGCTGGTCGGGAAGTCGGCAACGTACCAGGTGTCATTACGTCGCTGCAGGTATTGCCAGCGCCCGTTCACTTGTTCCCGGTATAGCCCACTGGCTGGGGCGGGATTTCGGGGGGATGCTGCCTGCCAGATTCGCGGAGTGATATTCGTGAGCCGTTCGAACGTGGAATCATAGGCCGGTGGCGCACTTGGCATAGCTGATGCCGCCCGGCTGAGCAGCGGGGTGATTCGTGCTGCCGCGCAGCCGCTGAATGTTGCGCCAATCGCGGCTGCTGCCTCTTCGAGCTCGCGAATCCGCTCGTAGGGGATGAGGATTGTGCACGGTGACGGAATCTCATGGTCAGAGCTAGTTCGTCTTGCCTGTTCTGTATAGATTTCCCGGTCTCTGATAGCTCGCAGGAGACGGGGCCTGCGGGCGCCGCAGAGGACAGCGAGACCGTCTGCGAGCGGCAGCCGGGTGATGACGGGCGGGGCGACGGACCATTTCCCGTGTTTCCAGTCGACTTCGCAGTGCCCGAGGGCGGCGATGTCGTGCAGCCAGCGTCCAGTGGCGCTGTCTTTGAGGTTCAGGTTTTCGGTTCGTGCGAGCCAGGAAGCGCGTGCTCGTATGTCAGCGATCCTGCCAGTTCCGGTCTCGCTGATCCACGTGAGCAGGAGGTCGCCGATCATGCCGACCTCCTTGCCATGGTCAGCTGCAGTTTCCACAGCTGCGCGCTATTCTCATCGTCGCATGCCCGTTTCCAGGCATCGATGACATCGATGCGGAGGTCATACTCGCGTGCATCTGAGGTGCCGAGCTCCACCAGATGCCATCCGGTGCGCCGACGCTGAGCAAGCCATCGTGCGCTCGGCGGCGGGTTAATCTCGAAGCAGGGTGAGTAGATTTGGGCACTGATAGTGGCGAGGAATGCGGGAGGTGCAGGTTCGGGCAGGCTTTCAGCATGTCCGTCCTCGTGCAGGAGCCAGCATTCGCCCCGGCCGCGGCGTCCGAGTACCGGCAAAGAGTCCGCCGACTCGGCGGCACGCGCACCCGCAACTGCGAGTGTCTTGCCGTGCTCTGTGCCGCTGAGCTGCGTGTCTCCGGTCCATCCGAGCACTCCCGTTCCGGCTGGCGGGGCGGGATCCGGTCCCTCTTCCAGCGTCGTGAAAGACAGTTGCTGACCGTCAACGGTGACGGAGTGCGGGCCGGTTCCGCTGATGAACCGGCGCAGCTCAAGGGGGAAGCCGTTCGCCCGCAGATGTTCCTGCTTGCCGTCGACAGTCACGGTCGCGGTGCGCGGCTCAGCTCCGGTGGGCAGTAGAAGGTCTGGCTCCCCTCCGGCGAGATAATGGTTTACTGAGAGCGCAGTGGCAAGGGGAAGGCCCCGGACGAAACGTGCCCTGGGAATCATGGCGGGAACCACGCCGATCCGGCTCAGGCCCGGCAGCCGTGACAAAGCGCGCTCAAGAACTTCGCCATTCGTGAAACGGATGCCTTGAAAGATAGCGTACCCGGCCAGGAGGATGGATCCGCGCTGCGGGATAAGCCGCCATCCCGGCGAGGCAGCCTCCCGGGCGACCTGCTCGAAGTCGGTGAGATGCTGAGAACTGATAATGGCCAGGTGTTCTTCGAAGGGAATCATCCCAGCCGCAGAAGACCAGGCCCCGGTCTGGAGGTCCGGGCGCAGGAAGAGTACTGGTGATGGTGGGAATTCTGCAGTGTATTCGTTGCCGCGAAACCGCGTGCCGGAGCGCAGATGCTCCGGGCGGATGGAGGGCGCGTCCTGGACCGCGTAGTAGTCGAGTCCGGTGGCAGCGGTGAGGACCACCTCGTGGTTGTCGTCCGGGGACAATAAGGTGAGTTTGCTCGGGCCGTCCGGGGGAACGGGGAACAGCCAGCGCGCTTGCCATGCATCAAGGTCGATGCTGAGACGCATCGCAATTCGCTGCCTGCTGTCGCTGGTGAGGACTCTGCCATCCCAGGCCTGGGCATGCGCTTCGACGACGATGGCGAGCAGCGTGCGGAGGTCTGGGTCGCGGAGCGCGCGCATGAACGTGCCGCTCAGCCGGTTCTGCGGTGAGGTAGCCCAGATATCGAGCGCGTCCAGGATCACCTGCGTGTCTGGCGCATTGCCCGGAACAAAACCCAGAGCATCGAAGAAGCGGGTCAGTGCTGCCCGGTCGCTCTGCCGCACAAGGGCTTGCGAGAGCGGATATCCGATCCTCTGGTAGTGAGGATGATCCCGGATCGTGGAGACCCCGACGACTCCGTGCTGGGCTTCGATCCAGGCGTGCAGTCCCTGCCACATGTCGACCACGTCGAGAAAGGCTTCGCCCTGGCGGAGGCTGCCGCGGAGTGTCTCGACGGCATGTTCTGGTGCCTGTGGTGCGAGCACTTGCGCAAGCCGGAGATAGTAATTCGTGGAGCGAGCATTCGCATCTGACCGCATCCTGGTGGCGGCGAGAACGGTAAGCGCGAGCAGCGGGAGCACCGGCGGCGCATCCGTGCGCGGGGTGCCTCGCCATCGGTGGTAGGCAGCTCTGATCTGGGCGAACATGGCATGGCCATCGGCGAGCCGAAGCCGGCTCCGCACCGCCCCAGCGAGCTCTCGTGCGGCGTCATCCGCTCCGGGACGGAGATGCGAGAGCTCTTCATCGTCGACGAAGAATATGGTGGGGCCCTGGTGCGGACGGAGGAAGGCGGCAGCGAGCAGGCTCTGCCACCCCTCATACGGATCGTCCATTGTGCCGGCCTCCTCTGGTGCTGTCCTGTGATCACAATAGGCGTGACCTACGACAGTATGGCGCGCCGCTCGCCTGCCAGCAGGACAGTGCCGCGTCGGGGCGCACGCTCTTTCTGCCGCGCATGCGGCCCGCAGCGCTTTCGCAGGGAACCTATGCCCTGTGGCCCTGGCTCTGGCGCTTGCTGCTTTCCCCCTGTGATGCGGGGCTTCCTCGGCAGGCGCTCCTCGAGAGAGCCGCGACTGGCCTCCGCCGCGGTTTCCTCTGGGCAGGAGGCAGGGCCCCGCTGCCTCTACTGAAGCAAAGCAAGCCGGTGATGCGGTGTCTGTTCCTGCATCGGCATCATGAGCTCGCCGGCTGGGGGTAAACGTCGACCGGGCTCGTGGAGACCAGGACATGGGGCACATCCTTGACGCGGGGACCAGAAGTCAAGCTGGCTGGATCTAGACTCGGGGCATGACCCTGCTCGGCTTGGCGGACACCCCGCGTGACCAGGGTATCGGGGAGGTCGCAGCGGTCTTGCGGGACCTGGACCCGGAGGGCCGGCGGATGGCGAAGGTTTTCCGTGCGACATTTGATCAGCTGTATGACGGGCAGCACACGGGCCGGTACCGGCTCGACCAGCTGTTCAAGACGGAGAAGACCCACTTCGGCACGCTGATCGAGATCAACTTGCAGCGCGAGCTGGAGATCGCGGACGGCGAGGTCATGGACTTCAAGATCGCCGGGCACGAGGTGGACTGCAAGTACTCGCATACCGGGCACTGGATGCTCCCGGTTGAGAGCTTCGGCCACATCATGCTGCTCACGCAGGCTGATGATGCCCGGGCCGCCTGGAGTGCCGGGCTGGTCCGGGTCACGGAGGAGAACCGGCGGACGAGCGAGAACCGCGACCGGAAGACCGGGCTCAACGCGCTCGGCCGTTCCCGGATCCTCTGGCTGCACAGGGATGCCTCCATGCAGCCGAACGCGCTCCTGCAGCTGCCCCGTCCGGTCGTGGATGCGATCATGTCGGGGCGCAGCGGGCAGGCTCGTCTCAACGAGCTGTTCCGCCGGGCGGTCAACCGGCGTCTGTCCAGGGCGATCATCGCCACAGTCGCGCAGCAGAGCGGCTACATGAAACGCGCACGTGACAACGGGGGCTCCCGCGGGACGCTGCGGGGCGAGGGGTACCTCATTCTGGGTGGTGACTATCGCATCCAGCGTGACCTTGCCGCCGCGCTCGGGGCGGTTGTCCCGGAGCCCGGTGAACTGGTGAGCGTCCAGGTTGTTCCCGCCGCTCCCGGAGAGGGCGTCACGATCGGAGGGAGCAGCTGGCGGCTCGCCCGGCCTGGCGAAGGTGCAGTGGCTCCTGCCCCGGTGGTACCCCGCCGATGAACGGTTCGCTTCCTGAACCAGGCAGTGCTGAGATCCGGGCGCTGGTGACCGGTGATGATCTCCGGCAGCTCTACGCGTTCCTGTATGAGCGGCGCGATGATCCGCCGACGATGGTGGAGATCCGCGACCACGTGGCAGCCCGGGCGGGAGAGTCATACTCGCAGACTGACCGTCGGGTCCGGGAACTGCGGGCGTGGTTCGCCCTCCCCGTTGTGCGCCGGGGCGGGGCATACGTCTACGAGCTCCGGGGTCTCGCCGAAGCGGGCGGGGAGGCGCGCTCTGGTATCCCGCCGAAGGTGCGCGGCGAGGCGCTCAGTGCCCAGCGCTGTGCGCAGTGCGGGAAGACCCCGGCTGAAGACCATGTGAAGCTGGAGGTGGATCACAAAATTCCGCACAGCTGGGGCGGCAGGCGTTCTATTCGTCCATAGCGCCATTCGAAGAGCAGATCCGCGCAGCCTCGGCACACTTGGAGCCTCCCCGGCGGATTGGCGAGCTGCTCAAAGCGTTCCTGGCCGCGGGGCAGGCAGCACCGGCGCAGGTGATTGGCGTCGTCGCATCCATGCACCAGTATCAGGATGACTGGCAGAAGCGGACGCGCGAGCTGCGTGAACTGGGATGGGACTACAAGACCGTCAAGCGCAGGCAGTATGGACGGGTGATGAGCTTCTACAAGCTCACCTCGTTCCGCCCGTGGCCGACAGCTGCGAGAAGGCACGGAAAGCCCTGAAGTGGTAAGGACACCGCTGACGGCGGTGTATTCCTGATCAGCTGACGGCCCGCAGTTCCTGTCCTGTGCTCGTGCGGCGCGTGACGACGGCCCCGAGGGCAACAGCGATGGATTCGCCGATCGCTTTGGCGACCGGGGGCGGGAACGCGTTGCCGATCTGCCGGTAGGTGGATGTCTTCTTTCCGGCGAATCTCCAGTCCGGGTAGAAGCCCTGGATGCGTGCGGCCATCGGGTTGGTCAGGCGGGGGATGAGCCCGATCGGGGCATCTGGGGCGGGCGGCTCATCGGCGATGCCCTTGCCGTCCACGCCGAGCTCCAGCCACGCCTTCTTGGCCCGGGTCGGGCCGAGGTCAGCCCCGCCGTGCTTGCGCGATCCTCCGACGATGGTGGGGGCGATGCTGTTCGCGCGCCGGGCCCAGGCTTCGGCTCCCGGCCAGCCGCGGGAAGCCATGAGGGGCTTGAGGACTTCGCCGACGGTGGGCGGTGTCCCGACGGGGCGGGGCCATTCGAACTTGCGGAAGTTGCGGCGCTTCATTGCGACGAGGATGAACCGGGGGCGCAGCTGGGGCACGCCGAACGCGCTGGCGTGGAAGAGCTGCCATTTCGCCTCGTAGCCCATCTTGTCGAGGGCGTCGAGGATGGACTCCCGGTAGGGGGTGAACTGCGTCGAGGCCAGGCCCCTGACGTTCTCGAGCATCACGGCAGTCGGGCGGGCTTCCCGCACGAGCCGGATCGCCTCAGGGAAGAGGTCCCGCTCATCGTCAGCGCCGAGCTGCTTGCCGGCGATCGAGAAAGGCGGGCAGGGGACGCCTCCTGCGAGCAGGTCGATACCCTTGTAGCTGCGGCCGGACACTTCCCGCACATCGCCTTCCTTGACGTCCCATCCGGGCCTGTTCAGGCGCAGGGTCGCGGCAGCATCGCGGTCGATCTCGACGGCGAGCTCGTGGGAGAACCCTGCGGCATCGAGACCGGATGACTGGCCGCCCGCCCCGGCGCAGATCTCCAGGACGCTTAGTCGTGATGTCATCGTCATGGCCCTCATTCTCCCATCCGTGCGGCCGGATTCCTGGTTGATCCTCCGGCGTGACAGATCATGTCACGGGGCACCGACATTTCTGGGCCGCCCTGCAGACGCAGTTGCCGTCATGCTATGGCTGCAGCGTGCGCGCGGCCGTCTCACTCCGGGCTGCCGGGCGTGCTGGCCGAGTCCGGGCTGGCTTGCAGGCGGCGGGTACGGTGCTCGTCCAGCCTGGTGGCGGTGAGCCGGGTGATGCTGACCGGGCCGATGCAGATGAACTTGCAGCCATTCCACGCGCAGGTGAGGGCAGCGAGATGGAGCCAGCCGAACCTCCGGACTCGGCGAGCATAGTGCAGAGGTGCGCCGAGTAGGCGTAGGGGAGGGCGAGGAGCGTTGCGGGCGGGCCCCATTTGAGCCCCTGGCAGGTGCGGATCGCGTCAAGGAGCACGTTCGTGGGGAAGTATCGGCGCATGAAAACACGAATACGGATACTGATGATCCAGATGAGCTGAAGCATGGGACAGTCCTCTCGGTCTCTGGCGACCGGAAGAACCTTGAGGGACTGCCCGGGGGCGGTCATGCCGCTGCACCTTGCAGCGGCCGACATTGCGTGAAGTCGCCTGACAACAAGGGTACCGGAGCTGAGCCGTTTGGGGGAAGGTGGCTTGCGTGGGCTGCGGGCGGCGAGCCGGGCTGGCGCCTCCGCCGCAGGTATCCCTGCCGGTCAGTGTCCGAGCCTGTGCGGTGTGCGAGACAGGGCCTCTCGCAGAAGGCCGCCGGTGGCGGCACGATCTCGCGCGCTCCGATCGGCTACATCAATGTCGGCGTCCGCGATACCCGAGGACACGAAGGTCGAACCGTCGAAGTTGACCCGGAGCGCGCGCCATCGGTGACCTGGGCGTTCTAGGTGTATGCCACCGGCGACTGGTCGATGACGCAGCTGCACCGCGAACTCACCGCCCGTGGGCTGACGACACGGGCCACGCCCCGACGGGCATCGAAGCCCATCAGACTGTCGTCACTGCAACGCATCCTCACCAACCCCTACTACAAGGGTGACATCACCTACCACGGGGTGACCTACCGTGGCCAGTACACGCCGATCGTCCCGGTGGAGGTGTGGGCGCAGGTGCAGACTGTGCTCGGGATGCACACCACCGCGGCGGATGCCTCGCAGATCCACGACCACTATCTGAAATGCAGCGTGTTCTGCGGGCAGTGCGGGCACCGGCTGCTGATCACCCATGCCCGCAACAAGTACGGGAAGATCTACCCCTACGTCGTGTGCGCAGGACGTCAGCGCAACCGAGATTCCTGCTCTCGGCAGGCGATGCCCATCAGCCGCGTCGAACAGCTCGTCGAGGACCACTACAGGCATGTCCAGATCACCCCCGGCGTGCGCCAGGCCGTCTCCGGGATGATCCTCGCCGAGTTCGACCGGCTCATCAACGACCGCTCCGACGAGCTGGCCCGCCTGACCGGGAACCGGGACCGACTCCATCACGAGCAGACCAAACTCATGGAAGCCCACTACGCCGACGCCGTGCCGCTGGAGCTGCTGCGCAGTGAGTAGCAGCGCATCGCCACCGCCCTGGCCGAGGTGGAACGCCGCATTCAGGCCCACGACAGTGAGTACGCGGACGCTCGCGATCATCTGCATGACTCGCTGAACCTGTTAGAGCACTACGACGAGATGTACGCCGACTGCGACGATGCGAACCGGCGCCTGTGCAACCAGGCGTTCTTCGAGGCGATCTACATTGAGGACGACGGCGAGGTCCGCGCCACGTACGCGAGGCCCTTCAACGCGCTCTGCGACTCCGAGCTCCAAGCCGACGCCCTGACTTGGGCCAAGCACGCGAGAGAGGGGGCCGACTCCATGGGCCAGCAGGATGGTCCCGCAGTCGAAAGTTCACACCAGAACCGTTTGGGGTCCCTGCGTAGAGAGTTCTCAAACCCCACCCCGAAGCTGAAATCGTTGATATCTCGCTGGAGACGAGGGGTATACCGGGTATCACAGCGGGTCCATAGCGCCCCGATTCGGGACGCTCGAGGGCCCTGTGTCAGGAGGATTGGGAAACCTCAAACCTTTCTCACGCCCGCTGAAGCAGACCGGCTCGTCGATGATTACCTCGCTGGTCTCAGCGTCGGCTATCTCGCTCAGAAGTATGGTGTGCACCGCGCGACAGTCTCGAAGCACCTCACCCGGCAGGAAGTCGTGCGCCGTCAGCATGGGCTTACGATCGACGAGGCCGCTGAAGCAGTGAAGCTGCACGGCGGTGGCATCTCGATGCGCGCGATCGCCCGCACTCTCGGTGTAGACCGCAAGCAGGTGCGCATCTCACTCATCGCAGCTGGTGCAATTGTCACCAACTCCTCGACCATGAACTGAGATAAAGCCTTCCTCGACAAGCGCACAGTCGCTCTCGGGCCTCCCGCTCGTTGAGGTGAGAGCGGAAACCAAACTGTCGGTCAGATCAATAGTGAGACCACATCCCTTCGCACCCAAGCTTCGCATCACTTTACTGCTCATGGGGCTACTCGTTCCTCATCTGCTTTCATCTTCAACCTCATCCCGATCGCTGGATAGCCGCACCCAAGGCCATCGCGTCGACTGGCTGGCAGATCCACTCTCGAAAGGTCACACACATGGACATCAAGATTCTCGGCCCCGACCGCCGCGTAGCGGCGTCACCCGCGCAGCAAGCCTGATCTACGGCGGTCGTACGCTCGCCTCGTGAACGACGGAAGAGCAAGGCATGAACCCCTTCGCCAGAAGTTGCTTCAGCCATCGATACTCACCAATATAGAAGGATGTCGAATCAAGGAAGCGGCTCATTAACTGCACCACCCCGGGCAACTCCGAAACGCATGTCGACGCTCGATAAGTGGTTGCCGCTGTGGATCGGCCTCGCCATGGTCGTGGGCCTCCTACTGCCCGCTCTCTCCGACTCCCTCGCCCGACTCGAGGTGGGCGGTATCTCGGTGCCGATCGGCATCGGGCTGCTCGTCATGATGTACCCCGTGCTCGCGAAGGTTCGGTACGACAAAGTCGCGGCAGTCACCGGCGACAAACGGCTCCTCATCTCTTCGCTTTTGCTGAATTGGATCGCTGGCCCCGCGGTCATGTTTACGCTCGCGTGGCTCTTCCTCCCCGACCTGCCGGAGTACCGCACCGGCCTCATCATCGTCGGGCTCGCGCGCTGCATCGCGATGGTCGTGATCTGGAACGATCTGGCCTGCGGCGACCGGGAAGTGACCGCGGTGCTGGTCGCCATCAACTCCGTCTTCCAGGTGGTCGCATTCGCGCTGCTCGGCTGGTTCTACCTGACCGTGCTGCCCGGCTGGCTCGGCCTCGACACGCAAGGCCTTGAGGTCTCAGTCTGGCAGATCGCGCTGAACGTGCTCGTCTTCCTTGGGGTCCCCCTGATCGCCGGGTTCGCCTCCAGGTGGATCGTGGAGCGGCGGCGAGGACAGGACTGGTACGAGGTATCCTTTCTCCCTGTTATCGGCCCGTGGGCGCTGTACGGGCTCCTCTTCACGATCGTGCTGCTCTTCGCACTCCAGGGTGATGCGATCATCGCGAACCCCCTCGACGTGGCACGCATTGCACTGCCGCTCTTCATCTACTTCGGCGTGATGTGGTTCGCGGGTCTCCTGCTCGGCAAAGCGCTCGGCATGGGGTATGCCCGATCCACCTCGCTCGCTTTCACCGCGGCGGGCAACAACTTTGAACTTGCGATCGCGGTTGCGATCGGCACCTTCGGCGCCACGAGTGGGCAGGTCCTTGCCGGTGTCGTCGGCCCACTCATCGAGGTGCCGGTACTGGTGGGTCTCGTGTATGTGTCGCTGTGGGCTGCCCGAGCTTGGTTTCACACCGACCCCTACGCCCCGGTAGCGATCGAGACACCCGTGAGGACATCATGAGCAACACCATCCCCGCTCCCACCGATCGCACCTGTGAACCCGATGGGTCACACCCGATCGGGATCGATGCCGCAACCGTCGTGGCGAGTCGGCTCAAGGCGCTCTCCGACCCGCTGCGCTTGCGTATGCTGTCAGCGATCGTCTCCGATCCGCGCGGTGAGGCCTGCGTCTGCGACCTCGCCAAACTCGGCGACGTGTCGCAACCGACCATCTCACACCATCTGAAAGTACTCAAAGACC
>JAKVJE010000050.1 GCA_022487185.1 Microbacteriaceae bacterium
GATGGCGGGACTCACGGTCATCGATCCAATCGTCGGGGTCCTCATCGGGATGATCGTGCTCGGAGAGGCTGCACAGGTGCAGGTGTGGATGCTGCCGCTCTTCCTGGTCAGCGGACTGCTCGCGGTGCTGGGCGTCGTGCAGATTTCGCGCCATCACCCCCAGAACCGGCGTCATGCGACGCCGCAGCGGGGGGATACCCGCGACACCCCTTCGGAGTAGCTTCGAGCCTGCGTACAACGAACCGCACGTCTACACTGGTTTCGTTACGCGAACGCGTGGCCGGGGAGTTAGCTCAGCCGGTTAGAGCAGCGGACTCATAATCCGTCGGTCGTGGGTTCAAGCCCCACACTCCCCACCGCAGAAACAAGCCGATCGCGGCCCGTCTCCTCGGGCCTCAAAAATGCTTCGCACCGTATGTAGCACCGTATGTCGTGATGGGCGGCACCTTCGCTACGGTCTCCAACGAAGTGACAGACCGGGCGTCATCGGGAGTGCTTCCCGTCATCGGCGCCGGCGCCGGGAAGCGGGTCTGCGTCGGTCGCAGGGCGGATGGCCCGTTGGGTTACGATTTCCCGTTGCACGTCTTTGAGCTGCATTTTGAGCTGTCGGATGAGATCCCGCAGCGCTGTCTCCGTACGCTGCGTGTCACGCAGATTCTCCTCGGCGGTGTGAAGACGGCGCAACAGGCTCTCTCGATCGTCTTCTAACACCGGGGGTCCTCTTCTCTGGTCGGTCCTGCCGCCGACACAAGCCCTGCATTCCTTGAGCATAGCGTCGCCCTCTCGCTCCCGACGCATCGGCTGGCTGCGTGCAACAGCGGCTTCTGCAACTCGGTCAGGACTGGGTCGCGACTCGGTATCGTCAGGCGCCGTGCCACCTGAAAAATGTGGGCGCCCCGATGACCGGGGCGCCCACCGACTCAATCGCGCCAGGGATATTTCTTGACATAGAAAGTCTAATTCATGTAAATGAATTACTCGTCTCGGTTCAACACGCCGCGACAGTTGACGGTCTTCCGAACAATATCCGACCCTGGTCCTACCTGTTGGGGGGAGACAGTATGAAGGATGATCCGGCAACGACGCCACCAAGCCCGATTCGTATCACCAAGCTCGAGACGCCCGAGCTCTTTTCAACTGAGGAGGCTCCGGAAATTTCAGCCACGGCGCGCCGCCTCATGCACATGATGAGGCTGCTGCACCCACACCGGTCTGGAGAATCCCCAACCGCATAGAGAGGAAACGGCCCGGTCGAAGACAGTATCGACCGGGCCGTTCTCACTCTGTGTGGTTACAGATCCTGCAGCAGCTGATCCACGACCGCCTTCGCATCTCCGAACAGCATGGAGGTGTTGTCGTTGAAGAACAGTGGATTCTGCACCCCTGCGTATCCGACTCCCATGGAGCGTTTGATCACGATGACCTTCTTCGCCTCCCAGACCTTCAGGACCGGCATGCCGGCAATCGGAGAGTCCGGATCGTTCTCAGCGGCAGGGTTCACCGTATCGTTGGCGCCGATCACGATGACCACGTCCGTATCGGGGAAGTCGTCGTTGATCTCATCCATCTCCAGCACGATGTCGTAGGGAACCTTGGCCTCGGCCAGCAGCACGTTCATGTGCCCGGGCAGTCGCCCTGCCACCGGATGAACGGCGAACCGGACCTCGACCCCGCGTGCACGGAGCTTGGAGACCAAGTCGGCAACGGAGTACTGCGCCTTCGCCACAGCCATCCCGTATCCGGGGGCGATGACCACTGACTTGGCATTCTTCAGAAGCTCCGCAGCCTCCGGCGCCTTGACTTCGGAGTAGTCGCCGAGGTCCTGGGACTTCGAGGAAGTACTCGTCTTCTGACCGAAGCCACCGAGAATAACGCTCATGAACTTCCGGTTCATGGCCTTGCACATCAGGTAGGACAGAATCGCACCCGAGGAGCCGACCAGCGCACCGGTGATGATGAGCAGATTATTCGACAGCATGAAACCAGCCGCCGCTGCTGCCCACCCGGAGTAGGAGTTCAGCATCGAGACAACCACCGGCATATCCCCACCACCGATGGCGGCGACCAGATGCAGTCCGAGCAGGAGCGCCAGAACGGTCATGATCGCCAGCGGCCAGATCGACGGCGCGGCGAGGAACCACACCATCAGGGCAGCGCTCAGGACAAGGATCCCCAGGTTGATGAGGTTTCTCGCCGGAAGTGTCAGGGGTGCCGATTTGATCTTTGCCGCGAGTTTCAGATACGCGATGATCGAACCGGTGAACGTGACCGCACCGATGAAGACACCGAGATAGACCTCGGTGTACCCGACCACCGATGCACGCTCGGTCAGGAAGGAGTCATAGCCGACGAGCACGGCTGCCAGACCCACAAAGCTGTGGAACATGGCAATCAGTTCCGGCATCTGCGTCATCTCGACGGTCCGGGCGCGCCAGACGCCGATCCCAGCTCCGATCAGCAGGGCCAGGACGATCAAGAGCAGTGTGACGAAGACCGGCTTCTCGGAATCACGAAGGCTCAGGACCAGCGTCGCCGCCAGTGCCAGCCCCATGCCGATCATGCCCAGTACGCTGCCCCGTCGGGCGGATTCCTGCTTCGAAAGCCCGGCCAGGGAGAAGATGAACAACACAGCCGCAACGAGATACACGGCCTCAACGAACAATGTCAATTGCATGATCTCAGTCCTTCCTGAACATGTTGAGCATGCGGTAGGTGACGACGAAGCCACCGAAGATATTGATCGAGGCGATCGCGGCCGCCGCAAAGGCGAGCACGGTGACCAACGGATTCGCACTCCCCATCTGGAGGAGCGCACCGATCAGGATGATGCCGGAGATCGCATTGGTCTGCGACATCAGGGGGGTGTGCAGCGAATGGCTCACCTTCGAGATCACGTAGAACCCGATGAAGACCGCCAGGATGAACACGGTGAAGAACCCAAGGAAGCTCGCCGGCGAAAACGTAATGGCGAGCACCACCAGCACTGCGGCGACGGCACCCATCACGGTCTGCCTGTTGGTACGGCGTTGAGCCGCTGCGGCGTCCTTCGCTGCGATCTCTTCGGGCGTCGGCTGCGGCGGGGCCGCCGGCGTCTTCTGTGGGGCGGCGGACACGGAGATGGGCGGCGGAGGCCACAGAATACTGCTCTCCCGAGCGACCGTAATACCACGCACGATGACATCATCCATGTCAAAGACAATCTGCCCGTCTTTGCCGGGGGTCATGAGCCGGAGCAGGTTGACGATGTTGGTGCCGTAGAGCTGGGAGGTGTGCCGGGGCATCCGGCTCGTCAAATCGGTGTACCCGAGAATGATCACGCCGTTCTCGGTGACAACCTTCTTGCCCGGCTCGGTGAGCTCACAGTTCCCGCCGCCGGAGGCGGCGAGATCGACGATGACACTGCCCGGCTTCATCGCGGAGACCATCGCCGCGGTGATGGTACGCACCGCTTTCCCCCGTACCAGAGCCGTCGTGATCACGATATCTGCCTTGGCTGTTTCCTCGGCATACATCTTCATGGTGAGCTTTTCCTGCTCGGCGCTGAGATCGCTCGCGTACCCGCTTGCGCTCTCCTGCTGAGGCACATCCGCCTGCACGAAGGTCGCACCCATGGACTCGATCTGTTCACCGACTTCGGCTCGCACATCGAAGGCACGCACCTGTGCCCCCATGCTGCCCGCGGCACCGATCGCCGCCAGCCCAGCAACACCGGCACCGATTACGAACACGTTGGCGGGCTGCGTCTTTCCGGCGGCGGTCACCTGCCCGCCGAACATGGCCCCGTAGGCCTCCGCGGCCTCGATGACCGCACGGTACCCGCCGGCATTGGACATCGAGCTGAGTGCATCCATCGACTGCGCCCGTGAGATCCGGGGCACCGCATCCAATGCGATCGCGGTCGCCCCGCTCTTCTGGAAGGCCTCCAGGAGCTTCGGATGGGATCCCGGGTACATCATCGAGATCACGACGCTGTCCTTGCGGAGCTTCGCGAGCTCCTGCTCATCGGGAGCGTTAACCCCCAGGACGATATCGCTCCCCCATATCTCGTCGGTCCCCGCAATCGTGGCACCGACAGCGGTGTAATCCTCATCCGAGAAGCTGGCTCCCTCACCAGCTCCGGATTCGACACAGACGTCATATCCCAGGGACAGTAGTTTCTTCGTCGTCAATGGTGTCGCGGCGACCATGCGCTCTCCAGAGCGCGACTCTCGCCTGACACCGATTCGGTTGGTCATTTTCCCTCCACAACTGAGGAGACACCCTCTTCGGGCCTCGTTCAGCAGCGTAGCAGCGCAACCTTGACAGACGGATCGACTGGCTCACCAGTCTCCCGGGATTCTCGGGCTCCCCAGCTATGCCCCGGCAGCTCCCCACCACACCGCGACAACGGCCAGCGGAATCACGGCACTGGCGACGCCCAACCCGATCGCGGCGACCCGCCGCCAGTCGATGGGGACGCACAGTCCCTGCAGCTGGTCGGCCCAGAGCAGCGTCGCCAGGGAGCCCCAGGGAGACACGATTGCTCCGGCATTGACGCCAATCAGAAGCGCCGAGAGCCCGAGGACTGTGAGGTCGCCGTGTTGCAGGGCGAGGAAAGCCGGGAGGTTATTGATGGCGTTTGCTCCCAGCGCCCCGATCCCGGCAGTCGCGAGCAGGGCAGTCACACCATCGCCATCCGGCACGACCTGCCGGATCAGGACCCCGCCACCTGCCGCATCCCCCACCCCAGTGGCTAGGAACAACCCGGCCGCCAGCAGGAGTGTCGACCAGGGGATCAGAGCCCGCAGACGTGGGCGTCGCCCGCAGACGACCGCACCCACGCAGATCCCGCCCGCAGCGATCCCCGCAGTCATCCAGACTGGCACCGGGGTGAGCAGTCCCAGCATCAGGGCCCCCAGCACGAAGACGCACCAGCGGAGGTATCTCCGGTCGACGTTCCGGGCAGGGGCGGTCTGGAACGGTTCAGCGTGCCGCTGCCCGAGTTCTCGGAAGCACAGGACAACTGCGGCGAACGGCACGATCGAGCCCACGAGCTGCGCCGGCCAGAGCAGGGTGAGAAATGCGGCGGTCCCGCCGCCCATCTGAGCGGCCGCGAGTAGATTGGTCAGATTTGAGACCGGGAGTAGCAGGGAGGCCGTGTTCGCCAGGAGCAACGTCAGCAGAGCATAGGGGAACACCGGATACCCGGCACGACGCACGGTGATAACGATCACCGGGGTAAGAAAGACCGCGGTCGTATCGATCGAGAAGAACACGGTGCAGAGTACCGCCGCAAGTCCACACAAGACGAGGAGCCGCCAAGGGCGCTCCCGGCACAGACGGACCACCCCATCGGACACGATGTCGAAGACCCCCGAGGCCGCGCTGAGTCTGGTGACGACCGACATCGCAGCGACGAAGAAGAGCACCGGGGCCGTGCGATCCCCCAGCGCAAGCGCTCCGCTCCAGGGCATCACGCCACAGCCGACAGCGACGAGCCCGAGGAACAGCAACAAACCGCCGAGTCCGGATAACACCAGCTCTCGACCCCGTCCAGAACGGGACGGTGTGACGGTTGTGGGCATCAGACGGATGCCGGCGCCTGCGTCTCGTCCTTCCCCGCCACTGTCTCCGAATCGTGGGCGGCAGACTCAGCGGCACGCTCACGGCGCGCGCAGTCACGACAAAGCCCATGGAGCACAAGGTCCCCGGAGTCGACGGAGAAGCCCTCCCCCTCAGCCGCCTCAATCTCCGCGGCCGAGACCGGCGGAATATCCAGGTCGAAGATGTTCCCGCAATCGTGGCAGACCAAGTGGGCATGGGGCGTGCCGATGCCAGAATCGTAGATGGCAGGCCCGGACGGGAGCGAAATCTTCCGGAGTACCCCGAGATCGACGAAGAGGTCGAGGGTGGCATAGACGGTGGGGAGGGAGATCCCCGGCATTGTCTTCTCGAGTAGGGCCTGAACCTGGACCGCTGAAAGGTGCTGCCGGCGAGCGGTGACGATGCGATAGATGAGCTGGCGCTGCGGAGTGGCTCGCAGTCCCCGCGTATGGAGGAGAGCTTCAAGGGCCATATGCCCGGTCCGCCCCTGTTCTGCGTTCATGAGGCTACCCTAACATTCCGCGCACAATTTGTCATGATTATTATCTCTAACTTGTTTCTTATCGCAAATGATTTAGAATAGGTCCGGAGGTTGTAATGACAGACACGTCACGGTCATTTCCCCGGTTCTTGGTTCCCCGGCATCTCACGCATGATGAGTTCCTGCTGCGATACGTTCAGCCTGGGCTCGTCGGACTCATCGATGGGACGGTGAGCACGCTCGCCCCGGTCTTTGCCGCGGCGTTCTTCTCCGGAGCTCACGCTGCCTTCATCGTCGGGCTCGCCACGGCGCTGGGCGCCGGCGTGAGCATGGGATGGTCCGAGGCACTCTCGGATACCGGTCAGATCACCGGACGCGGACCAGCCATCATCCGAGGCATGGTGACAGGGCTCGCAACCGCCCTCGGCGGAACCTTCCACACCCTGCCCTTCCTGATCCCGAATCTCCATCTCTCCCTGATCGTCGCCTTCAGCGTCGTCGCAGTCGAACTGTTCGTGATCGCATGGATTCGGTACCGTTTCCTGCACGTTCCGATGCGGAACTCTCTGCTGGTGGTCACGCTTGGCGGTGCCATCGTGCTCGCCATCGGTCTCCTGCTCGGCGCGACGGGCTGAGCAGCCTCGAACAGTTACTCGTGCTTTCCGCCGCTGGCCAGAATCTCGGCCGCGTAGTCTGGCACGATGCTCTGCTCACTGCGGGGCGGGCGCACATAGCCCTGTGAGTTCGGGCGCTTCGGAATTTTCAGCGTCTCTGGCCGCACCACCGTGTACGGAACGCAGGACAGCAGATGGTGGATCATATTGATTCGCCCGCACCGTTTGTCCTCGTTGTCGACCTCGAACCAGGGGGCCTCCGGGGTGCTCGTCTGGATCATCATGGTGTCTTTGGCTCGCGAGTAGTCTTCCCACCGGGTGATGGAGAGCAGATCGTTGGAGCTCAGCTTCCAGCGCCGCATCGGGTCATCGGCACGGGCCTGGAATCGGCGCTCCTGCTCCACATCCGACACCGAGAACCAGTACTTCAGCAAGATGATGCCGTCTTCGACCAACAGCCGTTCAAAGATGGGCACCTGGTGCAGGAACCGCTGGTACTCGGTCTCGCTGCAGTAGCCCATGACCTTCTCGACCCCAGCCCGGTTATACCAAGAGCGATCCATCAGCACGATTTCACCGGCCGCCGGGAGATGCGCCACATAGCGTTGGAAGTACCACTGGGTCTTCTCGCGCTCGGTCGGCTTGGGAAGGGCCGCGATCCGGGTGACGCGCGGGTTGAGATACTGTGCGACCCGGCTGATCGTGGATCCCTTCCCCGCCGCGTCGCGCCCCTCAAAAATCACGATCAGCCGGGCCCCGGTTGCCTGGACCCAAGCCTGCATGTCCACCAACTGTGCCTGAAGCTTCTTCAGCTCCCGTTCATAGGTCCGTTTCGGCATCCGTGCGTTCATGACCCGATTCTATGCCGCACTCCTTCAGTCATTCCCCTCGGCTGACCGGCGCAGATTCGGGGTCGGATCGGGAATCTGACGCACGAGATCATGCATGCGTCCCCACAGCACCGGGCTCCGCTGGGACAGGGATGCGGGCACGTCCAGGACCCGCTGATTCGACGAACCCCGGAATTGCAGCAAAGGATCGCGCAGGGCGGCCACGTACCGGCCGTCGACCAGGACATCCACCAGGCTCAGGAGCTCTCGCTTATCCGGAGACTCGCCCTCGCGTTGGAGTTCCTCCCAGGTGTACCCCGTCCAGCACCAGATATCTTTGGTGTGCCCGAATTGCTGGCGGATGCGACGGGCCAGTGGCAGGAGAACCCCCGTATTCAGAAGGGGCTCCCCGCCGAGGAAGGTCACCCCCTGAACGTAGCTCTGCGAGAGATCCTTCAGAATTTGCTCTTCCAACGCGGAGGTGTACGGATGCCCCGCGCGGAAATCCCAGATTGACGCGTTCCAGCAATCAAGGCAGTGGAAGGGACATCCGCTGACGTACAGAGAGCAGCGGATGCCCTCCCCGTCGGTCATCACGAACCGTTTGTAATCCGCCACGCAGTCGTGGCTCATCCGCTGGGAAGACCACTGTCCTGCCCCCGGGTTGTTCGACCCGGGGTACGGAATGGCCGGCCCCCGGTGCCGCTCCGCGGCCGCGAAATCGTGCCCTGCTCCGCCGCGGGGTATCTGACCAGTCACCTCAGTCCTTCACACCGTCCCACCACTGTTCAGTCGTGCCGTCCGCCAGGACGACTCGCCCCGTCTCACCCTCCATGTGCTTGACCCGATGAGCGATCTCCTCGTGCCGGCCATGCACCATCGGCCGCTGCACCGGGTTTCCGAGGTATCCGCACGTGCGTTTGGTGACGTTGCATTTCGTGGGGTCCGAGTTGCCGCATTCCGGGCACTTGAAGCCCTCGGCCGTCGGTGCGAAGTCGCCTTCGTACCCGCAGACGAAGCAGTGATCGATCGGCGTGTTTGTGCCGAGATAGCCGATACCGATCTGGTACGCGTAGTCCCAGACCGCCTCGAGTGCCTTCGGATTCTGTTGCAGTGAGGGGAACTCGCAATAGTGGATGAATCCACCGGCCGCATACTGCGGAAAGTCCCGTTCGTACTCCAGCTTCTCCATCGGGGTTGGCCGCAGCCAGACGGGATAGTGAAAACTGTTCGTGTAGAACTCGTGGTCGGTGACACCGTCCACGATGCCGAACTTTTCGGCGTCGAGCCGGGCGAAGCGATCGGTCAGGCTCTCTGCGGGTGTCGAGTAGACGGAGTAGTGATATCCCTCCGCGTCCTCCCACTCTCGGCAGAGATCCCGCATCCGGCGCACGATCTCCAGGGCGAAGTCCCTTCCCTCGTCCGACCAGGAGTGATCGCCGATCCAATCCTTCCCGAAGAAGACGGCGGTCGCCTCGTAGAGGCCGATGTATCCCAGAGAGATCGTCGCCCTGCTGTTCCGGAAGAGGGTATCAACGCTGTCGCCGGGGTGAAGACGCCCGAACGCACCATGCTGGTAGAGCGTCGGAGCGTTGACCGGTGTTGCCTGCAGGCAGCGCGAAATCCGGAACTGCAGCGCATGATGCGCAATGGCCATGCGGTCGGAGAAGATCTCCCAGAACCGATCCACATCACCGTGAGATTCAAGCGCGATCCGCGGGATGTCCACCGTCACCACGCCGAGGTTCATCCGGCCGTCCTCGACGTCCTCGCCAGTGGTGGGATCTGTCCATCCCTGAAGGAAGCTCCGGCATCCCATGGGGGCCTTGAACGAACCAGTGATCTTCACGATATTTTCGTAAAACAGGACATCCGGGTACATCCGCTTCGCGGCGCACTCCAGGGCGAGCTGTTTCATGTCATAGTTCGGGTCTCCGGGATCCGCGTTCACCCCGTGGCGAATCGTGAACACGAGCTTCGGGAAGATGGCGGTACGCCGCTCGGCGCCCAGCCCGCGGATCCGGTTCAGGAAAATCGCCCGCTGAATCTCCCGCGAGAACCAATCGACCCCGAGCCCGTATCCGACGGTGACAAACGGGGTCTGCCCGTTACTCACCCGGTTGGAGTTGATCTGGTACTCCATCGTCTGCATAGCGTCATAGATATTCTTCCGGGTGAGAATCTTCGCATAGATCTCGCGCGCAGCCGGAATCCCGGTCAAGCCCTCGGTGAACGGGCCGTCCGCCGGCAGCGGAGCGCGGTCTTCGAAGTGCAGCCAATCCGGCTCCCGATTCTTGAGTCCAGCAATGACGGTGCGTGCGGTCTCGACATCCATCCCATCTGGCAGGACCAGCGCGGCCATGTCCAGATTCTTCTGATAATCGAGGCGGGCGTACGGGGCGAGCATCTCATCACACCGGTTAACGGTCTGGCCGCCATACTGGCTGCCCGCCACATCCTTAATGATCTGGGTGATCTGGGTCGCGGCTGTTTCAATAGATCGCGGAGAGGCCATCGGCGCGTTGCCGAGCACGAATCCACGGCGGAGCATGTCGCCAAAGTCCGGCAGGGAGCAGTTCGTCATCGCGGTGAACGGCGAGTAGTCCGCATCATGAAAATGGATGTCCCCTTTGAGGTGCGCATTGGCGACGTCCTTCGGCAGCATCGAGAAAGCGCTGGCCTTACTGACCGCACCCGCCAGCAGATCGCGCTGAGTGGCATAGACATTGCTG
>JAKVJE010000051.1 GCA_022487185.1 Microbacteriaceae bacterium
GCGCCGCCGGATCGGCTGAGCCGTGCCCGACGAACATCCCGGCCACGAGTCCGAGGGGTTCCGAACCCCGTCGCGCGCCGCCGCCTACCGCGGCTGGAGCGGCCCCGCCCTCCAAGACGGCCAGACACACGGACATGCACCTGCACCCGACGGATATCACCTTCCGGCGGCCGCGCCGCTGGGCAATGCCGCGGATGCGCCCGGGACCTGGGTCTCCCCGTGCTGGTCCCCACCCCTGGCCGCCTCCGAGATCATCCCCTCCTGGGAGATCGACTCGGACCCCGGAACCTGGGCCCTGATCGAGGTCCGGGCATTCCGGGCCGAGGGATCCCCGACCCGCTGGTATGCGCTGGGCCGCTGGGCCGCTGCCACCGAGGCGGGAACCTCCCCGAGAGGAACCTTCCCCGACCAGGCCGACACCGACGCCCGGGTCCTCACCGACACCCTCCGCTGTACCGCAGATCGCCCCTTCTCCGGAGTTCAGCTGCGCATCACCCTGCATCGCGAGCGCCCCGGGGCCGCCATCACCCTGCGCGGGGCTGGGCTCCTGGCCTCCACACTGCCCGGTCCTCTGCCCGAGACCAGTGTCCCGCTCCGGAACACCTCCGTGGATCTGCCCGTCCCGCAGCTGTCGCAGCAGCTGCACCGAGACGAATACCCCGAGTACAACGGGGGCGGCGGGGCCTGGTGCTCGGCCACATCCACCGCCATGGTGCTGGCCTACTGGGGCACCGGTCCCGACCCCTCAGATTTGGAGGGCGTCGAGGCTCCGAACGGGGACCCGGAAGTCGTCGCGGTGGTGCGCCGGGTCTACGACTACGCCTACAACGGGGCCGGGAACTGGGCGTTCAACACGGCCTATGCGGCCACGCGCGGGCTCCGCGCGCACGTGAGCCGGCTTCAGGATCTGACGGCTGCGGAGCGGCTCATCCGGGCGGGCATCCCCGTTCCCGTCTCGGTCTCGTTCACCGAGACAGAACTCCCCGAGGCGGGCTACGCCACCGAGGGCCATCTTCTGGTGATCCGGGGATTCACCGAGGTCGGGGACGTCATCGTGAACGATCCGGCCGCCCCGGACAATCGGCAGGTGCGCCGGGTCTACCCCCGAGGCGCCTTCGAACGCGTCTGGCTGAGAGGGTCCGGAGGAGCCGCCTATCTCGAGCGGCCCGCCGACCGGCCGCTGCCACCCCTGGAGGGGCCGCTCGGAGTCTCCGCGGCAGCGTCCGACTGAGCCGGCTGTCCTGCAGCGGCGCCGGCCTCGTCGTCCCGAATCTCCTGCTCCAACTGCAGCACCGTATTGCGCAGCTCCGTCTCGGGATCGAACCCGGCGACCCGCGCCTCCGCAACCACCGCGAGGAGGAGCTGCCCCACCTGGGCCCCGTCAGTCAGCCCCAACGGTCCCTGCGCCTTGCCATCGATCAGCCCCATATCGACGGCCCGGCCAACCACTTTCGAGGCGCGTAGGAGCGCCGGAAGCCCCGCCGGAATGCCATCGAGCACGCTCGTCCGCTCCGATTTCTCGGCCGCTTTCTCGGCGTCCCAGAGAGTCTGCACCTCGGCGATGGTCTCGGCGTGGGCGTCCCCGAAGACGTGGGGATGCCGCCGGCGCATCTTCTCGTCGACCGTCGCCGCAATGTCCTCCAGATCGAATTCCCCGGTGCGCTGGGCGATCCCGGCGTGCAGGATCACCTGGTAAAGCACATCTCCGAGCTCCTCGCGAAGGTTGTCGGTGTCCCCGGTTTCCATCGCGTCAGCGGCCTCCGCCGCCTCCTCGATCAGATACTTGGCCAGGGTGCGGTGGGTCTGGGCACGGTTCCACACGCATCCGCCCGGGGAGAGGATCTGGTCGACGGCGGCGATAAGCGAATCCAGGTGCGGATGCGAGGGTGACGGTTCCATGGGGAGCCAGCCTACTCGGCACCGCCGACCACCGGGGCGGGGGCATCGGCCTCGGGCATGAGCCGGCAATCCGTCAGCACCTTCCGGACCCAGTCGAGCAGAGCGCCCGCGTCCTCCCCGGATTGCAGCGCATCCGGAATCGGCACCGAGATCTGCCCATTCTGGGGCAGGTACGACGCCCGGGGATACAGCCGGCGCAGCCGCAGCCGGGCCGACTCCCGCAGATCCACGCTCGCGATCACCAGCTTCGCGCCAAAGGCCACGACCTGCTCCAGTTCCGTGCACTGTAGCTCCCGCCGCAGCCTCGACACCGCGAACAGGCGACGCACCGGTTCGGGCAGCGGGCCGTACCGATCGACCAGCTCATCGCGGACCTCGTCGATCGCGTTGGGCTTCCCGGACGGGCCGGCGGCCGTGGCCAGTTTCTGATACGCCTCCAAGCGCAGACGCTGCGAATCGATGTAGGACTCGGGGATGCGCGCATCCACCGGCAGCTCCAACCGCAGCTCCGCATGCCGCTCGGGGGCCTCCTGCTTGAACTCGTCGACCGCCTCTCCGACCATGCGGAGGTACAGGTCGAAGCCGACCCCGGCGATATGCCCGGACTGCTCGCCCCCGAGCAGGTTTCCGGCCCCACGAATCTCGAGATCCTTCATGGCCACCTGCATGCCCGCGCCGAGCTCGTTGTTGGCCGCAATGGTCTCGAGGCGATCCTGCGCAACCTCTCCCAAGGGCTTGTCCCCGTCGTAGAGGAAGTAGGCGTAGGCGCGTTCCCGCCCGCGGCCCACCCGGCCCCGAAGCTGATGCAGCTGCGCCAGGCCATACCGCTGCGCGTCGTCGACGATCAGGGTGTTGGCGTTCGGGACGTCCATCCCCGTCTCCACGATGGTCGTCGTCACGAGCACATCGAACCGGCGCTCCCAGAAATCGACCATCACCTTCTCGAGCTCGCCCTCACTCATCTGGCCGTGAGCCACCCCGATGCGCGCCTCCGGGACCAGCTCCGACAGATGCGCGGCCACCCGGCCGATGCCGGCCACGCGGTTGTGCACGTAGAAGACCTGCCCCTCCCGGAGGAGCTCCCGGCGCACGGCCGCCGCGATCTGCCCGTCCGAGGACGCCCCGACATAGGTGAGCACCGGGTGGCGGGATTCCGGCGGAGTCGAGAGTGTGGACATCTCGCGGATGCCGGTCACCGCCATCTCCAGAGTGCGGGGAATCGGGGTCGCGCTCATCGAGAGCACATCCACATTCGTCTTCAGCTCCTTGAGCCGCTCCTTGTGCCCCACCCCGAACCGCTGCTCCTCGTCGATGATCACGAGTCCCAGCTGCTTGAATGACACCTGCTTGGAGAGCACCCGGTGGGTCCCGATGACCATATCGACCGAGCCGTCCGCCAGACCCTCGATGGTCTCCGCGGTCTCTTTCGCGCTCTGGAACCGGGAGAGGGCCCGCACGACCACCGGGAACCCGGCAAACCGTTCCGTGAAGGTCTCGAGGTGCTGCTGGGCGAGCAGGGTGGTGGGCACCAGCATCACGACCTGACGGCCGTCCTGGATGGCCTTGAAGGCCGCACGGACGGCGACCTCCGTCTTCCCGAACCCCACGTCGCCACTGAGGAGCCGGTCCATGGGGATCGGCTTCTCCATATCCGACTTGACCTCCTCGATCGCCCGGAGCTGATCGGGGGTCTCGGCGTAGGGGAAGCCCTCCTCCAGCTCGTGCTGCCACGGGGTGTCAGCCGGGAACGGATGCCCCTCGGCCTTGGTGCGACGGGCGTAGAGCTTGACCAGCTCCACTGCGATCTCGCGCACCGCCTTGCGCGCATTGTGCTTGGTCCGGGCCCAGTCGGAACCGCCCAGTTTGGAGACCTTCGGGCTCTCGCCGCCCACGTACTTGCTCAGCTGATCGAGCTGATCGGTGGGGATGAACAGTCGATCCGGCGGATGCCCCTTCTTCGAGGGGGCGTACTCCAGTACCAGGAACTCGCGCTCCGCCCGCACGCCGCCGAGCGGCACCTCCCGGGTCACCAGTTTCACGAATCGTCCGATGCCGTGTCGCTCGTGGACCACGTAGTCGCCGGGCTTGAGCTCCATCGGATCGATCGCGTTGCGCCGCTTCGCCTTCAGCCGACGCACCTTGCGCGGCCCGTACTCCGCGGTGCGTCCGAAGACCTCGGCCTCCGAATAGACCGCCAGGCGTGCCGAGGTGGCCAGCCAGCCGCTGGCCAGCGGGGCCACGACCACCGACACGATCCCGGCCTCGAGCGACGGGGAATCCTGCACCGCGGCCGGAACGTCCCGGTCCCGGAGGAGCTCAGCCACCCGGGAGGCAGACCCGGGCGCGGCCATGGCGACGACCACATTCCAGCCGGCTCCGAGCCGCGTCCCGATATCTTCCAGGGGAGCCTCCGCAGACCCGGCGAACCCGGGAACCGGCCCCAGCCCGGTGGCGATTGCCTCGTCGTCGCCCGCCAGCGGATCGATCTCCCACCACGGTCGCCGACCGGAGCCATCGTGGAACTGTTCGAGGGTGAGATACTCCCCGCCGCTCAGGTCGATCGGGGCCTCCGCCCCGGCCGTCGCCGCTTCCCAGGCCGCCTGCAAAAACTCCGAGTTCGTGCGCACCAGGTCGGCCGCGCGTGTGCGCACCCGTTCGGGTGCGCACACGCAGAGCAACGCCGACTCATCGCAGAACGAGTGCAACGGCACCAGGTTTGGCTGGAGCGCCGACAGCAGCGACTCCATGCCCTCCGCCGGAATCCCCTCCGAGATCTTCTCCAGGATCGATTCGAGGTTGGGGAATTCGTGGCGCATCTCCCGGGCGCGGGCGCGCACCGCCGGGGTCAAGAGCAGTTCCCGGCAGGCGTCGATGTGCACGACATCCACCTGCTCCTGGGCTGAACGCTGATCGGCCACCTGGAATGGCCGCATCGATTCCACGGTGTCTCCGAAAAATTCGATACGCACCGGGTAGTCCGCGGTTGGCGGGAAGACATCCAAGATCCCACCGCGGAGCGCGAACTCCCCGCGCCGAGTGACCAGTTCCACATGGGCGTAGGCCAGCTCGACCAGGCGGGCGGCCAGCGCCTCCAGATCGGCGTCCTCGCCGGTGCGGACGACAACGGGATCGACACTCAGAATGTCGGCGGACAGGGGCTGGAGGGCCGCCCGGGTCGGTGCCACGATGATCTGTAGTCCGGATCCGCTCGGGCCGGCGGCAATCCTCCGGAGGGCGGCGACCCGCTCCCCCACGATCTGCGGGGAGGGGCTCAGCCGCTCATGCGGAAGCGTCTCCCAGGCGGGGAATTCCAGGATCTCGGCGTCCGGGAGCCACTGCCGAAGATCGGCGGCGAGCTGGGTTCCCTCACGACCAGTGGCGGTCACCACCAGTGCCTGGTGAACCTCGGCGCGAGAATCGAGCAGGGCCGCCAGGGCAATCGAACGGGCCGCATCGGGTGCGGCGATCTTCCCGCGCTCCGATCCCGCAGCCGACCGGAGCTCTTCGGAGACCTCCGCCCGCTCGTAGGCCTCCAACACTGGCCGCAGGCTCATGACCTCGCCTTCCCCGCTTCTGTCCGCCGATGGTATTCCTGCTGGGCCGCCTGTATCCCCTCACCGGCGAGGATCTCGATCAGATCCGCAGCCAAGGAGAGCTGTGCAGTCAGGATGGGACGTTCGGCAGCCGAATACCGGGACAGCACGAAGTCTGCAGGATCCTGCCGGCCCTGTGGCCGTCCGATCCCGCACCGCACCTGGCAGAAGTCCCGGCTCCCGAGCTGCGCGATGATATCGCGCACCCCGTTGTGGCCGCCGTGCCCACCCCCCTGACGCAGCCGCACCTCTCCGAAGGGGAGATCGAGATCGTCCCGAACCACGGCGAGACGATCCGGGCGCAGCCGGAAATGGTTCAGCAGAGCCTTGGTGGGCCCCCCTGAGAGATTCATAAAACTGTCGAGCTCCGCCGCAATCAGTCGGGGGCCACCGAGAGAGACACGGCCCTCCGCGATGTGTGCATGGGTGCCCTTCAGCCGCCGCAGCGGCGCTCCCAGGCGCCGGGCGAGCTCCTCAGAGACCATTCGCCCGGCGCTGTGACGTGTGCCGGCATACTCGGACCCCGGATTCCCGAGGCCGACCACCAGCCACACATCGGACTGTGTCACGGCGGGGATACTACTCCGCCGCCGTGGCGCCAGCCTCGGTGCCGGCAGCAGCGGCATCGGCGGCGGCGGCGGCCTCGGCCTGCTCCTCGGCCACCTCATCCGCACGGTCACCCATGTCCTTGGCGGACGGGATGATCACGGCCACGACCAGGGCCTCGGGATCGGTGACCAGCTCGACGTCCTCGCCCAGATCCAGGTCCTTGGCATGGAAACGGGTTCCTTCGGCCGCACCATCGACGCTGACCTCGATCCGGTCAGGCAGCTCGACCACCGGGGCCGACACGGTGATGGTCTGCAGCGACAGCTCGGCCACGGTGTTTCCAACGGTGACGCCGGTCAGGGAGATCGGGACCTCGACCTCGACCTTCTCGGAACGGGTGACGTTCATGAGGTCAAGGTGCTCAATGGACATCTTCACCGGATCCTTCTGAATGTCCTTCACCAGAACCAACTTCGGCTCCGTGCCCTCGACATCGAGGCTCAGCAGCGCGTTGGCAGTACGAGTCGCCAGTGTGGTCTCGTGCTCGGGGAGTGCAACGTGGATGGGCTCCTGGCCGTGCCCGTAGATAACCGCGGGGATATGTCCGTCGCGGCGGAGCCGGCGGGCGGCTCCCTTTCCAAACGTGGTGCGAACGGTCGCCGGGATGGTGATGATGTCTGCCATGTGTTTCTTTCCTCTGTCTCTGTGCTCCCGTACGACGCCGGTACGGCACCGCACAGTCCCGAACGAGGATCCGCGCACCCATGGCGCACCGCGTCGATCACGGCCGAAGCCCTCGCCGAAGTTCAACCGCTGAGTATAGCTTTCGCCGGGCGCGGACGGCAAGGCACCCAGCCAGATCCTCAGCTGCCATACTCAGAAGGGTCATATCCGAAAGGACCCCATGTCAGCCCCCGCCGTCATCCCGTACCGCGCCGTCGTCTTCCTGGACCTGGACGGCACTCTCCTCGACGACTCCCACCGGGCCGGTGACGATGCCCATGCCCTGCTCCGGCGGATGCGCAGAGCCGACGTCCTGCCGGTCATGGCCACCGCACGCAACACCTGGGAAGTCCGGGACCTCCTCGGAGAGGAGGCCGCTGCAACCGGAGTCGTCTCAAGCGGCTGCGTGGTCCGCAGCAGAGGAACGGTGCTCGACCTGCACACCGTCCCGAAAGAGACCCTGGCGGCACTGGTCGCCCAGGCGAGCGACCTCGGCGACGACCTGGGGTTCTTCACTGAGGAACAGTATGCGGTCACGGCCCGGTCCGAGACAGTCCTCGCCGACATGCAGCTTCTCGGAGAGGCCCCCGAGAGCGTGCCCGTCGACCCGGATCTCTGGCTGCGCGAACAGCTCTCGTACGTCTGCGTGTACGCCCACAACGGCGACATCACTCCCTACCGGGAAGCATTCGGGGAGGCCCTGTCGCTGACGCCCTTCTCGGACACCGCCTATACCGGACTCCCGGCAGGGGCTTCCAAGGCAAACGGTGCCAGCCGGCTCCTCCGCAAAGATCCGAGGGCCCGGCATGCCCCGACCTTCTCCTTCGGAGACGAGCGCAACGACTGCGAGCTCTCCGAGCTGGTGGATGTCGGAGTTGCGATGCCCGGTTCTCGCCCGGAGCTGCTGGCGGTCGCCAATGAGACGGCCCCGGCGGCCGGACCGGCCGGGATCGAGGCGGTGCTCCGGCGGCACGGCCTGCTCGATCCCCTCTGATCCGGCTCGATCTCGCCCCGCCGGGAGACCTCAGACCGCGGCAGACGCCTCGTCGAGGGCGGACAGCTCCGCGGCGGTGAGCGACAACTCGGGCGCCGCAAGCAGCCCATCCACCTGTGCCGGCTTGCTGGCGGATGCGATGGGAGCCGCGATCTGCGGCTTCGACAGCAGCCAGGCCAGAGCAACGGACACAACCTGGGCCCCATGCGCCGCGGCCACCTCTCGAAGGACCTCGATGAGATGCAGCCCCGCCTCGGTCGCATAGTGCGCCGCACCTTCGGCTCGAGCGGTGCCCGCAAAATCGGCCGGTGAACGGTACTTTCCGGTCAGGAACCCGCTGGCCAGGGAATAGTAGGGGAGAACCGCCAGCCCTTCCTCGGCCGCGAACCCCGCCAGGTCCGACTCATACCCGCGCTCGACCAGGCTGTACTCGGGCTGCATGGCCGTCGGGGCGTGCCAGCCATTACTCTTCGCGGCCTGGATCCAGGCCCGACCGCTCTCGGCGGCGAAGTTGGAGAATCCGATTTCCCGAATCTTGCCCTCATCGACCAGAGCGCTGAAGACCTCCGCCGTCTGCTCGATGGGCGTCTGCGGGTCTTCCTCATGGGCGTAGTACAGATCGATGTGGTCAGTACCCAGCCGGCGCAGCGAGTCCTCGACCGAGGTGCGCACGTTCTCCGGGGAGAGCCCCCGGCGGCCTTCCAGCTTGGCCACCTTCGTCGCGATCAGCGCCCGATCGCGGCCACGGGTGGCGAGCCACCCGCCCAAGATCTTCTCCGAGTCCCCGCCGGCGGCCCCCGGAGCCCATGCCGGGTACACATCGGCGGTATCGATCAGACGATCCGCCCCGCCCTCGGTGAACGCATCCAGGATGGCCGGCGCCCCGGCCTCATCGACCGTCCAGCCAAAGACATTCCCGCCCAGCGACAGGGGGAAGATGTTCAGGGAACCCACTGCACGTGTGGTCATTGCACACTCCTCTTTGAGATTCACCGGGACTGTCCCGGACCTGCCATCAGTGTCGCAGATCCACCTGGCAGATCACCCCATCCCTGCCGCGGCTCCCCCTGGCGTCGTAGAATCTGGGGCATGTCACCTCTCGCAAATATCGGTGTCGTCGGCCTCGCGGTCATGGGCAGCAATCTCGCCCGGAACCTGGCCCGGCACGGCAACACGGTCGCCCTCTACAACCGCACCACCGCCCGCACCGAACGGCTCGTCGCTGAGCACGGGGACGAGGGCACGTTCCTCCCGGCCACGACGATCGCCGAATTCGCCGCACGGCTCGAACGGCCCCGCACCGCCATCATCATGGTCAAGGCCGGAGCCCCCACCGAGGCGATCATCGACCAACTCGTCGAGGTGTTCGAACCCGGCGACATCATCGTGGACGGCGGGAACTCCCGCTTCACCGATACCATCCGCCGGGAAAAGGCCGTTCGGGCCACCGGCATCCACTATGTGGGCGCGGGGATCTCGGGCGGAGAGGAGGGCGCCCTGAACGGCCCCTCCATCATGCCGGGAGGCACAGAAGAGTCCTACGCCACCCTCGGACCGATCCTGGAATCAATCGCGGCCAAGGTCGATGGGGAGCCCTGCGTCACGCATATCGGCACCGACGGGGCCGGTCACTTCGTCAAGATGGTGCACAACGGCATCGAATATGCCGACATGCAGCTCATCGGCGAGAGCTACGACCTGCTCCGCCGGGGGGCCGGCATGGAGCCGGCGGAAATCGCCGACGTATTCCGCAAGTGGAATGCAACGGAGCTCGACTCGTATCTTGTCGAGATCACCGCCGAGGTGCTCAGTCA
>JAKVJE010000052.1 GCA_022487185.1 Microbacteriaceae bacterium
CACCTCGTGGTCGGGCTGGTGCGGATGCGAGAGGTGGATGACCCCGGCCACAGCATCCAGCCGCAGGGAGATAGTGCCCCCGGCACGCTCCAGACTGACCCCGACGAGCGGGTACCGCTCGGAGACCTCCGGTGCGGACAGCAGTGCCACAGGGATGTTCAGGCTGCGTCCCAGCCAGGCGGCCATCAGGGCACAGGGCACGGCGCGAGGATCGCCCGAGACCTGTGCTCGGAGCACGGGTTCGTGCGGGGGCTGGTCGAGCTCCGAGGCCAGCACATCTCGCCAGGGAGTCAGTCGAGCCCATGAGAGGTCGGTATCCCCGGGCCGGTGCCCCGAGGCCAGCGAGCTGAGTGCGGAAAGTCCGCCCACGACCGCGCAATCGGTCACGCGACGAGTGGCCATCGATCCGAGCTCACAGGAGGATGGAGAGGCGGGGGCGCGATCCGGCCACCAGACCACGATGGGGGTGTCGGCCAGAAGCAGCGGAGTGACCAGGGCTCCGGGGTTGGAGAGCATCTCTCCAGTGGCGTGCAGCAGCACGACCTCGGAGGCACCCGCATCCTCGCCGACCCGGATTTCCGCATCGAGACGATCCCGTCCCTCGGGAGCTCCGCTGAGGACGAGCACCCGCATCGGATGTTCGCGGGCGGCCGCAACGGCGGTCTCCGCGGCCATCTCCGCATGGTCGGGGGCGCAGGACACCACCAGGGTGAGGACGCGCCCGAGGGCGTTGGCCCCCGACTCGCGCCGCGTCAGCACCAGGCGCTTCGCCACCGCTGAGAGGTCCGTATCATCCAGGCGCTCGATCATGGTCTCCTCCAGGTCCGTCCGGTCCGGGTGATGAGGCGGTTCGCGGACTCCGGCCCCCACGAGCCGGGGGCGTACGGTTCGGGTCGCCCGCCGCGGGCCCAGAACTGCTCGATCGGGTCCAGAATCTCCCAGCTGAGCTCCACCTCGCGGTGGCGCGGGAACAGGGGAGGATCTCCCAGAAGCACGTCCAGGATCAGCCGTTCGTACGCCTCCGGGCTCGCCACCGTGAACGCGTGCCCATAGCCGAAGTCCATGGTCACATCCCGCACCTGCATGCCAGCCCCCGGAACCTTCGATCCGAAGCGGAGAGTGACCCCCTCATCTGGTTGAATCCGGATGACCAGAGCATTGGGCCCCAGCGACGAAGACTGCGCTGAGGGGAACAGCGTCTGGGGGGTCCGCTTGAACACCAGGGCGATCTCGGTCACCCGGCGTCCCAGACGCTTCCCGGCCCGCAGGAAGAATGGAACCCCCTGCCAACGCCGGTTCTCGAGGTGCAGCTCAAGGGCGGCGAAGGTCTCGGTGATCGAGTCCTCCGGGATCCCATCCTCCTCCAGGTACCCCCGCACCCGGGAGCTCCCCTGCCATCCGGCCGCATACTGTCCGCGCGCGGTCCGAGCGGCGAGGTCCGCGGGCACGACCACTGACCCGAGCGCCTTCTCCTTCTCGGCGCGCAGGGAGGCGGCGCTGAGATCCGCGGGCTCTTCCATGGCGGTGAGGGCGAGCAGCTGCAACAGGTGGTTCTGGATGACATCCCGGGCCGCCCCGATCCCGTCATAGTAGCCGGCGCGGGTGCCGATTCCGATGTCCTCGGCCATGGTGATCTGGACATGATCGACGTAGCGCCCATTCCAGAGGGGCTCGAAGATGGCGTTGGCGAACCGAACCGCCAAGAGGTTCTGCACCGTCTCTTTGCCCAGGTAGTGGTCGATCCGGAAAATCTGATCCGAGTCGAAGACCTCCTCGACCACGCTGTTGAGCCTTCGCGCGGTCTGGAGATCAGACCCGAAGGGCTTCTCGATGACGACGCGCCGCCAGGAGTCATCGGTGGCCCGGGTGAGCTCCGCGCGGTTCAACTGGCCGCAGACCACCGGGAAGGCGGCTGGGGGAATCGAGAGGTAGAACGCCGTGTTCCCGAGCGTCCCCTGGGTACGCCGGAGTTCATCGAGGGTCTCGCGGATGCGGTCATAGGCCGCCGGGTCATCGAACGTCCCGGTGACGAACCGCAGCCCACGGGCCAGCTGCGCGAACACCTCCGGGCGGAAGGGGGTGCGGGCATGCGCGCGCACCGACTTCTCCACGAACGCGATGAAGTCGTCCCGCGACCATTCCCGGCGCCCGAAGCCGACCAGTCCAAAACCGGGGGAGAGGAGCCCCCGATTGGCGAGGTCGTAGACCGCCGGAAGCAGTTTGTTCCGAGCCAGGTCGCCGGTCACTCCGAAGAACACGATGGCGCTGGGGCCCGCGATTCGGGTCAGCCGGAGGTCCTCCGGCCGACGAAGCGGGTTCATCCCCTCGAATCCGAGACTCATGCGCCGGGCTCGAGCCGTCGGAACGCCGCGGCGATCCGCTCTCCGGCCTCCAGCAGCGACCCCGAGACCTCCAGGGTCAGCACCGGGAGTCCGTGCGCGGCCAGCACCGCACAGTCGCCCTGTGCCTGTGCCACGATCAGCTCTCCGAAGCTGAACGGCCGATCGGGAATCGCCACATCCGCATCCGCCCGAGGGGCGGCGGTGATCTGGAGGAAGACGCCGGTCCGAGGACCACCCTTGTGATATTGCCCCGTGGAGTGCAGGAACCGGGGGCCCCATCCGAAGGTCACCGGTCGGGCCAGACCGTCGACGGCAGCCGGGCGCAGCGCGGTGAGGGCCGAGGCGGCCTCCCGGTCGACGTAGGCCTGGATGGCGAGATAGCCGTGGTGCCCGTCCACACGGCTCGCCAGCTCGGCCACCGCCGCGTCGAGCGTCGTCGCGGTGAGCGGGAACGTCGCGCGCACCTGGATGCCGTCCTCCGAGAAGCGCGCCGGCTCAGCCTCCGGACGGTGGTCGAGGAGATCCCGAGCCGCCGCCTTGGCGCTCTCCACATCGGGCTGGTCGAAGGGGTTGATCCCCAGGATCCGCCCGGCGACGGCCACCGCGGCCTCCCACACGACAAGCTGTTCCCCGAGAGAACCCGAGATCCCGACGAGCTCGCCCGACACCGGCCGGGGATCGTCCGTGACTCGGACCAGCGTGACATCCTCTGGCACCCGGCTCGGATCCACGACCTCCGGAGAAGCCCCAGTCAGAGCGATGGGAAGCAATCCCGTGCCCTGCTTGCCCGTGGACTCGGCGATAAGCTGTTCGGCCCACGCGGGGAAACCGACAATTCTATCCGAGTCCGAGAAAATCCCGATCTTGTCACGGGCTGGGGCGCCGCCGGCGAGGGCGGCGGCCAGGCGGAGGGAGGGGTTCTCCTCAGAATCCTCCAGACACTGCTGGACGCCGATCTCAGCCTCGTTCAGGAGGGCCTCGATGTCCGCCCCGGCCAGCCCGGAAGGAACCAGGCCAAAGGCAGTGAGGGCCGAATACCGGCCTCCCACATGAGGATCGGCCAAGAAGACGCGGTAGTCGTGCTCCTCGGCGTAGGTCTCCAGGGCCGATCCCGGATCGGTGACCACCACAATGCGCTCGGCGGGATCGATCCCGGCGGCCTCGAACGCCGCCTCGAAGGCTCGGCGCTGAGAATCGGTCTCGAGGGTGGACCCCGACTTCGAGGACACCACAACGACCGTCCGATCCAGTCCGGTGCCGGTGGCCCGGGCCACCTGCCCGGGTGCGGTGCCGTCGAGTACGACCAGGGGAACGCCCGCGCTGGCCGCGATGACCTCCGGGGCCAGCGAAGAGCCGCCCATCCCGCACAGCACCACTCGGTCCAGGCCGACCCCGCGGAACTCGTCCCGGAGCGCCAAGATCCGTCCGACGAGCGGGCGGGAGACCTGCACCGCATCCACCCACCCGAGCCGGATAGAGGCCTCAGACCGGGCCTCCTCTCCCCAGAGTGTGTCATCGTGGGCGAACAGCCTGCTGGCGACCTTGTCCGCGGCCAGGGTGGGGAGCACGCTGGCGGCGGCAGCCCCAGCAAATCCTGCGGACTCTACCTGAACACTCATGCCTGCTCCTTCATGGCCTCAGTGACGGTGTCGAGCAGTTCCGCCCAGGACACCTCGAATTTCTGGACGCCCTCCCGCTCGAGCTGCTCGGTGACCTCGGCGTACGAGATTCCGAGTGCCTCCAGATTGGCGAGAACCTCCGCCGCCGCATCGGCCGCGGCCAGGGCGGTTCCCGGAACGACCGATCCGTGATCCGCAAAGGCCTCCAGGGTTTTCTCCGGCATGGTGTTCACCGTGTGGGGAGCCACCAACCCGGAGACGTAGGCGGTGTCCTCAAGCGCCGGGTCTTTGACGCCCGTTGAAGCCCAGAGCGGACGCTGCAGGGTCGCTCCGGCCGACTCCAGCGCCGTCCAGCGCGGCTCCTGCAGGGAATCGGTGAACACTCCATAGGCGAGCTGGGCGTTGGCAAGTCCCGCCCGGTTCCGCAGTCCCAGGGCCTCCGGAGTGCCGATCGCCTCCAGACGCCGGTTGATCTCGACGTCGAGCCGGGAGACGAAGAAGGATGCGACCGAATGGATCCCCGAGGGATCGATGCCGGCGGCAATCGCCTGCTCCAGTCCCGCCTGGTACGCGGAGATGACCTCCCGGTACCGCTCCAGACTGAAGATCAGGGTCACGTTGACACTGATGCCTGAGGCGATGACCTGGGTGATGGCCGGCAGCCCCTCCTTGGTGGCGGGAATCTTGATCATCAGGTTCGGGCGGTCGACGCGCTCCCAGAGTGCTCGGGCCTGTGCAACCGTCGCCGCCGTGTCGTGTGCGAGGCGGGGATCGACTTCGATCGAGACCCGGCCGTCTTCGCCGGCGGTGGAGGTGAAGATCGGCGCAAAGACATCGCAGGCCTCGGCCACGTCGGTGGTCGTCAGGGCCGTCACCGTCTCATCCAGGGAGGCACCGGCGGCGACGAGCTCACCAACCTGTTCCCGATACGCGTCGCCATGGGAGAGGGCCCCGGCGAAAATCGTCGGGTTCGTGGTCACCCCCACGACGCTCCGGGTCCGGGTGAGCTCGGCGAGCCCGCCGGTGGTCAAGCGCTCCCGGGAGAGGTCGTCGAGCCACACGGAGACGCCGGCGGCGCTGAGCTCTGCGAGCGAGGCAGCAGTTGGAGAAGTCATAGTGATCAGTCGCTTTCCGAGACAGAGGAAGTTGGATGTGTGGCGGCAAGGCTCGCATGGGCGGCCGCGATGACGGCATCGGCCGTGATCCCGAATCGTTCATAGAGCTCCGGCCCGGGGGCGGAGGCCCCGAAGTGCTCCAGGCTCACTGAGCGCCCGGCGTCACCGACGAAGGGGGCCCAGGTGAGCGCCAGCCCCGCCTCGACCGAGACACGCGCCCGCACCGAATCTGGGAGCACGTGCTGACGGTAGTCGGCGTCCTGCTCCTGGAACCATTCGACACAGGGCATGGAAACGACCCTGGTGGCCACACCGGAGTCCTGCAGCGCGGTCCGGGCCTGCAGCGCAAGCTGCACCTCGGATCCCGTTGCGATGAGGATCACCTCGGGCACCCCGCCCGCGGCTTCTGCCAGGACGTATCCGCCCCGAAGGGTGAGCTCTGCCGGGGCGAGTACCTCGCCCTCGGCGGCCTCTCCGCGGGGCAGTGTCGGCACCTTTTGACGAGTGAGCACGATCCCAGACGGACCCGCGGTGTGCCGGAGCATCCCGTACCAGGCCCAGGCGGTCTCGTTCGCATCCGCCGGCCGAACCACACTGAGGCCCGGAATCGCGCGGAGAGTCGAGAGCTGTTCGACCGGCTGATGGGTCGGGCCGTCTTCGCCCAGCCCGATGGAGTCATGCGTCCAGACGAACAGGCTTGGCACGCCCATCAGCGCCGCAAGCCGAACCGCGGGACGCTGATAGTCACTGAAGATCAGGAAAGTCCCGCCAAAGGCCCTGGTGCCCCCGTCGAGCGCAATGCCGTTCAGGATGGCGGCCATCGCGTGCTCGCGAATTCCGAAGTGAAGCACCCGCCCGCCGGGCGCGGCCTTCCAGGCCCCGGTGCTCCGCCCGCGGGGACCGAACGAATCCGCCCCCTCGATGGTGGTGTTATTCGACCCGGCCAGGTCAGCGGAGCCGCCCCACAGCTCCGGCAGCGCCGGGGCGAGGGCATTGATGACCTTCCCGGAGGCAGCGCGCGTCGCCAGGGCGGTGTCTGCGGGGAAGACCGGCAGGTGATCCGTGAGATCCGCCGGAAGCTCCCGATCGTGGATGCGCCGGTACAGCGCGGCCCGGTCGGGATGGGTCTCGGCCCAGTCCCGGAAGGAACGATCCCAGTCGCGGTGGGCCGCGGCCCCCCGGTCCCGTGCCTTCCGGGTATGCGCGAGCACCCCCTCTGGGAGCACGAAGTGCGCGTCTGGCTGGAAGCCGAGTGCCCGTTTGAGCCCGGCGAGTTCACTCTCACCGAGCTTGGAGCCGTGGATGCCCCCGGTGTTCTGCTTGGTGGGGCTCGGCCAGCCGATGATGGTGCGCAGCTGCACGATCGAGGGGCGGGAGGTCTCGGCCTGGGCCGCTCGAAGGGCCGAGGCGAGGGCGTCCGCGTCCTCGCGATACCCCTGGGGGGAGGTCCAGTCCACAGACTGGGTATGCCAGCCGTAGGCCTTGTACCGAGCGAGGACGTCCTCGGTGTAGGCGATGTCGGTGTCGTCTTCGATGGAGATGTGGTTCGAGTCGTAGAGCACGACCACATTGCCCAGCTGCTGGGTACCGGCCCAGGAGGAGGCCTCGGACGTGATGCCCTCCTCGAGATCCCCCTCGGAGGCGATGACCCAGACGGTGCGATCGAAGGGGCTCTGCCCGGCGGCGGTCTCCGGGTCGAACAGTTCCCGCTGATAGCGGGCGGATGCGGCAAACCCGATGGCCGTCGCAAGGCCCTGTCCCAGCGGCCCGGTGGTCATCTCGACCCCGGGGGTGAGTCCGTATTCGGGGTGCCCGGGCGTGAGGGCGCCCCAGGTACGCAGATGTTCCAGGTCGGAGAGCTCAAGGCCGTACCCGGCGAGGAAGAGCTGCACATATTGCGTCAGAGAGCTGTGGCCACAGGAGAGGATGAAGCGGTCCCGTCCCTCCCAGGACGGGTCCGTCGGGTCGTGGCGCATGAGCTTCTGGTACAGCAGATACGCTGCCGGGGCCAGGCTGATGGCGGTGCCGGGGTGGCCGCTTCCGGCCTGCTCCACGGCATCAGCTGCAAGAATCTTGGCGGTATCGACCGCCAGCCGGTCCGTCTCATCGAAAACAGTCAACGGTTCTCCCTTCCGCGCATGCGGCGCGATCCGGTGCGCGTGGTCGCGCCCCTGAATTATAGGGACGGACGCCCCTCCCGGGGATTCCCGCGATATGCCACAGCAATTTCCGAGTGTTCGGCTGGCGCTCCGCCCGGAAATAGATATACTCGCTATCGTTATTCTTGAAAACGTTTTCATCCGACTGGATTGAGGGAGGTGGGACATGCGCCGAGTCACGCTCCGGGACGTAGCCGCCGAGGCTGGGGTGTCCCCGGCCACTGCCTCCCGGGCGCTCCAGGGCTCTGCTCTGGTTTCCGAAGAGACGCTCACCCAGGTGCGGGAGGCGGCCCGGCGGCTCGACTACCACCCGAATGCGGCCGCCCAGTCCCTGCGCTCGGCGCGGACCGGCACCATCGGAGTCATCGTCCCGGACATCCGCAACCCCTTCTTCGCCGAGATCGCGCACGGCGCCGAGCGCGCCGCCAGAGAACACGGGCTATCCACGCTGCTCACCAACGCCGAAGACGATCCGGTGCAACAGCGCCAGTACATCGACCTGCTCGCCTCCCGCCGCATCGACGGCCTCCTCCTGGCCCCCCAGGGCGCCACGGCGGATGCCACGCTGCTGCGTCGCACCGGACTGCCGGTGGTGTTCGTGGATCGAGTCCTCGATGGGTTCGAAGCCCCGAGCGTCACCTCGGACAATGAGGGGGGCATCCTGCGCGCCGTCGAGACTCTGGCGGCCCACGGACACACCCGGATCGGCTATCTCTCCGGCCCCCTGAGCACCTCGACCGGGCTGCAGCGCCACCACGCCTTCCTGACGGCCCGCGAGCGCCTCGGCCTCAACGCGGATCCATCCCTGATCGGGTTCGGCAATTTCCAGGAGCGCTCGGGGGACGCGATCGCGACGCAGATGCTCCAGGAGGGCCATCCCACCGCCCTGCTCGCCTCGGACAGCCTCATGACGCTCGGGGCGCTGCGCGCGATGCGCCGCCTCCGCCTGCGGGCCGGCAGGGATCTCGCCATGATCGGATACGACGACTTCGAGACCTTCGAGCTCACCACCCCGCCGATCACCTGCGTCATCCAGCAGCCGGAGCGGATGGGGCAGCTCGGGATCGACCTCCTCTGGTCGCTGCTGTGCGGAACCACCCCCGAGTCGATCCAGCTTCCCGTCACCTTTGTGAGCCGGGAGTCGGTCTGCGACGCCCCCCACACGCATCTTCGAGAGGAATTGTCGTGAGTCCATCCCCACTGCTGGAAATCCGGCACGTCACCAAGCGCTTCGGCGGCATCACCGCACTGCGTGATGTCTCGGTGAGCGTCCGCCCCGGGGAGGTGCACTGCCTCCTGGGAGAGAACGGCGCGGGCAAGTCCACCATCATCAAGGTCATGAACGGGCTGTACCAGCCCGATGAGGGCGAGCTCCGGATCGATGGGGAGCCCACGGTGCTTGCGGATGTCCGGGCCGGGGAGCGCGCCGGCATCGCCACCATCCACCAGGAACTGAGCCTCCTGCCCAACCTGACCGTGGCGGAGAACCTGCTGCTCGACCGTCTGCCCGTGCGCCATGGGGTGCTCAACCGCGGCCGGCTCATGGAACAGGCCACAGAGGCCCTGCAGCGGATGGGGATCGACACCCGCACCGAGATCCGGCCGACCCAGCTGGTGGGGGAGCTGGGGGTGGCCCGGCAGCAGATGGTCGAGATTGCGAAGGCGGTCAGCAGAGACGCCCGGCTGGTGATCTTCGACGAGCCCACCGCCTCTCTCACCCGGCGTGAGATCGCGCAGCTGTTCCAGGTCATCCGGGATCTGCGCACGCGTGGTGTCGCCATGGTGTTCATCAGCCACCACCTGGACGAGATTCCCGAGATCGGCGACCGGGTCACAGTTCTCCGGGACGGGCAGACGATTCAGGAGGTTCCGGCTACGACCCCGGAGCGGAGTCTGGTGCAGCTCATGGTGGGTCGCGACATCACCGAGCGCTTCCCGCGGCGCGCCCCCGAGCCCATCCCGAACCCGGCACCGCTGCTCTCGGTGCGGGGGCTCACGGAGGCGGAGCATTTCCGGGACATCGATCTGGACCTCTACCCGGGAGAAGTCGTCGGGCTGGCCGGGCTAGTCGGGGCCGGACGCACCGACCTGCTGCGGGCCATTATGGGTCTGGACCGCTACGACGCCGGCGAGATCCGGGTCGGGGGTCGTCCATTGCCACGCGGGCGCATCTCGGCCTCCATTGACCGGGGCATCGGCCTGGTACCCGAGGACCGGAAAGACGACGGCCTGGTACTGGAGGCCTCTGTGGCCGAGAACCTCGGGTATGC
>JAKVJE010000053.1 GCA_022487185.1 Microbacteriaceae bacterium
GGAATCGTAGGGCGAGAGATCCTGCGCCCCCAGTGTGAGGCCCATCCGATCCGAGGCGATGAGGGTCTGGACGGAGCGGAGATCCGTGAAGGGCGGGAGGACCGCGACCTCGACCTCGTCGAAGCGGTGGCGGGCATCCTCGAGCGTCCAGGACAGCTTCTGAACTAGGGCGATCGCCTGGAGGTGGTCCAGGTTGAGCTTCCAATTTCCAGCGATAAGTGGGATGCGATTCATAGCGACCAGCCTAGGACGGTGAGCCCGGGAAGGGCCTTCCCCTCGAGAAGTTCGAGAGAGGCGCCCCCGCCTGTCGAGATGTGGGAGAAGTCCGACTCCGAGAAACCCGCCTGCCGGACCGCAGCGGCGGAGTCGCCGCCGCCGACCATGGTGAAGCCCGTGCAGTCCCGGAGCGCCCGGGCGATGGCCAGGGTTCCCGACGCGAAGGCCGGGAGCTCAAACATCCCCATCGGGCCGTTCCAGAAGACCGTCCTGGAGCTGCGGATCGCCTCGGCGAAGCGGGCCTCGGTCTCGGGGCCGATGTCGAGGCCGATCGCCGCGTCGCCGCCGGGCCCTGACTCGATGTCGGTGACCGGAACGATGGAGGCCGCAGCCTCGGCCGTGACCTCGGTGGCCGTCCGGATATCCGTGGGCACAAGCACCTCGACCCCCTGGGCCTCAGCACTGCGGAGAACCTCGAGGCAGTCGTCGATTCGGCTGGGCTCGCACAAGCTGGCTCCGATCCGGGACCCCATCGCCGCGAGGAAGGTGAAGGCCATGCCCCCGCCGATGAGGAGGCGGTCGATCTGCGGGAGCAGATTTCGGATGACTCCGAGCTTATCCGAGACCTTGGACCCCCCGAGCACCACCGTGTAGGGACGCTCGGGATGGTTGAGGAGGCGCTCTGATGCCGAGAGCTCGGCACAGACCAGGCGGCCCGCGGCCGAGGGGCGCAGGCGCTCCAAATCGAAACAGCTGGCCTGCTCCCGGTGGACCACACCGAACCCGTCGGAGACCACGGCGTCGGCCAGGTCGGCGAGCTGTTGCGCAAAGACCCGTCGAACGGGTTCTTCCGCACTCGTCTCGGCGGGTGAGAAGCGCAGATTTTCAAGGAGGAAGACCGAGCCCGGAGCGGCACGATCGATCCGGTCGGGTGCCTCGTCCAGGGCCAGAAGCGGAACAGGGAGATCCAGGAGCTCGCCGAGCCGAGCGGCCACGGGGGCGAGGCTCAGCTCGGGGACCACCTGTCCTTTCGGACGTCCCAGATGCGAGGCGGCGATGACGACTGCGCCTCGTCCCAGCAGCTCCCGAAGCGTGGGGAGCGCTGCCCGGATGCGCCCGTCGTCGGCGATGACGCCCTCGTGCAGCGGCACATTGAAATCGCAGCGCACCAGGACACGTGCTCCGGGATGCAGCGGGAGCGTATCGAGTGTGCGGACCGTCATGCGGGCAGCTTCGACGCCACGAGTGCGGTGAGGTCGATGAGCCGGTTCGTATAGGCCCACTCGTTGTCGTACCAGCCGACGAGCTTGACGGTGGAGCCGATGATCCGTGTGAGCGGGGCGTCGAAGATGCAGGATGCGGGGTTTCCGACGATGTCGCTGGAGACGATCGGATCTTCGTTGTATGCGAGGTACCCGGCGAGGGGCCCCTCCTGCGCGGCCGCGCGGTACACCTCCAGAACCTCGTCGAGGGTGACCTCACGGGGGGCCTCGACGGTGACATCCGTCAGTGATCCGTCGGCGACCGGGACGCGCACCGCGAACCCGTCGAGCTTCCCGGCGAGCTGGGGCAGCACCAGCCCGATGGCCTTCGCCGCGCCGGTGGTGGTGGGGACCATGTTGATGGCGGCCGCGCGGGCTCGCCGCAGATCCTTGTGCTTGGCGTCCTGGAGCCGCTGATCGGCCGTGTAGGCGTGGATGGTGGTCATGAGGCCCCGCTCGATCCCGAAGGCGTCCAGGAAAGGCTTGAGGAGGGGGGCCAGGCAGTTCGTCGTGCAGGAGGCGTTCGAGATGATGTCGTCGGTGGCCGGATCGTACTCATCCGAGTTGACCCCCATGACGAAGGTGCCGTCCTCATTGGTGGCCGGGGAGGAGATGATGACTTTCTTGACGCTGCCCCCGAGATGTGCGCGGGCCTTGTTGGCGTCGCGGAAGTGCCCCGTCGACTCGACCACGATATCGACTCCCTCCGCATCCCATTCGATGTCGGCGGGTTCACGGCTGGACATCGACACGAGGCGTCGCCCGTCCACCAGGATGTCGTGCCCCTCCACCTGCACGTCGTGCTTCCAGACACCGTGCACGGAGTCGTATTTCAGCAAGTGGGCGCACGCCTCGGTCTGGGTGATGTCGTTCGCGGCGACGAGCTCGAAATTCAGATCGTCCCGATCGATCGCTGCGCGCACAAAGGTGCGGCCAATTCTCCCGAAGCCGTTGATACCTACTCGGACGGTCATCCCGTTCACTCCCTACTCGCCGCCGTGCGGCCGTTGAAGTTCTGAAAAAGAAAATCTGTACGGGATATAAGTCTACCGTCCTTGGGGACGGTGAGGAAACACAGAACGGGTCGTACCGCGATGCGATACGACCCGTTGTGAGGACGGTGCGGATTACTTTCCGAGCAGCAGTCCCTCAGTCTTCGCCTTGGCGGACTCGAAGCGGTCGGCGATGTCCTGCCAGTTCACGACGTTCCAGAAGGCCTTGACGTAGTCGCCCTTGACGTTCTTGTAGTCGAGGTAGAACGCGTGCTCCCACATGTCGAGCAGCAGCAGCGGAACAGTGGCGGCAGCCAGGTTGCCCTGGTGATCGTAGAGCTGCTCGATGACGAGCTTCTCGCCGAGCGAATCCCAGGCGAGGATGGCCCAGCCGGAGCCCTGGATGCCGAGGGCGGCGGCGGTGAACTGAGCCTGGAACTTCTCGAACGAGCCGAAGAACTCGGTGATGGCGGCATCGAGCTCGCCCTCGGGGCGGCCGGAGTCAGGGCCCAGGTTCTTCCAGAACACGGTGTGGTTGACGTGGCCGGCCAGGTTGAACGCAAGGTCCTTTTCCAGCTGGTTGATGTTGGAGAAGTTCCCGGCGTCGCGGGCCTCAGCGAGCTTCTCCAGGGCGGTGTTGGCGCCCTTGACGTAGTTCGCATGGTGTTTGTCGTGGTGCAGCTCCATGATGGTGCCGCTGATGTACGGCTCCAATGCCGAGTAGTCGTAGGTCAGCTCGGGAAGTGTGTATTCCGCCATGGTTACGAGATCCTTCCTAAAAAGGTGCAGAACGTCTGTCCGCACACCTCTACTATATATCAGTTAGTGCAATCAACATGAACAAATTGAAAAGTTAATGTGATAGACAGTCTGGGCGTGTCGCCGGATGCGACCCCTCCGGTTCGTCTCCGGATCAGTCGACCTCTTCGCTGAGCACGGACCTGGTATCGGGGACGCCCTGCTCCGCGGCCCGCTTATCCGCGAGGGCGAGAAGCCGCCGGATGCGCCCGGCCACGGCATCCTTCGTCAACGGCGGATCCGCGAGCCGGCCGAGCTCATCCAGGCTTGCCTGCCGGTGTTCCAGCCGGAGCGCCCCGGCGGAGCGCAGATGCTCCGGAATGTCGTCACCCAGAATCTCGAGCGCTCGGCCGACGCGGGCGCTTGCCGTCACGGCCGCCTGGGCGGAGCGACGGAGGTTGGCATCGTCAAAGTTCACCAGACGGTTCACGCTGGCCCGCACCTCCTTGCGATGCCGGAGACGATCCCAGGTTTCCTGCGTCTCGACCGCGCCGATGGCGCCCAGCATGGCCGAGATATCTTCGGGATCGCGGATAGACGCGCGGTGCTGGCCGCGCACCTCCTTGGATTTCACGGGCACGCCGAGCCTGCGCGCGCTGCCCACCATTGCCATGGCGATCTCTCCGTTCGGGCAGCTCACCTCCAGCGCGGCGGTGCGTCCCGGCTCCCCAAGAGATCCCCGGGCCAGCAGCGCGCCGCGCCACACGGCGCGGGAAATCTCGGGAGAACCGTGCACCAGCGCCGGGACCAGTCCCCGCAGCGGACGATTCCGGACGTCGATGAGTCCCGTCTGCCGGGCGAGCGTCTCCCCGCCGCGCAGTACCCGCACCAGCGGCGCGGGCTGTGCTCCCACGCTCACCAGATCGCTTTCGGCGTTGTACAGCTGCCGGAGCGCCTTGCGAACCCGAGCGACCAGCCTGGGGCTCTCGAGCTCGATCTCGAGGATCAGGCGACCGGATACGGTATGCAGTCCCCCGGTCAGTCGGAGGATGGTCGCGAGTTCGGCCGCACGGCTGCGCCCGCGGGAGTACACCATGCCCAGCAGCTCCTGCATGAGTTGTTCGTTCAGGCTCATCTGTGTCACTCCCTCCCGAGATCTCGATTCACCGTGTTCACCGTCACATCCTGCAGACGGCGCATCCGCGCCGCCATGGCCATCATCATCGCGACGGAGCGGTGCTTGCCCCCGGTGCATCCGAACGCGACCATCACATCGTGCTTGTTTTCGCGGCGATACCCCTCGACCACGGTGGTGAGGAGGGCGAACTCCTGGTCCAGGAAAGCGGCCGCTCCGGGCTGCGCCAACACGTAGTCACGCACATTCGCATCGAGGCCGGTCGAGTGCCGCAGCTCCGGCACCCAGAACGGGTTCGGCAGGAACCGAAGGTCAGACACCATGTCGGCGTCCAACGGGATGCCGTATTTGAATCCGAAGCTCGTCAGGGTGAAATGCACCAGGCTGGCGGCCCGCTCATCGAATATTTCAAAGATCCGGGTCCGCAGCTGGTGGGGGTTGAGATGTGCCGTATCGACAATGATGTTGGCTCGCTCTCGGAGCGAGGCGAGCAATGCGCGCTCCCGGTGGATGCCATCCAGCACCGTGCCGCCCTCCTGGAGCGGATGCGGACGGCGGACCTGCTCGAACCGGCGCACCAGGGCGGCGTCGTCGGCCTCTAGGAACACCACCCGGGCGCGGATGTTCATGCTCTCCAGCATCTCGAGCTGGGCACCGACATCGGTGAACAGCTGTCCCGCGCGGGTATCGATGACCACGGCCAGGCGGCGCATCCCGTGCTCAGGGGTCGCGACCAGCTGGGCCAGGGGGAGCAGCATTTTGGAGGGCAGATTGTCGACCACGTACCAGCCCAGGTCTTCCAGCGCCTTGGCCGCCGTCGACCGGCCTGCTCCGGAAAGCCCGGTGATCACGGTCAGTTCATTGGCCACTTCGGAAGCCATGACCATCTCCCCACGCGTCGTGCCGATCTGTGAGCCCCATCTCTTCCAGACTAGTGGTTCGCGGAAGCCCATGCGCGGATCGACTCCGCCAGGGCCGGGCCAATTCCGGGGACCTGTTGCAGGTCCTCACTGCTGGCCGCTCGGATGCGGGCTGGGGAGCCGAATCGGCGCAGCAGCAGGTCCGCTACCTGCGGGCCGACCCCCGGGATCTCGGTGAGGGAGGTCGTCAGTGCCTTCGTGCGGCTGGTGCGCTGGTAGGTGATGGCGAAACGATGCGCCTCATCGCGAATCCGCTGCACCATGAAGAGCGCCTGCCCGTTCCTGGGCAGGATGACGGGGTACTCGTCCTCCGGGAGCCAGAGCTCCTCGAGACGCTTCGCGATGCCGCAGACGGGGATGCGCAGGTGATGCTCCCGGAGCACCTCCCGGGCCGCGTGCACCTGCGGGAGCCCGCCGTCGATCAACAGCAGCCCCGGCCGGTACGAGAACGACTCCCGCTGCTCCCCGCTGCGGGCGAGGTCGGCCTGGGCCTGCTCCAGGCGCGTGAGCCGCCGGTCGAGCACCTGCCGAATAGAGGCCGTGTCGTCGCTGGTGCCCGTAATCTGAAATTTTCGGTAGTCGGACTTCTTCGGCAGTCCGTCCTCGAACACCACCATGGAGCCGACTACCTGGGTGCCGCCGAGGTGGGAGATGTCGTAACACTCCATCCGGAGGGGGGCCTCCGGGAGTCCGAGCGCCTGCTGTATCTCCGCGAGGGCATCCATCCGCGTCACATAGTCGGAGGAGCGCCGGGTCCGGTACAGACGGAGGGCCTCTGCGGCATTCGTGACCACCGTGCGCAGGAGCGCCGCCTTCTCTCCCCGCTGAGGGACATGGATCCTGACCGTGTGATGAGCCCGATCTCCCAGGAGCCGCCCGAGGGCCTCCGGGTCCTCCACCGCAGCCGAGAGCAGCACGTCCGCGGGGATGTGCCCGGTGTCGTCGGAGCTGGTCTCCTCGGCCAGATAGACGTGCTGCAGGGCCTGCTCGAGCAGCTCTGCGGTACCCACCTCGAGCTCTTTGTCCACAACCCAGGAACGAACCCCGCGGATGCGCCCGCCGCGCACCCGGAACAGGGAGCAGGCCGCGTTGAGCTCATCTTCGGCCAGCCCCAGGACATCCAGGTCCTCCGTCTCCGGCAAGACGACCGCGGAGGAGGCGAGAACGGTGTCGAGCGCTTTCAACTGGTCGCGGTACCGTGCAGCGGTCTCGTAGTCCTGCCGGCCGCTCGCCTCGGTCATCTTGCTTCGGAGACGCTCGACATACCGGCGGTCCTTGCCCGCCATGAAGGCACAGAGATCGAGCGCCAGGGCACGGTGATCGGCCTCGCTGATACGGCCGACACACGGCGCCGAGCACCGGCCGATATCCCCGAGGAGGCACGGCTTGCCGGTGCGCTCGGCCCGCGCGAGCACGCCCGGCTTGCAACTGCGCACGGGGAATGCCTTGATCAGGGAGTCGATGGTGGAACGGAGGTCGTACACCTTGACGTACGGGCCGAAGTACCGGTTCCCGGGGTGGTGTTTGCCCCGGGTGATCATCACCCGCGGGTATCGCTCGGACATAGTCACGGCCAGATACGGATAGGACTTGTCGTCGCGGAACACCACGTTATAGGGCGGGGTGTATTCCTTGATCCAGGTGTATTCGAGCTGGAGCGCCTCCACCTCGCTGTTGACGATCGTCCACCGCACATCGTTGGCCTCGAGTACCATCCGCTGCTTGCGGGGCTCGATCGCGTGCAGGGGGCCGAAATAGTTCGAGAGGCGTTGGCGGAGGTTCTTCGCCTTCCCCACATACAGGACTCGTCCGGAGGGGTCCAGGAAGCGGTACACCCCCGGGTTGGTCGGAATCTCTGAGGTGGGTGGCCTCCAGGGAAGGTCGTGCGCCATCTCAGTGTCCCGGAGACAGGATCTCAGCGAGGAACTGGCCCGTATAGCTCCCGGGGACGTTGGCCACCTGCTCCGGGGTGCCGGCGGCGACGAGGGTGCCGCCCCCGGCCCCGCCCTCGGGCCCGAGATCGATCACCCAGTCGGCCGACTTGATCACATCGAGGTTGTGCTCGATGACGATCACCGTATTCCCCTTCTCGACGAGCTGTTGCAAGATCGCGAGGAGCCGGCGGATGTCCTCGAAGTGCAGCCCGGTGGTCGGCTCGTCGAGGACGTACACCGTCCGCCCATTGCTGCGGCGTTGCAGCTCCGTGGCGAGTTTGACCCGCTGCGCCTCTCCGCCTGAGAGCGTGGTCGCGGCCTGCCCCAGGCGCACGTACCCGAGTCCGACGTCCACCAGCGTCTGGAGATACCGGTGGATGGACCCGATCGCTGAGAAGAAGGTCGCCGCCTCGGAAATCGGCATGTCGAGTACCTCGGCGATGTTCTTCCCCTTGTACTGCACGGACAGCGTGTCCCGGTTGAACCTGGTGCCGTGGCAGACGTCACAGGTGACGTAGACGTCGGGGAGGAAGTTCATTTCGATCTTGATCGTGCCGTCCCCGTTGCAGGCCTCGCAGCGGCCGCCCTTCACATTGAACGAGAACCGTCCCGGCCGGAACCCTCGGGCCTGTGCCTCGGGCGTGGAGGCGAAGAGTTTGCGGATGTGGTCGAACACGCCCGTGTAGGTCGCGGGGTTCGAACGCGGGGTCCGGCCGATCGGGGTCTGATCGACGTGCACGACCTTGTCGAGCAGATCGAGGCCGGTGACCCTGCGGTGCTTGCCGGGCACGAGCCTGGCCCCGTTGAGGCGATCGGCGAGCACCCGGTACAGGATGTCGTTGACGAGGGTCGACTTGCCCGAGCCGCTCACCCCGGTGACCGCGATCAGGAGGCCCAGCGGGAACGCGACGTCGAGACTCTTCAAGTTGTTTTCCCGGGCCCCCAGAACACGGACCTCGCGGTCTGGGTCGGCGGCGCGGCGTGTCTGGGGTACCTCGATGGTGCGCCGCCCGGCCAGGTAGTCCCCGGTGAGCGAGGCCCGATTCTTCCGGAGCGCCGCCACGGTGCCGGAGTGCACCACTCGTCCGCCGTTGACCCCGGCCCCGGGGCCGATGTCGACGACCCAGTCGGCCGCCTCGATCGTCTCCTGATCGTGCTCAACCACGAGGACCGTGTTGCCCAGATCCCTCAGATGCGTGAGTGTCTCGATGAGACGCCGGTTGTCGCGCTGATGCAATCCGATGCTGGGCTCATCCAGCACATAGAGCACTCCGGTCAGCCCGGAACCGATCTGTGTGGCGAGGCGGATGCGCTGGGCCTCTCCCCCGGACAGCGTTGCGGCCTTGCGCTCCAGGCTCAGGTAGTTCAGCCCGACATGGACAAGGAAGGCGAGCCGGGAACGAATTTCGCGGAGCACCGGGGCGGCGATGTGCTCCTCCCGTTCGGAGAGCGTCAGATGCTGGAAGAACTTCTCTGCCTCCTCGAGCGAGAGTCGTTGAGCGTCCCAGATACTCAGCCCGTCGACGGTCACGGCGAGAACCTCCGGGCGGAGCTTGGCCCCGTGGCAGGTTGCGCACGGGATCTCGCGCAGGAATTGGGCGACCCGATCCCGCGCCGTATCACTTTCGGCTTCCTCGTAGTTGCGTTCCAGATAGGGGATGACGCCTTCGAATCCGGAGGTGTAGGTGATATCGCGGCCGAAGCGATTGCGGTAGCGAACCTGGACCTTGTAGTCCTTGCCGCGCAGAAGCGCCTCGCGGGCGGAGGCCGGGAGATCCTTCCACGGCGTATCGAGGGAGAAATCGAGCTGCTCTCCGAGCGCCTGCAGTGCCCGGGTGAAGTAGCGCATGAGACCGGAGCCCTGGGTGCTCCAGGGCAGCAGGACTCCCTCATTGATGCTGGTGTCTTCGTCTCCGAGGATCAGATCCGCATCGACCGCCATCCTGGAACCGATTCCCAGACAGTCTGGGCAGGAGCCGAATGGGGCGTTGAACGAGAAGGTCCGGGGCTC
>JAKVJE010000054.1 GCA_022487185.1 Microbacteriaceae bacterium
CGATGGTCCAGGCCCGGCCGTCCTCGACGGCCACGACGGCGCGCCGGGGCAGCAGGTTGTAGTTCGAGGAGAGGGTGTGGCAGTAGGCACCGGTAGCGGCCACGAGCAGCAGGTCGTCGCGGCGCACATCCTCGGGCAGGTAGTCGGCGTCGACCACGATGTCACCGGACTCACAGTGCTTCCCGACCACGCGCACCAGCCCGGGGGCGGCGCCGGAGGCCCGCGAGGCGAGCACCGCGTGGTAGTCGGCGCCGTAGAGCTCGGGGCGGGGGTTATCGCTCATCCCGCCATCGACGGCCACATACCGGCGCACCCCGGAGGGCTGGCCGCCCTCGCCGTGCACGGTCACGTCCTTGATGACGCCCGTGCGGTAGAGGGTGGTGCCGGCTCGGCCGATAATCTGCCGGCCGGGCTCGAACGAGACCTTCGGCACCGGGATGCCGTGCTCATCGGCCGACTCACGCAACGCCCGCACGATCCCCTGGGCAATCTCAGCAAGGGGGCGGGGCCTGTCGGCGGTGGTGTACGAGATGCCGAATCCCCCACCCAGGTCGAGCTCAGGGGCCGGGCCGTCCTGCAGCAGAACCGCCTGCACCCCCATGAGCCTGCGGATGGCCTCCGCGAACCCCTCCTGCGCAAAGATCTGCGAGCCGATATGCGAGTGCATGCCCACGAACTCGAGCGAGGACTGCGCGCGGATGCGGGCCACGGTGGCCGGGGCATCCGCCAGGGCGATCCCGAATTTTTGGTCCTCTGTGGCGGTCGCCAGGTAGTCGTGGGTACTTGCATGTACGCCGGTTGTGACGCGCAGGCGCACCCGCTGTCGTACGCCATGGGCCCGGGCGAGCTCGGCGAGCATACGGATCTCGTCGTCGGAGTCAACGATGACCGTACCGACCCCGGCCTCGAGGGCGAGCGTGAGCTCCTGCTCGGACTTGTTGTTACCGTGCAAGCCGATCTGGCCGGCCGGCATGCCTGCGGCGAGCGCGAGCGCGAGCTCGCCGCCACTGGCCACATCCAGGCTCAGCCCGAGCTCCCGCACCCAGCGCACCATCTGTGCGCACAGGAACGCCTTGCCCGCGTAGTAGAGGGTGGGCTCCTGTCCGAGCGGGGCGAAGGCATCGGCGAAGGCCGAGTGCAGGGCGTGGGCCTGGGTGCGGACGGTTGCCGCATCCACCACATAGAGGGGGGTGCCGAAACGTTCGGCGAGGGTCGAGACGGGCACACCGCCCAGACTGATCTCACCGTCGGCGTCGCGCCGGGCGGTGTCAGGCCACAGGGCTGCGCCGAGCGCATTCGGGTCGTCCGGGACGGCCAGCCAGGCTGGGGCGAGCGGGGAGGGAACGATGGGGGCCATGATCACATCCGCTCCGGGGCCGAGACCCCGATGAGGTCGAGACCGATGCGGAACACGTGCTCGGCTGCCTCGTTGAGCAGCAGCCGGGAGTGGTGCACCGCCTCGATGGGGGCCTCCCCCAGCGGCACCACGCGGCACTGGTCGTACCAGCGGTGGTAGTCGGCGGCGAGCTGCTCCAGATAGCGCGCCACCCGGTGGGGCTCGCGCAGGGCGGCCGCGTGCCCGGTCACGTCGGGGAACTGCACCAGCCGGGCGATGAGGGCCTCCTCGGTGGGATGGGTCAGGGTGGATGCGTCAAACCCGTCCCCGGTCACCCCCGCCTCGGCGGCATGTCGGGCCACATTCACGGTGCGGGCGTGGGCGTATTGCACGTAGAACACGGGGTTGTCGTTGGTGCGGCGGCGCAGCTTCTCACCCTCGAGGGCGAGGGGGGTGTCGGCCGGATAGCGGGCCAGCCAGTAGCGGAGTGCATCCTCGCCGAGCCACTCGATGAGGTCGCCGAGCTCGATGATGTGCCCGGCGCGTTTGGACATCTTGGCGCCGTCGACCGAGACGAGCTGTCCGATGAGACACACGAGCTCGTCGGGGTCGTTGCCCGCGGCCTGGGCGATGGCCTTGAGCCGCCCGATGTAGCCGTGGTGGTCGGCGCCGAGCAGGTAGATGGTCTCGCCGAAGCCGCGCCCCCGCTTGTCGAGGTAGTAGGCGGCGTCGGCCGCGAAGTAGGTGGGCTCCCCGTCGGCCCGGATCATGACCCGGTCCTTGTCGTCGCCGAAGGTGGTGGTGCGCAGCCAGACAGCCCCGTCTTTGTCATAGACGTGGCCCTGGTCGCGCAGGTGCGCGATGGCGCGCTGGATGGCGCTCTGCCCATCCGCTCCGGTGGTGTGCAGGCGGCGCTCCGAGAACCAGACGTCGAACTCGACCCGGAACCGGGCGAGGGTCTCACGGTTCTCGGCCAGCTGCAGCCGGTACCCCTCCTCCTTGCACAGGGCGAGAGCCTCGGGGGCCGGCAGGGTGCGCACCTCGGGGTGCTCGGCCACGATGCGCTGGGCGAGCTGCACCACGTACTCACCGGGGTACTCCCCCTCGGCGACGTCCTCGCCGAGCACCCGGTGGTAGATGGAGCTCGCGAAGGTGTCCATCTGGGAGCCGAAGTCGTTGATGTAGTACTCGGTGGTGAGGTCGGCACCCGCGAAGCGCAGCAGCCGGGCGATGGAGTCGCCCAGCGCCGCCCAGCGGGTGTGGCCCAGGTGCAGTGGCCCGGTCGGGTTCGCGGACACGAATTCGAGGTCGATGGGGGTGCCCGCGAGCGCATCGCTGGCCCCGTAGCGATCGCCCGCGGCCAGGATGTCGGGGATGACGGCGCCGCTGGCCGCCGCATCCAGCACCACGTTCAGGAAGCCGGGACCGGCGACCTCGACGGCCTGGATCCCGTCGACCGCACGCAGGGGCTCCGCGATCGCCTCGGCGAGGTCGCGGGGGCGCATCCCCGCCCGGGAGGCCCACTGCATGGCCACGTTGGTGGCCCAGTCACCGTGTGCGCGATCCTTGGGGCGATCCACCCGCACCTGTGTGACCCCGGCGAGGACGCCGGGGGCCGTGCCGGCCTCGGCCAGCTGGTGGAGGATGTCGAGGATGCGTTCGGCGAGCTGTGTGGGTGTCACGGTGTGCTTTCTTCAGCGGATGCGGGATCCGGCGCGGCGTGCGGCGCGGCCGGCAACATCGCCCGAGTCTACCTGCGAATGCGGGCGGTCTCCACGCCAGAGCGCTCCCCGCGTTCCGCGCGCCGCCACCGCAGGGAGGGAACGAGCAGCAGCAACCCCAGTATCAGCACCACCACACCGGCTGCGGGGAGCGGCGCGAGGGTCTCGTGCAGCACGGTGACGCCCAGCAGGGTGGCCATGAGCGGTTCGGCGATCGTGATGGTCGACACGGTGGAGGCCGGCAGCCGGGCCAGCCCCCACGAGAACAGCCAGTAGGCCAGGGCGGTGGCCACCGCACCCAGCCAGCCGGCGAGGGCCAGCCCCCTGGGGGTGAGGACCCAGGACGCTCCGGTGAACAGCAGGATGGGGAGGCTCAGGAGGGCGGCCAGACCGAACATGCCGCCCATGGCGTCCATGGGACGCATTCCCTGTTCGAGGAGGGCCTTGCTGCCGAGGGTGTAGAGCGCGTACGACGCCCCGGCGCCGACCGAGGCGAGCACCCCGAGGGGCGAGACCTGGCCCACGGAGGTGAACAGCCCGCCCCCGCTCACCAGGGCGGCGCCGAGCACGGCGAGCGCGGTGGCCCACATCCACCGTCCGGTCGGGGCCCGCCGGGACAGGAGGGATTCGAGGATGCCGGTGAGCACCGGGGCCGAGCCGAGTGCCAGCACGGTCCCGACCGCGACCCCGTTGCTGCGCACCCCGGCGAAGAAGGTCCCCTGGTAGGCGACCACGGCCGCCGCCCCGCCGAGGAGCACCAGGAGGCGCCGACCGCGGCCCCAGGACCTCGGCGCGGGCGGATCTGCAGAAACACGGGGTGAGCGGGCCGGCGCTCGCAAGACCGCCGGTGCTCGCCCGCCCCGGCGGGACAGGGCCGCGAGTGCGGCGAGGAGCGCCCCGCCCACCAGGATGCGGGCGGCCCCCACCGACATCGGGGAGGCATCCACCCCGGAGAGCTCCTGGGCGGCACCGGTCGTGCCGAAGCAGAGGGCGGCGAGGAAGACGGTGAGCATGGCGCGCATACGGCACATCGTGGCACCGTCCGGGCCGGAATGCGAGGGCGGGTGGAGGCCGCGGGGTGGGGCGGCGGCCGATTCCGGGAATAGGGGCGCCGTTCCAGTCGTTGCCGTCTGTGAGAACGCTGGGACGTGCTCATAGAATTGGGACGGGCCACATCCGGCCGCTCTGCCCATTGAGAGGATGCAAATATGACAACAGGAATCGACGACGCAGGAGCCCGTCTCCTCGGGACCGCACGCAAGGCGGTGGGGTTGAGCGGCGTCATCTCCCTGCTGCTCGGCATCCTCATCCTGGTGTGGCCCGGCAAGACCGCCGCCGCCGTCGCGGTGCTCTTCGTCATCTACGCCTTCATCGTGGGCCTCGACTACCTCGGTACCGCAGCCTTCGGAAAGGTGAGCAGCGGTTGGGCGCGCGTCGGCTACGCCCTGCTCGGCGTGCTGTTCATCGTGGCCGCGATCGTGTCGCTCAGCAACCTGGGCGCCACCACCGCCGTGCTAGGGATCGTGCTCGGCGTCACCGTGGGGGTGCTCTGGATCGCGGAGGGCGTGATTCGTCTCGCGGCACTCGGCGCCGCCCCGAGTCGCGGATGGGCCGCCTTCTCCGCCATCATCAGCCTGCTGGCCGGCATCATGCTGCTGTTCTCCCCGTTGTGGGGCGCTGCGGTGCTGTGGCTGCTGCTGGGTATCTCACTGGTGGTCATCGGCATTGTGCAGATTGTGCACGCCTACAAGATCGGAAAGTAGCCGCATCAGTGAACCCCGGGCGGGCCGAACGTTCCTGCGCTCGGCTCGCCGGGGTGGTACTCTAAGTGCTTGCGCTATGCGCATGCGCCCGTAGCTCAGCTGGATAGAGCGTTGGTTTCCGGTACCAAAGGTCGTGGGTTCGAATCCCGTCGGGCGCACCAAAGTGGTCATATGGGAACCCTTGGCCATTACAGAGGTCGTTTGGACCTCATTTTTTTGTCCTTCGGAACCGACCTGAATGTTCTTATGAAAACCCTTGGCCATTGGGACGATGGAAGGGGCTGAGAGTTCTTTAGCTGCAGATTGCACCAAAGTGGTCATATGGGAACCCTTGACAAAAGGGACTGATTCCGCGTTTTGCGGGTCTGAAGCGGACGAATCGGCGACGGTTCGCCCGCTTTTTTGATGTTTGAGGGCCAACTGGTGGGCATTTCGCCGGACGGATGGGCTCAGCAGGGTGTCGTAGGGCTGAGCCAGTTGGACCGCTGGGGCCTTGATCTTGTCGCCTTCTCGGTAGATCAAGACCTTCTCGAAGAACACCAGGTTCAGGCTTCGTTTGAACGCATCCGGCGCGTTGCGGTAGGTCTCGGCCACGTTGTCCGCCAGCTTGAGGGCCGTCGAGATGTTCTGCTCCAGAGCATCCAGGTCTTGGGTGCCGCGCTCAATGGCACTCTCGGCTTTGGCCAGCTGCTGAGCAATCCGTTCCTGTTCCTCTTTGAACAGGTCCAGGGTGACCGCATCGGCGTAGTGGGCTTCCAGCAGCTTCTTCTGCTGCCGGTTCAGCTTTTCTCGCTCAGCTCTGGCCCGACGCACTCGCGACTCACGGCTGTCCCGCTCAGAGCGCAGTACCTCATGCACGAAGCCCTCCAGCTCGACGCGCTGCTCGCTTGTAATCTGGATGCGCTCGTAGAGCTTCTGGACTTGGCGCTCCACCTCGTCGATCAGGACGGCCTTGAAGTCGCAGGAACCAGGCGTGCGCTTCCGGGCTGCGCAGACGTAGTAGGGATAGATCGGGCCGCTCTTCGAGGTGGCCATCTGGACGCTCAACCGGGCGCCGCAATGCCCGCAGTAAACGGTGGGTTTCAAGAAATGATTATGGATACGCTCGCGCTGGCCGGCCCGCCGAGAGTGCAGGATCTCCTGTACCCGGAACCAGGTCTCAGCGGTCGCTAGTGCCTTGTGTGTTCCCGGGTACTCCACACCCCGGAAGGTGACGACTCCCCGGTAATACGGGTTGGTCAGGATCTTATGTAGGTCAGTGTCATTGAGCGGATGCTCCAGCCGACGAGGAGACGGGCGCGTGGTCAGCCCCAGCTCAGTCATATGCACGGCCAGGATCGAAAGCGTCCAGTCACCCGTAGCGTAGAGGCGGAAGGCCTGCTCGACCAGCGGAGCCCGATTGACATCAAGCTCCACCCAGCGAGTCTCGCGGCCCATGCTGTCGACACCGCGCTTGTTGATATAGCCGAGTGGAGCCTTGCCGATCGTGCCGCCCAGTTTGGCTTTCTCCGTCATACCTTTGAGCACTTCGTTGGCCAGGTTCTTCGAATAGAACTCAGCGATCGAACTCATGATGCCGTGCATCAACAGGCCGGACGGTGTCTGGTCGATCTGCTCGCTGGTCGACACCAGCCGGATATGCAGCTGGTCCAGGATCTCGTTGATCCTGACATCGTCAGCCCGGTTGCGGGCCAGCCGGTCGATCTTATGGACGATCAGGTAGTCGATCGACTGGCCCTCTTCTTTGAGGTAGGCGATCATCTCCTTGATCCCGGGCCGGTTCAGGTTGGTGCCGGACTCTCCTGGGTCAACGAATTCTTTAATCACCAGGGCTCCCAGCGCCTGAGCTTTCTTTTTATTGGCCTCCCGCTGAGCGGGGATGGAAAAGCCCTCGGCCCGGCCGCCGCGTTGGGCCTGTTCCTTAGTGGAAACACGCAAATAGACGACCGCCCGCTTGGGTGCAAAGACCTGGCTCAGAGCGGCGAACGGATCGGCGCCTGTTTGAGTGGGTTGGGTATATGACGCGAGTGGCATACTTCCATTGACGCTCTTCTCGGCCAAAGAGTCCAGTCCCTGCGGCGCTGACTCCGCTGAGTTATCCACAGGTTCTGGGATGGGCCTACTTGTCGAAGACATAGGTCACGCCGTCCAGCTCGATCAGGTCGTAGCTGTCGGCCAGGCGCTGGTCGATGAGCCAGTCGTTCCATTCGAGGGCGCCGGTTGGAATACCGACCCGGTGCATGGCCGTCGCAATGGCGTCGACCCAGCCGAGCGTCTGCTTGATCTCCTCGCGGAACTCGGCCTGGTCTGAGTAGGTCCCGTGGTAGGCGTTCAGGAACTCGGACGCGAGATTGGCCGGCGTGTGTTGGTCTGGTTCGAGGCTGAGGTAGGCCGCGAACGCCTCGCCATGACACTGATACAACTCGGCGTAGGTCTGGCTGAGCTCCTTGGTGTCGGCATGGAGCACCAGGTACTCGATGAAGTCGTCCGCCGTGGAACGGGCGTGGCGGCCTCCGTCTTCCGACTCTCGGTTCTTCCCGGGGTCGTGTGCTTCTGATGGTTGGTTCATGAGGGTTCTCCTCCTTTCTGCCCCGGATACGGGGGCGTTGATGTTGTCGCTCTGCTCTGGCCAGGTTGTCCAGCTCATCCAGGGCCGTCTCGGAGCAAGGCCGGCAGCTGGCTGAGGAGCAGGACGTGGAACAGATCGGCTCGCAGTCCGGGCTCGTGGGCCAGGTGCGCCTGCAGACTGGCCTGCCTGGTAGGTGATGGGACGAGCCAGATGACGGCCGGAAACAGCCCCGTGGCGGCCTGCTCTGTTCCAGTTGCCTGGTAGGCCTGGTACTGCTGGCATTTGCCGAGCACCCGGGCGGGGTTCTCGGTGTCCCGGTCCACTTCGATGAAGTAGTGATCTTCGAACTGGCGACTCCGCACGGTAAGAGCCAGGTCGGGCTTCAGGATGAGCGTCTGTCCGAGCGAGCCAGGGGTGCGGCGCCAGCAGTCCGGTTCCAGCCACGTCTCCGTACTCAGGTGATGGCGGCGGGCGGTCTCGTCGATGATCAGGCAGGTCTCGGTGATGGCCAGGTGATGGCCGAGGAAGCTGGTGGAGAGCCGGGCCGGCCGGATTCGACGAGTCCGGTGACCGCTGAGTTGTCGTTGCCCCTTGGCGGTCAGAGTCCAAACGGTGGTGGACGAGCCGCCCTGCCAACCGCCGATACGCCGCTCCAGATGCGTGAGCAGCCCGAGCTCGACCAGGTGAGCCAGCTGGATCTGGGTGCGCCGCAGGGCACTACTCAGACTGGTGAACTCATCTCGGCGGAAGTGGGCCAACTGCCGGGTGGTCATGAACCGGTACCTGGCGAGGAGTTCCAGCAGCACCTGCTGATGCGGGTTGCGCGATGGTTCCTGAGCAAAGAACGAAGCCATCATGACGCATGTCCTCTGCGGATTAGCCCGTCCTGGTTCCGGCCAGACGGCTGCTCCTGGTGGCCCCGTATAGAGGGGTCAGTCAGGTCCGTTCGCGGGCAGAATTCGGCCAGTGTGGGCCGGAGCAGCGAAACCTTCGCCTGAGCGAAGCGACCAGCCAAACGACTCAGCTGTACGGCGCATTTGAACCGTTTCATGAGCGAGCCTTCCGGCCGATCGGCCCACTATCGGTGCCACTGGTCGGGGGTTGGATCAGGCGCAGCACGGCTTGTTCGGTCTGCTCGGCGGGCTGGCCGTAGCGGGCTTCGGAGGCGGCCTTTAGCGCGGCTGGGTCGCTGACGGCGGGGCTCGCCGGCGTGGTGGTGATGCTCATCCAGCCAGACGGATGTCCGGCTTGCAGTAGGTTGGCGTAGGCGTGGAAGCGCGGCAGACGGCGCAGATCTTGACTGTCAAGCTCGGGGATGGTCTTCGCCATGGTGTCGGCGTCCTGGCTCTCTAAGCCGAAGTAGATCTTGGAGCGAGCGTTGGCGTCGATAGCCGCCTGCATGCTTGGGGAGAGCTGTTTGCGATATTGGTGCGCCAGCGTCCAGCTCACACCGAGCGAGCGGCTCATTGCCAAGGCGTCAGCCAGATCCCCCGGGATGGCACCGAGCAGGTCTTGGACTTCGTCGAGGTAGATCGGCACGAACCGGCGCCGGGACTCGGGGACAGCGGCCCGGGCGAGGATCAGCGGCCACAACTGGCTGATCACCAGACTGGCCAGCAGCCGGCTGGTCTCCGGGCCCAGCAACCCCTTATTCGTAGAGACGATCACCACCGGGTGCTTCAGTGGGTCAAATAGGTCGGCCAGATCGAAGCCGGGGCTCGACTGGCCCAAGGTGGCCCGCAGGCTGGGGCGTAGCAAGAAACTGCGCAGCTTGTTCAGTACTGGCCCGATCTCCTGGGCCTGCTGGGCTGGGGGTTTG
>JAKVJE010000055.1 GCA_022487185.1 Microbacteriaceae bacterium
CCCCGTCCGGTCGGCCGAGCCCCGGAAGGCCCAGTATCACCAGCCCGATCATCAGGGCGGGTGCAGCCAGGAAGCGGCCTGCCAGCGCCAGGATGCTGTCGCGGTCGAAGCGGATGCTCCGCAGCCCCGCCGACTGGAGCACGATGCCGATATAGATGAGGGAGAGCGGGGTCACCAGATCGCCCAGATACCCGGTGGTGTCGAGCAGGAACGAGGGGAGCTGGAGCCCCGCCAGCACGAACAGCAGCGCCAGCAGGAAGCCGGCCAGCGGGGGAGAGATCAGGTGTCTCCAGTCCAGCCGGGTTCGAATCCCAGCCGGGCGGGTGGGATCGTCTCGCTGCATGAGGAACAGTCCCAGCGTCCACGTCGACACCAGGCACACCACGTAGGGGCCGAGCATATCCACCACCGAGTGGGAGCCGAACAGGGCGACGTTCAGGGGCATCCCGATGAAGATCGTGTTCGTGTTCGCCACCGTATTCACGAAGGATCCGCGGCGGCCTGGGCGCACACGGAACACGCGGCAGGCCGCCAGACCGACCACGTAGGAGAGTGCCACCTGCACCAGCGGGAAGACGAAGGCGGCGGTGAGGGAGGCGAGCTGCTCCCGGTGCAGGGTGCGCAGCATCGAGGTGAAGATGGCGCAGGGCAGTGCCACGCGGATCACCAAGGAGCTCACGCCTCCGGCGAAGTCCCGGCCGAACCATCCGCGGGCGGCCAGAGCGTAGCCGACGGCGATGATCAGGACAATAACCAGCACGCTAGCGATCGCGTGGTAGAAGAGCACAGGTCAGCTCCGCGTCATCGCATCGACGTCGAGGGCGGCGTCGAGCTGCTCGAGTGTCACTTCCCCTTCTGCGACGATTCCCAGGTCCAGCGCCGACTGCCGAATGGTCTGATGCTGGGCGGTCGCCCGAAGGGCCACCTGTGCGGCCCGCTCATAGCCGATGAGCCGGGCCAGGGGAGTCACGGTTGCCGGCGAACGGCCCGCCTGCTCCCGGTTGTGGGCGGTGTTGGGCCGGACGCCCTCAATCGCCCGAGTGGCCAGCAGTGTCGATGCCGAGGTGAGGAGCCGTATCGACTCCAGCAGCGTCTGGCCCAGCAGCGGAATCTGGACATTGAGCTCGAAGGCCCCGGACGCGCCGGCCCAGGCGATCGTCGCGTCGTTTCCCACGACCCGGGAACACACCTGCAGCACGGCCTCCGGGATCACCGGGTTGATCTTCCCGGGCATGATCGAGGAGCCCGGCTGGAGCTCGGGGAGCCGGATCTCTCCCAGCCCGGTGTTCGGTCCGGACGACATCCAGCGCAGGTCGTTGCAGATCTTGGTGAGACTCACGGCCAGGCCGCGCAGCGCCCCTGAGGCCTCCACGAGCCCGTCCCGGGCGCCGTGCGCCTCGAAGTGGTTTGCAGCCTCTGTGAGGGGGAGGTCCAGCTCATCGGCGAGGGCCCCGATCACCCCGGCGGCGAACCCGGTCGGGGCGTTCAACCCGGTTCCGACGGCCGTGCCCCCGAGGGGGAGCGCCCCCACCCGGGGGAGGGCATCCGAGAGCCGAGCCATGCCGAGCCGGATCTGGGCGGCATAGCCGGAGAATTCCTGGCCGAGCGTGACCGGGGTCGCATCCATCAGGTGAGTGCGGCCTGGTTTCACCTCGGCTGCGAGCCGCTCGGCCTGGGTCTCCAGTGCCGCGGCGAGCGTCTCCAGGGCCGGGAGGAGCCGGTGTGAGAGGGCCCCGGTCACCGCGACATGTACGGCGGTGGGGAACGCGTCGTTCGACGACTGCGAGGCGTTCACCACATCGTTGGGGTGCACCTCCCGGCCGAGCGTGCGGGAGGCCAGCGTCGAGAGCACCTCATTCATGTTCATATTCGTTGAGGTCCCGGAGCCGGTCTGATACACGTCGATGGGGAACTGGTCGAGATAGCGGCCCGAGATGATGGCGGATGCGGCCGCCTCGATGGCCTGTGCCGCATCCGCCGGGATCCGGTCCAGCGCCGCATTGACACCCGCAGCTGCCCGCTTGACCCAGGCCAGGGCGATCACGATGTCGCGGTCGAGCGGGGTTCCCGAGACCGGGAAGTTGTCGATGGCGCGCTGGGTCTGTGCCCGGTAGAGGGCGTCGGCGGGGACGCGGACCTCGCCCATGGTGTCGTGCTCGATGCGCACGTCCGCTGCGTGTGTGCCGGATACGGGTGCCGGCGCTCCCTGTGGGTTCTCGGCTGCGGGAAGTCGGTCTGGCTGAGAGCCGGCGGAAGGATCGGAGGTGGGGATGTCGTCGCGCATACGCGCAATTCTACGGATATCCCCGGACCGGTGATCCGGGACGCCCTCAACGGGCTCGGCGTCCTGCCCCCGAGCGTGCGGGAGAGACGTGGGCTTCAGCTCAGCAGCCGGGAACCAGATGCTCCCCGGTGGCGTCCAGCCGCAGCAGCTCCGACACGATTCCCGTTTCGATGTCATAGCGGGCGCCGAGGATGAGGAGTTCTCCGGCGGTCAGCCGGCGAGCCAGGACCGGGGAGAGATCCGGGAGCGCGGCCACCGTGCCGCGCAGGTGGCGCGCACCCACCGCGGCCGGGCTCACCTCGCCGGCGGCCTGTGCCGCGTGCAGAGCGGGGCGGATGTGCGAGAGCAGCTCGCGATCGACCAGGGAGACGCCCTCCTGGGCTCCGGCTGCGGAGTCTGAGGCGATGGTGGCGGCCACGGCCCCGCAGTTCCGGTGGGCTAAGACCACGATGAGGCGCACGTTCAGATCCGCGGCCGCGTACTCCAGGGAGGCGGTTGCCGAGGGGGTGGCAACCTGCCCGGCGTTCCGCACGATGAAGAGGTCACCGATGCCCACATCGAACAGCTCCTCGATGGGGGCGCGAGAGTCTCCGCAGCCGAGCACCGCGGCCACGGGGTGCTGCCCGCCCAGGAGGGTGTGGCGAAGCTCCGCGTCCCGATGTGGGTTCTGGGGGTGTCCCTCTGCGAACGCGAGGTTGCCGCGCAGGAGGAGTTCCCAGATTTCGGCGGCGGTGGGGGTTGTTGATTCGGCAGTCAGATCGCTCATGCGCGGGGACCTCCCTCGGTGTCGGACTGTGCGGGGGAGGTGTCGACTCCGGTGGGGCGGCTCTGCGCGGCGGAGAGGCGCTGCTGCGCCCCGGTGAGCCACTCCTCGCAGCGCGCTGCCAGGGCGGTGCCCCGCTCCCAGAGCCCCAGAGAGGCTTCGAGAGTCGGGGAGCCCTGTTCCAGCTGGGCCAGGACCTGGACGAGCTCATCCCGGGCCTGCTCATAGGAGAGCGACGCGATGTCGGTGTCTGCGGCGCCCTTCACGGAATCGGGTTGCTGCTGCGTGGTCATGATGTTGCTCCTCCGTGGTGGGTGGACTGGTGAAGGGGGCTTCCGGCGTGAGCCTCGGTGATCTCTGCGGTGAGCTGGCCGTCTTCGATGAGCACCTCGACGGCCGTTCCGGCCGGGGCCTGTGCGGCCTTCCGCACCACCCCACCCCCTGTGGTGCGCACGATCGCATATCCGCGGCGCAGCACCGACTGGGGGGAGAGCGCCAGGAGCTGGGCGCGGGCGGTGCCCAGGGCGTCTCGCTCGCGCTCCAATCGGCGGGTGAACAGCTCGGTCACCCGATCCGCAGACCGAAGTGTTTCCTGCGCCCGGGTATCGATGATCCAGGCGGGGTCCCGCAGCACCGGGCGGTTGGCGAGCATGTCGATACGTTCCAGCTCTGCCTGGACCAGGGAGGTGACCCGCTGGGAGAGACGGGCGCGGGCGGTGCGGACCCGGTCGAGCTCATCGGCGACATCCGGCACCACCCGTTTTGCGGCATCGGTGGGGGTGGAGGCGCGGAGGTCGGCGATGTCGTCCAGGAGCGGGTGGTCGTTTTCGTGCCCGATTGCCGAGACGATGGGGGTGGTTGCGGCCGCGGCCGCGCGCAGGACGCGTTCGTCGCTGAACCCGAGCAGATGCTGAAAGTCCCCGCCGCCGCGGGCCAGAATGATGACATCGACCGCCGGGTCGGCGTCGAGGGTACGGATGGCTGCGGTGACCTCATCGGGCACCCGGTCGCCCTGGACGGCGGTGTGGATGGTGCGGAATTGCACCGCCGGCCAGCGGAGTGCCGCATTGCGCAGCACATCTTTCTCGGCATCCGAATTGGCGCCCGTGATCAGGCCGATGAGGTGGGGGAGGAAAGGTAGCGGGCGCTTGCGCTCGGCGGCGAACAGCCCCTCTGCGGCCAGCTGTGCGCGCAGTCGCTCTAGTGCGGCGAGCAGTTCGCCCAGGCCGGCCCGGCGCAGATCTGTGACCACCATGGTCAGGGAGCCGCCTTTGGGCCAGTAGTTGGGCGTCATGTAGGCGACCACGCGGTCGCCCTGTGAGAAGGGGGCGGTGATCCGGCGCCGGGTCGACGACCAGATGGCGAAGGAGACGGTGAAATCGGCGTCGACGTCTTTCAGTTTGCCGAAGACATTCCCGTTGCGCTCATTCCACTGGGCGATCTCGCCCTCGGCCCAGATTCCTCCGAGTCGGTCGATGTAGCCCTTCAGCTGTGTCGCAACCTTCGAGACGGGCCATGGATGCTCCGCAGAGGGGGGCATCACGGCGTCGGAGGCGTGTGCTGCCGCGTCTTCTGAACCGGTCGATGTGACGGTCATGCGCTCCCTCGATACCCCTGTGCGAAACCTGCCCGATGCGGGCAGGAACCTCCTTGACCATACCGCGTGCCACTGACATCCGCCCGGTCCTCGGGATACCCCTGGCCCGGTTCAGTGAATGCGGTGACCGGCGGAGCCGAGCTGTTCGGCGGCCTCAACGACCCGGGCGCTCATCCCGGCCTCGGCCACCTTGCCCCAGGTGCGGGGGTCGTACTGCTTCTTGACCCCGACCTCGCCGTCGATCTTCATCACGCCGCTGTAGTGCTCGAACATAAAGCCGGCTGCCGCCCGGGTGAAGGCGTACTGGGTGTCGGTGTCGATGTTCATCTTGACCACGCCGTAGGAGACGGCGCGGGCGATCTCGTCGGCGGTGGAGCCGGACCCTCCGTGGAAGACCAGATCGAGCGGGTGCTCCCCATGTCCGGCGTATTTGGCGGCCAGTCCGGCCTGGATGTCTCGGAGGAGTTCCGGGCGCAGCTTCACGTTGCCGGGCTTGTAGACGCCGTGCACATTGCCGAAGGTGAGGGCAGTCAGGTAGCGCCCGCGCTCACCCAGGCCGAGGGCCTCCACGGTGCGTACCGCATCTTCGAGGGTGGTGTAGAGCTTGTCGTCGATCGCTCCGGTGACCCCATCCTCTTCGCCCCCGACCACGCCGATCTCGACCTCGAGGATGACGTGTGCTGCCGCGGCCTTCGGGAGGAGGTCTTGGGCGATCTCCAGGTTCTCGGCGAGGGGGATCGCGGAGCCGTCCCACATGTGGGACTGGAAGATCGGCTCGCGGCCGGCATCCACTTCGGCCTGGCTTGCGGCCAGGAGCGGGCGGACGAATGTGTCGAGCTTGTCCTTCTGACAGTGGTCGGTGTGCAGCGCCACCGTGACGGGGTAGTTCTTGGCCACCTCGCGGGCGTAGGCGGCGAAGGCGAGGAGGCCGGTGACCTTGTCTTTGACGGTGGGGCCCGAGAGGTACTCCGCGCCGCCGGTGGAGACCTGGATGATGCCGTCGGACTCTGCTTCGGCGAAGCCGGCCAGGGCCGCATTGAGGGTTTGGGACGAGGTGACGTTGATCGCTGGATAGGCGAAGCCGCCCTGCTTGGCGCGGTCCAGCATGGCGCGGTAGGTCTCTGGTGATGCCACTGACATGATCTCTCCTCAGGTCGAGGGTGGTGCTGTGCCCAACATACGGGGCCCAGGTGACGTTTTTGTGGGCGAGCCGGGCACGGCGTGCTCCTCGAAATTATATGCGCCGTATGTTTCAAGCGTGCTCGGACTCGACTGGCAGTACCGTCTGTGCACGCCTCGGGTAGATGCCTACCCCGTGGCTCAGCTGGTTTCTGCCGTCGGGGTAATCCCGAGCTCTGGCGCGCTCAGGGAGGTGGGGCGCTTATCGATTTCGGTGAGCTCCGGGATGACTTTCGCCGAGTCGATCCGTTCGAGCTTCCGACCGGTGACGAGAACCCGGTGTTCGAGTGTGCCCGCAAACCTGTTGTAGTTGTCGACGGTCTGGGCGATGGAGCGCCGCAGCTTCTCGGCGTGTTCGGCCATGACGGCGAGCCGGTCGTAGAGCTCCCGGGAGATATCGAAGAGCTGTTTGGCCTGGTCGGTGAGCTCCTGCTGCTGCCAGGCATAGCTGATGGTTTTGAGCACGGCCCAGAGCGTGACCGGGCTGGCCAGTGCTACCCGCTTCTGGAATGCGTATTCGAGCAGGGTGGGGTCGTTCTCGAGCGCTGCCGACAGCAGGGACTCGTTCGGGATGAAGGCGACGACGAACTCCGGGCTCGAGTCGAACAGTTTCCAATACGCCTTGCTGGCGAGCGTGTCGATGTGTTTGCGCAGTGCGGCGACGTGCGCCTTGAGGAAGTCGTTCCGCTTAGCCAGGTCGGTTTCGGACGCGGTGTCCGGGATGGCGCTGGCACGCATATATGCGTCGAAGGGGGCTTTCGCATCCACCGGGATGGACTTGTTTCCGGGCAAGTGCAGCACCAGGTCGGGGCGCTGCCGGGCGTCCTCGGTGGTGATGCTCACCTGGGTGTCGAAGTCGACGTGGGGGGTCAGCCCAGCCGACTCGATGATGTTGCGCAGCTGCGCCTCACCCCAGGCTCCCCGGGTCGCGTTGTCGTGGAGCGCACTGGCCAGCTGCGTGGTGGCATCCCGGAGCATCTCATCGGCCTTCTGCGCCTGGGTCATCTGTTCCTTGAGGGTGCCGTACTGCTCCTGCCGCTGTAATTCCATGTCGGAGATCTTGGTCTGCATCTGACGCAGGTGCTCCTGCACGGGGGTGAGGGCTGCCATGACCTTGGCGCGATTCTGCTGCTCCGCCTCGGCCTGTCTGACCCGCTCTGCCTCGGCGGCGGCGCGCTCCCGGCTGAGCTGGGCGATGCGCTCGGCATGCTCGTTCTGTTGCGCATCCAACCGGGCCTGCTGCTCGAGACGGAGCGCCTCCAGCTGCTGACGGGCATCCACCCGCTGCTGCTCGAGCAGCTGCTGGGCGTCGGTCAAGCGCTGCCGGAGTTCGGCCTCGGCGGCCTCGGCGTGCACCGCCCGGGTGAGGAGCTCCTCACCATTGGAATCCATGGCGGCATGGCTCCCGCGGCCGCGGCCGAGGAGCACGCCGAGCAGCAGCCCCACAGCGAGGCCGACGATGAGCGAGATCAGGATCCAGATTTGCACCCCATCAGTGTCGCACCACCTACTGACAGACACGGGGTGGTGCCCGGCCCGGGGGCAGCCGGGCACTGCGCATCCACCGGCCCGGCGGCGGCGGCGGGTAGACTCGCACCCGTGGCTCTCACTCTCGGTATCGTCGGACTCCCCAATGTGGGCAAGTCGACCCTGTTCAATGCACTCACCAAAAACACGGTGCTCGCCGCGAACTATCCGTTCGCCACGATCGAGCCGAATGTGGGCGTGGTCAACCTGCCGGACCCCCGGCTGGATGCCCTGGCCAAGATGTTCCAGAGTGCCAAGGTGGTGCCGGCGCCCGTGTCGTTCGTCGATATCGCCGGCATCGTGAAGGGCGCGAGCGAGGGGGAGGGACTCGGCAACAAGTTCCTCGCCAACATCCGTGAGGCCGACGCGATCGTGCTCGTCACCCGCGGCTTCTCTGACCCCGATGTGGTGCACGTAGACGGATCTGTAGATGCCCGCCGTGACATCGACACGATCCTGACCGAGCTGGAGCTCGCCGACCTGCAGACGCTTGAGACCGCCATCCCACGGTATGACAAAGAGGTGAAGGGCAAGAAGACCGACAAGGCTGTGCTAGAGGCGGCGCTCGCGGCCAAGGCGGCGCTCGAGGCGGGCACTCCGCTGTCGAAGCTGCCCGCCGGCGAGGTGGAGTTCGACCGACTGCACGAGCTGGGGCTGCTCACGCTCAAGCCGATTGTCTACGTGTTCAACGTTGACGAGGCGGTGCTGACCGACCCGGACCGGCGCGCGGCGCTGGCGGATGTTGTGGCCCCCTCCCCGGCGATCTTCCTGGACGCGCAGATGGAGTCGGAGCTCATCGACCTGTCCGACGCCGATGCTCACGAGCTGCTCGAGAGCATCGGACAGACCGAGTCGGGGCTCGATCAGCTGGCGCGCATCGGGTTCGATGCGCTCGGACTGCAGACCTACCTGACCGCGGGAGAGAAGGAGTCCCGCGCGTGGACCATCCGCAAGGGGTGGACGGCCCCGCAGGCCGCCGGCGTGATCCACAGCGACTTCGAGCGCGGGTTCATCAAGGCCGAGATCGTGAGCTTTGATGACCTCATGGCCGATGGGGGCATGGCCGAGGCGAAGGCCGCCGGGCACCTCCGCATGGAGGGCAAAGACTACGTCATGCAGGATGGCGACGTGGTGGAGTTCCGGTTTAACGTATAAACGGAGGATTTTCTCACGAGGCCGGGCGCGAAGACCGGCGCAGCTCCCCCTCCCGGCACACCGGCTGCGGGGGTCAGGCCTGGTCGGTGTGAGCGGTCGCGGCTGAGAGATCGCGCAGTGGGGCAGTTTCCGTGAGGATGCGCTCAGTGATGACTTCGCGACGTTCATACGCATCCCGTCCGACGGGCAGGTGCAAGGGAAGTTTCGCTCCTGAAACTACTCGGTAGATGAAGGCGGCTCCCTTGGCGGGGTCGCCGAGCTGTGTGTGGTTCGCCTCCCCAGCCCAGTCGAGTGTGAGGTGCGCCGGTGTGCCGTCGTACGCAGCGATTCTGTTCTCGGGAAGCTGTATGGAACGTGCGTCGAGGAAATCGGTGCGGAAAACGCCTGGCTCGACGACCATGCTCTGGATACCGAACGGGGAAAGTTCTGCAGCGAGGGCCTCACTGATTCCGGCCACGGCGAACTTCGAGGCGGAGTACATGCTCACTCCGGGCTCGCCCTCGAAACCAGATCGAGACCCGATATGGATGAGCTTCCCGGTGCCTGCCCTGCGCATGTACGGGAGCACGGCTCGGGTGACATTGATGAGCCCGGACACGTTGACATCGAATAGGGATCGGGCTTCGGCATCGGTAATCTCCTCAAGGGCGCCGAGAAGTCCGCGACCGGCATTATTG
>JAKVJE010000056.1 GCA_022487185.1 Microbacteriaceae bacterium
GGGCTGCCGGGCGCCCTCCTGCAACACGGTGCCGTCCTCCAGGGCCGCTGCCGTCACCGCCCCAGTCCGGATGCGTTCACTGAACACCTTCGGGCGGGAATTCGCCACCCGCAACCCGACCTGTCTCAGGGCCGCGGCCGCAGTGTCGGCGGCTGATCCCACCACGTTCGGCACCGTGACCGTGCGGGGGCCGGACGAGACGTGGAGCGTGATCTGCGTGCCCCGGGTGCGTCGGGCCCCGGCGGCGGGCTCGGTCGTGATCACCCGTCCGGAGGCCACCTCGACGCTATTCTCGATGACCCGTTTGGTCAGGAATCCCAGGTCGGTGAGCCGGGTCGTGGCCTGATCCGCGGGCAGCGAGGCCACCGCCGGCACCACCCGGAGCGCGCCCGGGCCGTCGCCGGTGAACCAGCCGATCGCTCCGGCGATCACGATGACGAGCAGCGCCGCGACGGTCAAGAGCACACCGCGCCGCCGACGTCGCCGCAACGCCGTCTGGAGCTGCAGATCCGGGGGCACCGAGAGCCGGGGAAGGACCTGCGAGACCCGTGTCGGCTGCACCACCTGCGGGGACACCGCGGTGGGGGTGATCACCCGGGTGTCGCTCTCTGAAGGATCCTCCGTGACCGCCTTGAGGAAGCTGCGGGCCGTCGCCGGGGGAAGGTTCAGCTCGGTGCGCACCCACTGAGTCTGCTCCAGCAGCTCGGTCGCATTGGCCGGACGGTCCAGGGGATTCCGGCGGGTCATCCACACCACGAGATCGTCGAGCCCGGAGGGGATCGAGGGAACTGCCGTGCTCGGCAGCGGAATATCCGAATTCGCATGCTGATAGGCGATCTGCATCGCCTGTTCCCCCTGATACGGCTGCGCACCCGTCAGCATCTCGTAGAGCATCACACCCAACGAGTAGAGGTCGCTGCGCTCATCCGCATTCGCCCGGGCCAGCAGCTCCGGGGCCAGATAGGCGACTGTCCCCAGCAGCGCACCGCTTGAGGCCGTATTCGCCGTCGAGGGGCGGGCCAGCCCGAAGTCGGCGATCTTCACCCGCCCATCCGCCGTGATGAGAATATTCTCCGGCTTCAGATCCCGGTGGATGATGCCGGCCGCATGTGCGGCGGCGAGTCCGGACGCGATCGGCTCAAACACATCCAGCGCGGCCTGCGCACCGAGGGGCCCGTGGGCCTGGAGGAGCCCGCGCAGGGTGAACCCCGGCAAGTACTCCATCACCAGGTAGATCAGGTCGCCATCCTGGCCCTGGTCGAAGATGCTCACGATGTTCGGGTCGCTCAACCGGGCTGTGCTGAACCCCTCATGGGTGAACTTGCGCCGGTACTCATCGTCGGCGGCCAGGTCGGAGTGCAAAATCTTAATGGCGACATCCCGGCCCAGACGTGTGTCCATCGCCCGGTAGACGGTGGCCATGCCCCCGCGGGCGATGCGCGCCTCGATACGGTATCGGCCATCGAGGGTCAGCCCCACCCTCGGGTCGGCGTCTGAACTCGTCTCCGCGTCGGTCACAGTGCCATCCTACGAAATTCCCTCCAGCCCGGGGTCGGCACCGCTACCGGTCCCGCGTCGCGATCCGATGCGCCAAGGCCGTCAGCCCGGTCACCGCCTCAGCCGAGAGCCGGCCGCCGTGGAGAGCCGCCACCGCCTGCGCCGTCCACCTCGACACCAGGCGCTCGCAGGTCTCCAAGGCGCCGGAATCCCGGATCGTGCCGCGCAGGGTCTCAATCTGAGCCTCCGTGAGCTCGGGGGAGCCGAGCAGGGCGTCGAAGGCCTGCCGCACCGATGCAGCAACGTGCTCCCGGGTCAGCGCCACCAGCAGGGTTCGTTTCCCCTCCCGAAGATCGTCGCCGGCGGGCTTCCCGGTTGCCTGCGGATCTCCGAACACCCCCAGGATGTCGTCGCGCAGCTGGAAGGCCAGCCCCAGCGTGCGCCCGTACTCGGCCAGGTGCCGCAGCTGCACCGTGTTGGCCCCGCCCACCGTCGCCCCGATGAGCAGCGGGTGCACCACCGTGTAGCGGGCCGTCTTGTAGAGCATGATCTTCTCGACCCGGTTGCTCGCCTCCCCGCGGGGGCGGCGCATCCAGTCGTGCTCGGCCGCCAAATCGAGGTACTGGCCGAGCATCACCTCCTGCCGCATCCGGTCGAACAGCTGCTGCACGGCCGTCACCCGATCCGCGATCCCGGGGGAGGAGAGCGCCTCGGTCACTGCCTCGGTGCTCCAGGTCAGCAGCAGATCCCCCAGCAGCAGGGCGGCCGAGCGACCATACTCCGCCGCATCTCCGTCCCAGGCGGAGTCGCGGTGAAAGTCCGCGAAGGCGACATGGGCCGACGGCATGCCGCGCCGGGTATCCGAATTGTCGATCAAGTCGTCATGAACCAGCGCCGATGCCTGAAACAGCTCCAGAGACACCGACAGTCCCAGCACGGTCTGCAGGCGCTCGCGGCTGGTCGCCTCGGAGCTCCCGTCGTCACAGGCCAGCCATCCCCAGTAGCAGAACTGCGGGCGCAGACGCTTCCCCGAGGAGAGCAGGGCCCGAGCCTGCCGGACCACGGGAGAGAGCTCTGGGGAGACCCGCTCCGCACGCATCCCCACCCGGTCCAGGAACGTCTGAACCCGGACCCGGACGAGCTCGGCGAGGGTATCGGTGGTGGTCACCCTGCCACCCTACCGGTGCGGCGGGCGGATGCGGCCCGTCGCGGCCGTACCCGACCAACATCTCCACGCGCCACACAGCCGCAGGGCGGTACAGTGGAAGGGCAAGGCCACCGCATCGTGGAAGGAGCGGGCATGTCGCTTTCCGATCATGAACAGCAGCAGCTCGACGACCTGGAGCGTTCCTTTTACCACAGTGAGGCCGACGAGAAACGGCCCGCGCACACCCTTCCCACCCGCGCCGCGGTGCTGCTCGGCATCCTCCTGGTGCTGGTCGCCATCGGGCTGCTCATCCTCAGCGTCATCGTGAAGATGCTGCTCGTGGGAGTGCTGGCCCTCCTCGTGATGGCCGGCGGGGCGGTGCTCATGAGTACTCCCCGTGACCGCATTTCTGGCGCCGCACGCTCTGCTCACCCCGGCCGCACCACTGCGGGGTCTGCCTCCCGCAGCCGTCGCAGCTTCGCCGATGTGATGCGCGACCGCTGGCAGCGCCGGCAGTCCTGAGCTCGGCCCCTCCACTTTCCTCCCCGACGGACAGCGCCCCTCGTGACGTACGTCCGCCGTTGATCCCTGCCCCGCCCAGAACGGCAACTCTGCCGCAATCATGGGCCGTGCCATGCCCCGGCAGGGACGGCCGACCGGAATTCTGAGGAAAACCCTCCACCTGCATCCACCGCATCCCTATGCCGATCTTGCTCAGAAATCTGGTGTGTCCAAAGAGAATTCCAAAGTTTGTGGAGCAAAGTGGGGTAATGTGGCGACACGGTCGCAGACGCAGAGACGACGGAAGAGGGGGCCATGTTTCTCGGAACGCACACCCCCAAGCTCGACGACAAAGGCCGCGTCATCCTGCCCGCGAAGTTCCGCGAGGAACTCGCCGGCGGGGTCGTACTCACCCGGGGGCAGGAGCACTGCCTGTACGTGTTCAGCTCCAGGGAGTTCGAACGCATCCACGAGAGCATCCGGCAGGCTCCGCTCACCAGCAGGCAGGCCCGGGACTTCCTCCGCTTGCTGCTCTCCGGAGCCTCCGACCAGGTTCCTGACAAACAGGGCCGCATCACCATCCCGGTCGACCTGCGCAACTACTCCGGGCTCCAGCGCGAACTCACCGTCATCGGCGCCGGCAACCGGGCTGAGATCTGGGACGCCGAGGCCTGGAAGACCTACCTGCAGCAGCAGGAAGAACCGTTCGCCGAGACTGCGGAGGAGGTGATTCCGGGCATCTTCTGAGATGGGACGGGATCTGCCTCCCGCCCTCCCTGACTCACTTCCCCGATGGCAGGGGAGGCGGGCAGCGGATCCGGCCCCACCTCAGTGTCCGAGTGATATGACGACTCCACGACACGCCATCGACCCGGCTGATCTCCACATCTCGGTGCTCCGAGACCGCTGCGTCGAGCTCCTCGCCCCCGCACTGCAGAACCCCGGCAGCGTGTACCTCGACGCCACCACCGGGCTCGGCGGCCACACCGAGGCCGTCCTCCAGGCCTGCCCCAACGCCCGGGCCGTCTGCATCGACCGGGACACGGAGGCTCTCGACCTCGCAGGACAGCGGCTCGCGCCCCTGAGCGACCGGGTCGACCTCGTCCATGCCGTTTTCGACGAGCTGCCCAGGGTCGTCGCCGAGCACGGCCGAGACGGCCGGGTGGATGCGATTCTGTTCGACCTCGGCGTCTCCTCCCTCCAGCTCGACGACGAGGATCGTGGCTTCGCGTACTCGCGTCCGGCCCCCCTCGATATGCGTATGGACCAGACCCGCGGTGCGACTGCGGCGGAGCTCCTCGCACGCATCGATCTCGGAGAACTCACCAGCCTGCTGCGCCTCTACGGGGAGGAGCCGCACGCCCGCCGCTACGCCCGTGTCATCCTGGACCGGCAGGCCGAGCGGCCCATCGAGACCACCGACGACCTCGCCGGGCTCATCCAGACCGCCGCCCCCCGCGGAGAACACCGGGGGCATCCGGCGAAACGCGTCTTCCAGGCTCTTCGGATCGCCGTCAACGGAGAACTCGAGGTGCTGGCACGCGCCCTTCCCGCGGCGATCGACAGCCTCCGTGTCGGTGGCCGTCTCGTCGTCCTCAGCTTCCAATCGCTCGAAGACCGGATCGTCAAGCGCACCTTCGTCAAAGCCTCCACCTCCAGCGCTCCGCCCGACATGCCGGTGCTCCGGCCGGAGGACGCCCCGCTGCTACGCACCCTCGTGCGGGGCGCCGAGCAGGCCGGAACCGAAGAGCGGGCACACAACCCACGCAGCGCCTCCGTGCGTCTGCGAGCCGTCGAAAAAATGAGGGAGCGCAGTTGAGATGATTCGCCACCGCATCCGCATCTGGCATGTCACCGTCTTGATCGCGCTCATCGCGGCCGCCTTCGCGGCACAGCTCATCATCAGCATCGGGGTCGCCCACAGCACCTACCGACTCTCCGCCCTGCAGCAGCAGTCCCGGCAGCTCACCCGGACCGCTCAGCCCATCAAGGAGCAGATCGCCGCCAAGCAGTCCCCCCAGAACCTCTCCGCGGCCGCCGAGAAACTCGGCATGGTCTCCAGCGGCTCTCCGCAGTTCATCGATGTGACCGCCGGCACCGTCCTCGGGTCCTCCGGAACCCCGGGCGGGTCCGTGGGCTCCGACGGACAGTCCGTCGCGAACGCCGTCCTTCAGACGGCCGGCCAGACGGCGTCCGGGCAGGAAGACTCGGCCGCATCCACCGACAGTTCCACCCAGCAGCAGGCGTCCGGCAAGAGCAGTACCGAGGCCTCGTCAAAGGAGAAGACGGTCGCGACCGGCTCGAGTTCCAGCAGCGGATCCGGAACCACCGACAACGAACTGCCGGCCGCCACCCTCCGCTGATATGTTCGGCACCATGAACAGGGCAGGACAGTGATGACGATGCAGACAGGCGGAACACGACGGCACCGGTTCCGCGGGCGGGTGGCAATCCTGCTCCTCCTCTTCACCGTCATCAGCGTTGCCTGCGCCGGACGGCTCGTCCAGATCCAGGTCTTCCAGGCGCACGCGCTCGACAAGCAGGCCGCCGGGAAGCGCGAAGTGCCGGTCACCCTCACCGCGCAGCGCGGGCGCATCCTCGACCGGAATGGAAAGGTCCTCGCCGAGACGGTCACCAGATACCGCCTGGTCATCGACCAGACCGTCGCGGCCCCGGTCACCACCACCGAGGGGAAGCGCACCGTCAAGCTCTCCCTGAACGACATCGCTGCCAAGGTGGCCGCGATCGTCGGTGGGAACGCCCAAGACATCCGGAGCAAATTTACCGGGAAATCCAGATACCAGATCATCGCTCAAGACCTCACCTCCTCGCAGTACACGAAGCTGAACGATCTCGGCGTCTCGTGGTTCGTGTTCGAGACCACGCAGAAGCGCATCTACCCCTCGGGCGCCGTCGCGGGCAACCTGGTCGGCTACCTCGACGGGCAGACCCAGCCCCAGTCCGGCGTGGAACGCATGGAGAACACCTGCCTGAGCGGCAGCGACGGGAAGCAGACCTACGAGCGCAGCGCCACCGGCATCCGCCTCCCCGGCACCACGGTCACCGAGAAGAAGGTGCGCAACGGAAAGAATGTGCGCCTCACCATCGACCGGGATCTGCAGTGGTACGTGCAGCAGAAGCTCAACGATCGGCAGGCGGAGCTCGGATCCAAATGGATCACCGCCACGGTGATGGACGCGAAGACCGGTGAGCTCCTGGTCGCCGCAGAAACCCCCAGCGTGGACCCCAACAATGTGACCGGGGTGGATGCCTCCGACCGGGGCTCCCGGATCTTCCAGTCCACCTATGAGCCCGGATCCCCGATCAAGATGATCACCGCGGTGACGGCCTTGGAGCAGGGAACTGCTACGGCGGAATCCAAATATATTGCTCCGAACAGCTTCGATACCGGGGCCGGGCACAGCATCTCCGACGCCTGGTCCCATGGCCCGCTGCAGCTCACGCTGGCCGGTATTCTCATGTATTCGTCGAACACGGGGATCATCCAGGTCGGAAAGACGGTCTCGGACGAGAGCCGATACAACAACCTTCAGGCGTTCGGCTTCGGGCAGCCCAGCGGCATCGGCTTCCCCGCCGAGGCCTCCGGGGTCCTCCACCCCTGGCAGAAGTGGGACACCATCACCCATTTCACGACCATGTTCGGCCAGGGGATGACCGCCACCCCGATTCAGATGGTGAGTGCGTACCAGGCCCTGGCCAACGGGGGAGTCAAGGTGTCGCCGAGCCTTGTGGCGAGCTGCGGTTCGAAGAAGACCAAGAGCACGAGCAAACGGATTCTCCCCGCCAACGTGGCCAAAGAGACCATCGGCATGCTGGAACAGATCGTCTACAAGTACGACGCGAAGCCGGCACAGATCTCCGGCTACGTGCTGGCAGCCAAGACCGGGACCTCACAGATCGCCTCCTCCAGCGGAGGATACGAAAAGAATCACTACGTCACCTCGGTGATGTTCATCGCCCCGGCCAACAACCCCCGCTATGTCGTCGGCATTACCGTCTACGACCCCCAGACCGAGAAGACCTCCGCGGGCACCATGACGCTCGCGCACGACATCCTCACTCAGGTCCTCACCACCGAAAAGGTCGCCCCCGACAACGCGCAGCCCGTCGATGACGCGGTGACCTGGTAACTGAGTGAGACAATAACCTGGGAGATTCCCCAGCGGTAAGGAGAAACAGTGTCGAATCGTCGGGCACCACTGGTGCGGCCCCGCGTCGCCCCGGAACACACGGTGGCGGAAATCGCTGCACGGCTCGATGTGCCGAGTCCCCAGACGGGGGCCGAGGACCGCATCCGGGGGATCACGATGGCGACCGGAGACATCCGCCCGGACGATCTCTACGTTGCGATGCGGGGGCAGCATACCCACGGGGCCAAATTCGCCGGCGACGCCCAGGCCCGGGGAGCCCGGCTCGTGCTCACCGATGACGAGGGGCGCTCGCTCTCCGAAGAAGACCCGAAGGTGACCATTCCGGTCCTCGCCGTGCCGGATCCCCGACGTGCGCTCGGCCCCCTGAGCGCCTGGTTCTACGGCAACCTCGACCACCACGTCCTCACCTTCGGGATCACCGGGACCAACGGGAAGACCACCACGGCCTTTTATATGGATGCTCTGCTGCGACACAGCGGACGGACCACCGGACTCAGCACCACGGTGGAACGCCACGTCGGCAGCACCCTCTTCGGTAGCGCCCTGACGACGCCGGAGGCCAGCCAGCTGCAGTCCCTGATCGCCACGATGCGGGAGCTGCACGCCGATGCCATTGTCCTTGAGATCTCGGCCCAGGCCATGTCCTCGCACCGCATCGATGGGACCTTCGTAGATGTCGCAGGGTTCACCAACCTCAGCCATGAGCATCTCAACGAGTACTCCGATATGGAGGCCTACTACCAGGCCAAGCGGCGTCTCTTTGAGCCCGATCTCTGCGGCCATGCTGTGATCTCTCTCGAAACCGAGTGGGGGGTGCGGCTCGCATCGGAAGTCACCGTGCCGGTGACCACCGTGGCCATCGGGGCGGATGCGGACTGGCGCATCGATCTCGAGCACCACCTCGGCGGAGGCACCAGCAGTGACCTCCGGGGCCCCGGAGGGCAGCGCTACCACATTGAGCTGTCCGTGCCCGGGGCGCACATGTGCGTCAACGCGGCCATGGCCGTCATCGAGCTTGCCACCGGTGGAGTCCCCCCGGAGCAGCTCCGCGCCGCCCTCGCCGAGGACGTTCTCTCGCATGTCTACGTTCCAGGGCGGCTCGAAAAGGTCTCCGGCCCCGAGGGACCCACTTTCTTCGTGGACTATGCGCACACCACCGACGCCATCGAGCGCACACTGGATGCGATTCGGGCCCAGGCCCGTGGGCGCGTTCTCTGCATCTTGGGGGCCGACGGCGGCCGGGACCCATACAAGCGCCCGGACATGGGGCGTGCCGCCGCAGAGCGCAGCGACATTCTCATTGTTGACGACATCAACCCGCGCTTCGAGGACCCGGCCACCATCCGTGCCGCCGTTCTGTCCGGGGCTCGGGCGGTCCAGGGCCAGGCAGAAATCCTCGAGGTGGGGGATCCTGCGTCCGCCATCCGGAGGGCGGTCGCCCTCGCGCACCCCGAGGACACGATTATCGTCTGCGGACCCGGCGATGAGGACTACCACGAGGTGCGGGGGCGGAAGCTGCCTTACTCCTCGCGTGGAGCGGCCCGGGAGGCCCTGCGGGAGGCCGGCTGGGAGCCGGCACCCGTCCCACAGCACCACCTTTCCTCGGATGGAGTGGCCCGATGATCGCCGGGACACTGGAAGAATTCGCCGCCGCCGTCGGAGGGACGCTGCACAACGCGCCCTCCGG
>JAKVJE010000057.1 GCA_022487185.1 Microbacteriaceae bacterium
GGGACTCGATGACGCTGAAGGCGACGGCGCGCTCGTACTCCAGCCGGCCCACGAGGAGGAGCTCCTGCGGGTCCGCCGGATTGAGCGCCACCGTGCGCAGGAACTCGCGGAAGAGGTCTTCCCCGATCGGGTGCCAGGGGGCGGTGTCGAGTGTTTCCAGAGCCCGGGCAAAGGCATCGAGGGCGTCCCCGGCAGCCTGTCCCGCGGAGCGGATCTGTCCGGCCTGATCGGGCGGGACGACCTCGGCGAGCGCCTGGCTGGAGCAGCGCAGGCTCTCCCCGCCCCCCATCCCGGCGGCGGTCCGGAGTGTCTCCGCGGCGAGCCTGGTGGGCTCCTCTGTGGCGTGTCCGCGCAGATTGGCGAGCCCCTCGTCCAGAACCCTGGGCACGTCCCGCAGGGCGGCGAGGATTGCGGCGGTGCGGGACGGCGTGAACGGGGCGGGGTCGCGCAGGAGCGTGAAGTAGACCCCGGCTGCCTGGTCGACGGTGAAGCCGGGGTCGCGCTCCCAGGCCCTCGTCACATCCAGCTCGAAGCGGGCTCGGGCGATCGCCGAGCCGAGCAGCGCATGGTCGACGATGGTGGCGCGTTCTGCCGGGGAGGCCCCCTGCGGGTCGGGCAGAGAGATCGCGGCCCACCGGTCCTCGAAGCCGTCCAGGGCCCTGCGGTACCCGGCCACCGATTCGGGATCCCAGGCGGGGCGCCATCCGGCTGGGCGCAGAAGTCGGGGGATGTCGTCGTCGGTCTGGGGCTGTTCGCTCGCACGCCAGAGCCAGTACTCATCACTCAGAGTCTGGAGGGCTGCGTCGGTGGTGCTCATACGATTCCTTCTCGTTCGGGGCCGTGGTCTGTGGTGGTGCTGCCGAGTGCCTGCGTCAGAAACTCCCGTTGCAGCAACAGGAGATTCTCTGCGGTAGCCGGGTCGTTGGCCATATGGGTGATGCCGGTGAGGGGCAGAACGGTGTGGGGACGGCCGGCCCGAAGGAGCGCCTGGGAGAGACGCAGCGTATGGGCCACGGTGACATTGTCGTCGGCGAATCCGTGGATGAGCATGAGCGGCCGGGACAGCCCCGGTGCGTCATCCAGCAGACTGTTGCGCTGGTAGACCGCTCGATCGAAGCCCAAGTACCGCTCGGTGTAGTGGGTGTCGTAGAGGGTCCAGTCGGTGGGCGGGGCCCCGGCGACGGCGGCGTGGAACAGGTCGGGGCGGCGCAGCACGGCCAGGGCCGAAAGATACCCGCCGTACGACCAGCCGTGGATGGCGACCCGGGTGAGGTCGGCCTCCGGGGCGGCCTCCCGGAGATGCTCGAGAGCCTCGACCTGGTCGTCCAGGGTGCCGGCGAAGTCCTCCAGGACAGAGCGATCCCAGGCCGGTCCCCGTCCCGGGGTGCCCCGCCCGTCGGTGCTCACCACGAGGAATCCCTGATCCGCCCACCACTGCGATTCCCAGTAGAGCGCGTCGGAACGCAGCACGCGCTGCGCTCCTGGCCCGCCATAGGGGGCGAAGAGTACGGGGAGGGGACCCTTCACCCGGCCTCGGGGGCGGATGATCGCCGTCCGCAGCTCCCTCGGGCCGAGTCGGCACAGCTGCACCCTCGGTGTCTCGGGTGAGAGCGCAAAGGACGGGATCGTCGCGCGGCGGTCCCCGATCCGGTACTCGAGCGTTCGCGGTGCGCCGAGGCCGGACTGGGAGAGGATGCGTCCGGCGCCCCTCCGGTGGGCGACCGCAACCCCGAGCGGGTCGGAGACGGGCTCGGCCCCTCCCTCATAGGGGAACCGGACGACCACCAGAGTCTCGGGGTCTCGCCGGGCGGTGGCGAGGACATCTTTGGGCCCTGCGTCGAGCACCGCGTCGATCTGCCAGCCCTCCGGGCTGAAGCAGACCCCGTCCGCCGCCAGTCGATAGGTGTCGGTGGTGCGGTCCTCTTCCACCGTCAGAAGTGAGCCCCGGGGCGTCCAGGTGGGGACTCCCGGGAAGAGCGCGATCCAGTCGGGGGCCTCATGCGTGCGGAGGACCGAGGTCGTCGCATCCGCGGCCACCGCCAGGACCTGGTCACTGCGCTGGTCCCGGGACTGCACCAGGAGCAGAGGGGCCCCGACCGGCCCCCAGGAGACCCGTGCCAGGTACTCGAAGCGATCGTGGTCCCAGGGAATGAGGGTCAGATGCTCGCCGCTGCGGTCGACCCGAACCAGATCGGTGCGAGCGTTCCGGCTGAGCGCTCGAGGGTAGCGGACGGTGCGCGCCTCTCGTTCCGGATGGGCCGGGTCGCTGAGGTGCCAGACGGGGACGTGAGTTTCGTCGGTGCGCTGGATGAGCAGGGCTGCCGAATCCGGTGCCCACCAGATGCCCTGGTACCGGTCCATCTCCTCCCCGGAGATGAAGTCGGCCAGACCCCAGGTGGCGTCGTCTTCCGGGGTGACCGGATGGTCCCCGGTCCCGTCCAGTGCGGTGATATGGACGCGCTTCCCCGTGCTGTAGGCCGCCCAACGGCCGTCGGGGGAGATCGTGGGGGCAATGACCGGGGTGCTGCTGGGGAGTGCCCGCGGGTCGGCTCCGTCGACCTCGACCGTCCAGAGGCGCCCTCCGAAGGCGAAGACGACCCGGCACCCGGCAGAATCCACCGAGAATGCCGTGATCCCGGCGGCGTTCTCGCGGAGCCGCTCTCGGCGGGCCCGTTCGGCGGCGGGAACCTCGCAGCTCCCGAGTGCCGTGGGGTCGGCGAGGAGGTGCTCTTGCCAGCGCCCGGTGGGGTCGATCTGTCCGCACCAGAGCGCATGTTCCGGGGTCTCGGGGCCCGCGGAGCGCAAAAACAGCACGTGTGCACCCTCCGGACCGATGCAGATCGCGTTGCGGGGTGCTCCGAAGCGGAATCTCCCCGTTCTCGCATTGAGCTGGGGGTATGCGCTTTCGGGGGAGATACGGCCGGTTTCACTCACGCGCACAGTCTAAGACGTGGGGCCGGGGGTGCGTCTTTCCCGGGTGACGCACCCTGCCTAGGCCCGACCGTCAGAACGAACTAGTATACAAGTGTAGGAAATATTCCTCATCAGTCTCAAAGGAGAGAACTGTTATGACCGAAGATCATTTTCCCGCCCACCAGAAGATCGTCCTCGTCGGGGATGGAGCCGTCGGGTCGAGCTATGCCTTCGCATTGATGCATCAGGGGCTCGGCGATGAACTCGTGATCGTCGACATTCTGGAGGATCGCACCAAGGCCGATGCTCTCGACCTGGAGGATGCACAGGCCTTCACCTATCCGAAGACCGTCCGTTCCGGAAGCTATGCCGATGCGGCCGACGCCGATCTCGTCGTGATCACCGCCGGGGTTCCGCAGAAGCCCGGACAGACCCGGCTCGAACTCATCGACCGTAACCTCAAGATCATCAAGGGCATCGTGGAGCCGGTGATGGCCAGCGGATTCGACGGAATCTTCCTCGTCTCCGCGAACCCGGTGGACATCCTCACCTACGCGACCTGGAAGTTCTCGGGTCTCCCCAAGGAACGGGTCATCGGTTCCGGGACCTCGCTCGACTCCTCGCGGCTCCGTGTCGCGCTGGGCAAGCGCCTCGGACTCGACCCCCGCAGCATCGATGCGAGCATCCTCGGAGAGCATGGCGACTCGGAATTTGCCGCGTACACGGCGGCCGGAATCGCCGGAGTCCCGTTCCTCGAATACGCCCATGCCCAGGGCATTGACGACGAAGAGCTCGCCGAGATCGAGGATCAGACCCGGCACAAGGCCTACGCGATTATCAACGGCAAGGGCGCAACCTATTACGGTGTCGCCACCTGCCTCGCGCGGATTACCCGGGCGATCCTCCGGGACGAGCACGCGGTCCTTCCGGTCGGTGCGCCGCTCGACGGACAGTACGGGCTCGAGGACATCTACATCGGAACTCCCGCCTCCATCGGGGCCGCCGGTATCGAGCGGGTCTTCGAGCTTCCGCTGTCGGCCTCTGAATCCGAGAAGATGCAGGCCTCGGCCCGCACCCTGAAGGACATCACCGTCGAGAGCCTGGCCAAGCTCGGCTGAGTTCGTTCACCCAGACGACGGCTGCGCCCGCCTTTCCGCTCAAGGAAGGCGGGCGCCGTTCGTCGTGTCGTCGGGAGCTGCCCGGAGTCCCTAGGCGAAACGCTCGATCAGCAGGGGCACGAGTCCCCGCAGCACGGGAGCCGCTCCCCCCTCGATGGTGACCGAGGCGAGATCATCCCCACGAGTCGAGCCCCGGGACACAACCACCAGCGGCTTCCCCGCCGAGACCCCGCGACGGACCAGCCGGAGGGCGGAGTGCACGGCGAGTGACGTGCCCACCACCAGCAACCCCTCCGATTCGTCCACGAGCCGGGCGGCCGCCTCAGAGCGCCGTTTGGGGACGACCTCACCGAAGAACACGATGTCCGGTTTGAGCATCCCGCCGCACTCCCCGGGCCGGGCGAACCCGGCATCGTGCCGGGTGATCCCGTCTGGGGTCGGGGCCCAGCATGCCCGCACATGGAAGCCCTCGGTCGTGGTCAGGACTGCATCCGCATCCGGGGCGATTTCGACGTTCCCCACGGCGCCGACCCGCTCCTCGAAACCGGGGTTGAGGGAGTCGAGCCGGTGCTCCAGCTCATCGCGGGTGAATACCGCCCCGCAGCGCCGGCAGCGCACCGTATCCCATCGGCCGTGCAGATCGACGACCCGCGTGGCTCCCGCCTGCTCGTGGAGCAGGTCCACGTTCTGGGTGACGACCCCCAGTGCCACCCCGGCCCGTTCCAGTCGCGCGATCTGGCGGTGCGATTCATTCGGCGTCCGCGTCACCGAGTGCCGCCAGCCCACATAGTTGCGGGCCCAGTAATACGTCCGGTACCGCTGATCGGAAGTGAACTGGTCGAAGGTCACCGGATGCCGGGCCGGGGCGCCGGGACTACGGTAGTCGGGGAGTCCGGAATCGGTTGAGACTCCGGCTCCGGTGATGACGGTCAGGGTCCGGCCCGTGAGGGCCTCGGCGGCCGTCTCAATCGTTCCGGCATGGGGGCGGGGAGTCCCCGCCGGGGGTGTTTTCCAAGGACTCATGTCCGGCCAGTCTATGGTGCTGAGACGATTTTGATGCTGAGTCGTGACCGAACGGCAATGCGATCCGCCAATCCTGCTCCTATGCTTTACCGTGAATGATTCAGCCATTCCACGGCTGAAACGGTGCGCCGCCGGCCACCGGGAAAGGCGAGCGAGCGTGCAAACGGTGCCCCACGAGGGTTACGGCGAGACCTGGGCCAAGATCATTCTCTTCGGAGAGCACTCGGTGGTCTACGGTCATCCGGCTCTTGCGTTGCCCCTGCACAGCCTGCGGATGCGTGCCCGGGTCCGTCCCGTGGTCGGGGACTCCACCCTGGAGGGTCTCGGGTATCACGGGTCGCTCAAAGATTCCGGCGGGGCGTTCGCCTCGGTGCGACGGGCGATTGAGGTTGCCCTCGACTATGCGGGCGCTCCCGGTGTCTCCGTGGCGGTCGAGACCTCCAGTGACTTTCCTCCGGAGCGGGGACTCGGCTCCTCGGCGGCATCCGCAGGGGCGGTGATCCGAGCGATCTTGAATGCGATGGATGTCTCCGCCGATGGGCAGCGGCTGTTCGAGCTCACGCAGCAGGCGGAGCGTATCGCGCACGGCCGGCCCTCTGGGCTCGATGCCGTGGCGACGGCCGCCCGCGGGCCCATCCATTTCCATTCCGGACGGATGCGACTGGTTCGAATGCGGTTGGACGCACCAATCGTGGTGGCAGATTCTGGCGTGCACGGCAGCACCAGGGAGGCAGTCTCCGGGGTCCGGGTCCGGTACGAGCATGACCACGAGGGCATCGGACGCATCCTGGTCGGCCTGGGTGAACTGGCGCGCGCCGCCGTGCGCGATGTGCGCGTCGGGGACGCCCACGCTCTGGGGAACAAGATGAACCGGGCGCAGGTCTTGCTCGCGAGGCTCGGGGTCAGCGATTCCCGGCTGGATGCGCTGACAAGGGCGGCCCGGCAGGCGGGGGCCCTCGGCGCCAAGCTCACCGGTGGGGGACTGGGGGGCTGCGTGATCGCTGTGGCGGGGTCACTGGCCGACGCGGCACGGATCCGCGTCGCGCTCCGGGAGGCCGGTGCCGTCCGCACCTGGGTGCACGCCCCGGAGACCACCGAGGTCTCGGTGTGAAGGGCGCCGCGACCGCTACCGCTCACGCGAATATCGCGCTGATCAAGTACTGGGGCAAGGCCGACGATCGCTTGCACCTGCCCCGGACCTCCAGCCTCTCGGTGACGCTCGACGGACTGGAGACGACGACGACGGTCGTCTTCGGAGGCGCCCCCCAGGACGAACTCGTGTTGGACGGGGTCCCACGTTCGGGGGAGCAGCTTCGGCGGGTCAGCGTTTTCCTGGATCTCATCCGCTCCCGGTCCGTCGAGTCGCGTCCCGCCCGCGTGGTTTCCCAGAACCGGGTGTCGACCGCGGCAGGGCTGGCCAGCTCGGCCTCCGGCTTCGCCGCCCTCGCGGCGGCCGGGGCTCGGGCGGCAGGCCTCGACCTCGACGATCGGGCATTGTCGCGCCTGGCCCGGCGCGGATCCGGCTCGGCGTCCCGGTCGGTATTCGGGGGGCTGGTGGTGTGGCATGCGGGCAGTGACGACGCCACCTCGTTTGCAGAGCCGGTGCCCTGCGGAACGGATCTGTCGGTCCTCGTGATCACGCTGTCGGGGGCGCCGAAGGCCATCTCGAGCCGGGAGGCCATGCGCCGGACCGTCCGCACGTCTCCGCTCTACGAGGCCTGGGCCACCCGGAGCACCGAGGATCTGCGAGAGGTGTCCGCCGCACTTGAGCGGGGCGATCTGGAGAGCGCGGGTCCGGTCATCGAGGCCAATGCACTCGGCATGCACGCCACGATGCTGGCGGCCCGCCCGGCTATCCTGTACTGGATGCCGGAAACGCTGGGGGCGCTCGCCGCAGTCCGGGAAGCCCGGGCCGCAGGCTTTCCCGCCTGGGCCACCATCGATGCGGGGCCGAATGTGAAGGTGGTCACCGACGCCGCACACTCGGCCGATCTGCTCGGGTGGATGCGGCGGCGGCTCCCCGAGGCCACCGTCACCGCCAACGGGATGGGCCACGGCGTGCGCGTGCGTGAAGGAGCGGAACTGTGATCGAGATGCGTGCCCCCGGGAAGCTCTATATCGCCGGCGAATATGCGGTGGTAGAGACCGGCCGCCCGGCCGTTCTCGTGGCGGTCGACCGTTTCATCACGGTGCGGGTCGGGCCCGCGGTCGGGGAGGGGCACATCCGCTCGGATCAGTTCGCCAATCTTCCCCTCGTCTGGCACCGGCGCGACGGCGACCTGGTCATTGACTACGAGGAGACGCCCTACAGCTTCGTGCTGGCGGCCATCCGCACGGTGGAGGAGCTCGGTCGGGCGGTCCGGGTCCCCCTGAGTCTCTTCGATCTCGATATCACCAGTGAGCTCGATGATGCTTCCGGGCGCAAATTCGGGTTGGGGTCTTCGGCTGCGGTCACCGTGGCCACGGTGCGTGCTCTGGCCGCGTTCTACGGGCTTCCGCTGACGGAGATGGAACTGTTCAAACTCGCGCTCATCGCCTCGGATGAGGTGCAGCGCTCCGGGTCGGGCGGTGACATCGCCGCCAGCATGTTCGGGGGCTGGATCGCCTACACCTCCTTTGACCGGGGATGGCTGCGGGAGCAGCGCTTCGACGTCCCGATTCGCGACTTGATCTCGATGGACTGGCCCGGGCTCTCCGTCCGGCCCCTCACCCCGCCCTGGGAGCTCGGGCTGCTGGTGGGGTGGACCGGGACTCCGGCATCCACCTCCCGTCTGGTCGGCGATGTGCAGGCGCGCAAGGGATTGCAGGGGACGCACTACACGGAGTTCCTGAGCCGCAGCGAACACTGCGTCGAAGGGCTGGTCGGGGCCTTCTCGGCCGGAGATACTGCGGGCATCTTGACTCGGATCACCGAAAACCGGCGGCTGCTGAATCAGCTGAGTGAGCACACCGGCATTGTGATTGAAACCCCGCAGCTCACCCGTCTGGTCGAGGCTGCGGTGCGGGCCGGCGCCGCGGCGAAGAGTTCGGGAGCGGGCGGCGGCGACTGCGGCATCGTGCTCTGCGACCGGGGCAGTACCGATCTCGAGGAGATCGAGCTGGCGTGGGCGGCGGAGGGGATTCGGCCTCTCGACCTGCACGCGCAGCCGAGCCGGGAGGTGCCCGGTGAGCGCTGAGCGCAAGGACGAACATGTGCGACTCGCGGAGTCGCTGCGCGACGAGTCCCGGCGGACCGGGTTCGACGATGTGGCGTTTCTCCACCAGAGCCTCGGGGGCGTTGACCTGGCACAGGTCTCGACGGCGACGCATCTGCTGGGGGCGGACTGGCGGCTGCCGTTCTACATCAACGCCATGACCGGGGGCACCGAGCGCACCGCCCGGATCAACGCGGGTCTGGGGCGCGCCTCCGCGGCCACTGGAGTGGCCATCGCCACGGGGAGTCAGCGGGTCGCCCTGACTGCGCCCGAGCGCGAGGAGAGCTTCCGCGTGGTGCGCGAGGGGAATCCGGACGGGTTCGTCTTCGCGAATGTCGGGCCGACGGTGAGCCCGGAGGGCGCCCTCCGGGCGGTGGAGATGCTGCACGCGAATGCGCTGCAGGTTCACGTGAATCCGGCCCAGGAACTGGTGATGCCTGAGGGGGATCGCGTGTTCTCGACCTGGCCCGACCGTATCGCGGCGATCGCAGAGGCGGTTCCGGTTCCGGTGCTGGTCAAGGAAGTCGGGTTCGGGCTCAGCCGTCGCTCGATCTTGCAGCTCTCGGGGCTCGGGGTGGCCGCGGTCGATGTGGCGGGTGCCGGCGGGACAAACTTCATCGCGATCGAGAATCAGCGCCGAAAGCGTGCGGAGTACGGCTATCTCTCAGACTGGGGGCAATCGGCGGTCTTCTGCCTTGCGGATG
>JAKVJE010000058.1 GCA_022487185.1 Microbacteriaceae bacterium
ATGAAGCCGGAGTATTGGTGCCCCCCGTGGGACTTGAACCCACAACCCACTGATTAAGAGTCAGTTGCTCTGCCAATTGAGCTAGAGAGGCGCATCGCGGTGTAACCACCATGCGAACCAAGCAGTAAGTTTAGCACCCGGATTTCGAGATGCAACTGCTGGTCACCGGCACATCCACCACCTAGCATCGGGTACATGACTGAAACTGTCAGACTTGAACCGGGCCAGATGGCCCCAGACTTTACGCTCCCCTCAGACACCGGCGAGATGGTGACGCTCTCGGCGTTCCGCGGGCATCCAGTCATCCTGTATTTCTATCCAGCTGCGATGACGCCGGGATGCACGACCCAGGCGTGCGATTTCCGTGACAGCCTCTCCTCTCTGAAAGCCGCCGGGTATCAGGTGCTCGGTATTTCAAAGGATCCGGTTGCGAAGCTCGCCAAGTTCCGAGCGCGGGACAGTCTGACGTTCCCGTTGCTCAGCGACACGGATTTGACTGTCCACCGTCTGTATGGAACCTGGGCCGAGCGCAAGCTCTACGGCCGCACTTCTCTGGGAGTACTGCGTTCGACCTTTGTGGTGGATGCGTCCGGTGCCCTGGTTCTGGCGAAGTACCGTGTTCGCGCTAAGGGGCATGTGGCTCTGCTCCGGCGCGAGCTGGGCATCGATTCCTGATCCTTCGCTCAACCCCAGGTCCAGGGACGGAATGAGGGGCGCATCCGTCTGCGGATGCGCCCCTTGCTCGAGGGCGTGGTGGAACGTTACTTCTTGAGCCGCACCACGACCACCGGTGAGGTGATGTTGTTCAGGAGTCCGTGGCTGACGGAGCCGAGCAGGAGCCGCCCGAGGGCGTTCCGGGAGTGATTCCCGACGACGGTGAGCCGGGCCGTCTTGCCCGCATCGGCGAGCGTGTGGACGGGGCCGCCCTCCTTGACCAGTGTGTCGACCTTGAGTGCCGGATAGTGCTCGATCAGGCGCTTCTTGACCTCTTGGAGGGCCTGCTCGGTGTCGTCCTGCAGCGACTGGCTGACCTCATACGACCAGGTGGTGTCGTAGCCGGGGGCGACGGGCATGGCCCATGAGGAGACGAGGGTGAGGGTCTCGTTGAGGCGAAGCGCCTCCTCGGCAGCAAACGTGATCGCATCCTGCGAGGACCCGTCGAAGCTCACTCCGACGGCAACGCCTTGACGGGGAGTCCCTGCAGGCAGAACCGGAATCACAGCGACGGGCGCATCGGAGGCCGAGGCGATGCGGACGCCCCGGGTACCGAAGAACGCGTCTTTGAACAGCCCGCCCTTGTGAGTGCCCACGACGACCAGGTCGGCGGTGTGAGATTCCTCTTCAAAGATCGCTGCGGGGACTCCGCTGCGGATGCGGGGCTCGACTGGAACTGGAATGGACAGTGTGGCGAAGTACTCCATTTCGTGGGCATTCAGCTCGGTCGCCTCTTTCTCGGCCTCCGCGAAGAGCGCGGCCGCCCCGGAGACGGGAGTGAGATCTGCGACGGTGAGAAGGACGAGCTTGCCGCCATGGGCCTTCGCCCACGTCCCCGCCCACTGCATCGCCTCGTGTGCTGGGTCTGAGCCGTCCGTGCCGACCAGGATGACTGGTGTATCAACCATGATGACGCCTCCTTGTGTCACTCGGATGAGTTCCTACTTCCAGCTTAGGCGACTTTGTCTGGCTCACCCTCTTCAAATTTGTATCCGAGGCCACGGACCGTCACGATTCTGCGCGGATGCTTCGGATCCGGTTCAATTTTGGCCCGGACCCGCTTGATATGGACGTCCAGGGTCTTGCTGTCGCCGTAGTAGTCGCTTCCCCACACCTGATCCAGGAGCCGTCCTCGGGGGAGGACTCGGCCAGCGTTTGCGAGCAGGAAGCTCAGGAGTTCGAATTCCTTGAGTGGGAGGTAGACCTGGGTGCCGTCGACGGTCACCTCGTGTGAGTCGAGGTCGACGGTGATTCCGTTGGCCTCAAGGTGGGAGGCCTCTTCCTGAGGCTTCCCACGGCGCTGTCTGCGTAGTGCGGCGCGGATGCGTGCCATGAGCTCGCCCGAGGAATAGGGCTTGGTGACGTAATCGTCCGCCCCGGCCTCGAGCCCAACCACGATGTCTGTCTCGGAGTTCTTCGCCGTGAGCATCAGAATGGGCACGGATGACTGTGCGCGCACTTGGCGGCAGATCTCGATGCCGGGCACATTGGGGAGCATGAGGTCCAGCAGGATGAGATCGGGGTTCGTCTGCTCAAAGGTGGGAACCGCCTGCGCTCCGTCATCCACCACATCCACTGTGTAGCCTTCGCGCCGCAGAAGAAAGGAGAGCGGTTGCGAAATCGCGGCAGAGTCCTCAATGAGCAGGATGCGTGACATGGTGTGTTCCTTCGTTCGGTGCAGTGTCCAGGGCAGGGGCGGACGTGCCGCGCCCCGCGGCGGGAAGCGAGATGGTGAATGTGGAGCCGATGCCGGGTCGAGACCAGACGGTGATCTGTCCGCCGAGGGTACGGGCGGCGTGGACGGCGATGCTCAGACCGAGCCCAGTCCCTTCAGAGGTGCTGTGGGCCTTGTCTCCGCGGTAGAAACGTTCGAAGATGCGTTCCTGCTCCTCTTCGGGGATCCCCATCCCCTTATCGGAGATCATGATTGAGATGGTGTCGGCGGTTCGCGCCACTCCCACCCCAACGTGGCCACCCGGGGCGGAGTACTTGATGCCGTTTCCGATGATGTTTTTCAGGATGGTGACGAGGAGCCGCGCGTCTCCCCAGATCGTGGTGCCGCTCGGGCACGCTGCGGTGAGTGCGATGCGTCGTTCATCTGCGGTGATCTGGTTCGCGTCGATGGCCTCTTCGAGGGCATCTTTGACCTCCACGTCTGCGTAGGTGGAGCGGTCGGTTCGATTTTCGACGGTGCTGAGTTCCAGGATGTCGTGTACGAGTTGTTCGAGGTGGTGCACCTGCTCGTTGAGGGTCTCGGCGAATGAGCGCACCTGTTCGGGTTCGTCCGCGGCCGCCTGGAGCGCCTCGGTGAGGAGCAGGGCGCCGGCGATGGGGGTTTTGAGCTCGTGGCTGAAGTTTGCGGTGAAGTCGCGTCTGACTTCTTCGGCCTGGTCTTCTTTGGTGTGATCGACGCCGATCATGAGCAGGGAGCGGGGGCCGATCGGGGAGACGGTCACGGTGAAGCGTGAGTCTGCGCCGCGTCGGTGGGGGATGTGCACATCATCGGTGAACGGTTCCGCATCGGCGCGCGCACGGGCCGCGCAGGTGGCGAGCGTCGGCACGGCGAGGGATCCCTCTACGACGAATCCGGTTCGGATTGCCGCCTCGTTGACGGCGACGACACTCAGTGAGGTGTCAAGGATGACGGCGGGAGTCTGGAGTGCCTGGATGGTTTGGATGACCCCGTCCGGTAAGGCGGTCCCGAGCCTGTCCCATTGCTGCTGGGCGGTTCGGAGTGCGGTCCAGAGAATGCCCCCGAGGAGGATCGTGGCGGCCGCGCCGAACATGGCGCCAAAGATCGCCCATGTGGTGGAGCCCATGCGGCCAGCCTAGGCCACGTGGTGATTGGACGCTTCCGATCCGCCTTTTCTTCATGCAGTCGTGGGAGGTGCGTCACCTGTCGTTCACTTTCAACGAGGAGAATCGAGAAGGTCTATGGGGGTATCCGAGTCGCAGGAGGATCTGGTGCGGAAAGTTTTCCAGGAAGAGCTCGCTGACGTTCAGCAGCGGCTCGTGGGCTTGTCTGACGAGGTGCTCGTCGCCATTACCAAGGCGGTCGAGGCGTTCAACACGTCGAATCTGCATCTTGCAGAGGAGGTCATCGGAGGGGACGAGCGCATTGACGATGCTGCGGTCGATCTCGACGAGCTCTCGATCACGATTCTCGCGAAGCAGCAGCCGGTTGCCAAAGACTTGCGCACGGTCGTGAGTGCCTTGCGCATGAGTGCCTCGATCGAGCGGATGGGTGACCTCGCCGGGCACATCGCCCAGCTGGCGCGCTACCGGTTCCCCGAATCGGCGGTACCGGGTGAGCTCCGGGCTGGATTCCAGCGCATGGGTGAGCTCGTCATCGACATCGCCCGGAAGGTACCCATCCTGTTGCAGACGGAGGACGACTCGGTCGCACGGGAGATTACCGCTCAGGACGATGAGATCGACACGCTACATCAGGCGGTGTTCGACACCGTCCTGGCCCCGAGCTGGAAGGGGTCTCCCGCAGACACGGTGGATGTGACCCTCGCGAGCCGGTACCACGAGCGTTTCGCAGACCATGCGGTGCTGATCGCTCAGAAGGTTGTCTACCTTGAGACGGGGGACTGGAAGGACTCGAGCATCTCGTAGATGTTCACCGGGTGTTTAGATTCCGATCACGGTCGGGCCACCTGCACCACATAGCTTCTCGGTTGGGGCACGGATTACTGCCCCCGGAAATTGAAGGGATTCATACAGTGAAAACGAATCGTGTCCTCCAGACGGCCGGCGTAGTCGCGCTTGCCGCGCTCGCGCTTGCCGGCTGTGCCTCGAACGAGTCGTCATCGTCTCAGTCCGCCTCCTCCGAGGCTGTATCGGGCACCATCAAGGGCGCTGGCTCGTCCGCTCAGACTGCTGCGCAGACGGCGTGGATCAAGGACTTCCAGACCGCCAACAGCGGTGCCAATGTGACCTACAACCCGGTCGGTTCCGGGGCGGGTCGTTCACAGTTCGAACAGGGCTCGGTTAACTTCGCAGGCTCCGATGCCGCTCTGTCAGACGACGAGCTGAACGGCACCTTCCAGGCTTGCAAGTCGGGCTCGAAGGCCATTGACCTCCCCGTCTACATCTCTCCGATCGCGGTTGTGTACAACCTCGACGGTGTGAAGGATCTCAAGCTGGATGCGGCCACCATCGCCGGCATCTTCTCTGGCAAGATCACGACCTGGAATGCTCCGGAGATCAAGGCGCTGAACCCGAACGCGACGCTGCCGTCGACCACCATCACTCCCGTTCACCGCTCGGATAACTCGGGCACCACGGCGAACTTCACCGACTACCTGCACCAGGCTGCTGCCTCCACCTGGACCGAGGCATCCAGCGGTGACTGGCCCGCTTCGTTCGGCGGCTCCGGTGCACAGGGCACCTCTGGTGTGATCTCCACCGTGAAGAGCGGCTCCGGTACCATCGGATACGCAGATGAGTCCCAGGTCGGCGACTTGAGCGTTGCGCAGATCAAGGTGGGCAGTGACTTTGTGAAGCCGACGGCGAAGGGTGCAGCCGCTCTGGCCGAGACTGCGAAGTCGGTTGAGGGTCGCGACGACAACGATCTGGCGCTGAGCCTGAACCGTACTACGACGGACTCGAGCGAGTACCCGATTACGCTGGTGAGCTACCTGATCACTTGCCAGACCTACAACGACAGCAGTGTCGCCAAGGTTGTCAGTGCGTACGCCAAGTACGTCGCCTCGGATGCCGGCCAGGAGGCCGCCTCGAAGGCTGCAGGGTCGGCTCCGCTGAGCAAGTCCCTGGCCGCCAAGGTGACGAAGGTCGCCGAGAGCATCAAGTAGTCGCCTGTCGGCTGCAAGAATATGACTGAGGGGTTGCACGGTTGTGGTGCAACCCCTCAGCGTAGAGAAAGAAGAAGGGTATGACCGCAGCGGCAGGGAATATTCCCAAGCCGAAACGTCGGCTCGGTGACCTGGTTTTTTCCAGAGTCTCCGTCTTCGCCGGCATTCTCATTCTGGTGGTTCTTGCCGCGGTGGCCGTATTTCTGACGGCGTATTCTCTGCCGGCGTTCTTCGCAGATCCGAAGACGCTGTCGAGCTCGCAGCCCACGAGTTTTTGGGCCTATGTCGCCCCGCTGGCTTTCGGCACCGTGTGGGCGGCATTTTTGGCGTTGCTCATCTCCTTGCCGTTCTCGATCCTGGTCGCACTGTTCGTTACCCAGTACGCGCCACGTCGGCTGGCAACAATCTTTGGGTACATCATCGATATCCTTGCGGCGGTTCCCTCCGTGGTGTTTGGCCTCTGGGGCATCGTGGTTCTCGCCCCCAGCATCGTGCCGGTCTACACCTGGATCTCTGATGCGCTCGGCTGGATTCCGCTGTTCTCCGGTCCGGTGGCGGCGGATGGGCGCACCATCCTCACTGCGGCGATTGTGCTAGCCATCATGATCCTTCCGATCATGACGGCCATGTGCCGTGAGGTCTTCGATCAGACCCCGCGCTTGCACATCGAGGCGGCACTTGCACTGGGGGCCACCCGCTGGGAGATGGTCAAGACCGCCGTGCTTCCGTTCGGCCGTCCGGGTATCATCGCAGCCGCCATGTTGGTCTTGTCCCCTGCTCAAGTGATCTCGTTTGCCCTGTTCCACTCCGAGAACCCGAACACGATCGCGGCGAACATTGCGCTGAATTATCCGGAATCGAGCGGCATCCAGGTGAATGCTCTGATGGCATCCGGCCTGATCCTCTTCGTCATCACTATTCTCGTCAACATGCTGGCGCGGTGGATCGTGCGCCGCCGCGCAGCATTCTCAGGAGCGAACTGATGAGCACCTCTACGATGAACGCGAATCGCTCGAATACGTTGGCGGCAGGACGGCTTCGGCCGGGTGTGATGGTGAGCATGGGTGTGTTCGCCGTGGCGGTTCCCCTCTTCGTGCTCTGGGCCCTGGTGGGGAATCTTCCGAACCTCTTCGTGGTGGCGTTCATCGCCATCATCCTGTTCCTGATCCTGCTCGGAGTGACCTCCAGGATCGTGGAGGGTGGGCGCCGGGCCAAAGACCGGGTGATCACGACTCTCGTCGTGTCCTCATTCGTCCTCGCACTGGTGCCGTTGGTGTCGCTGCTCTGGACGGTGATCGCTCGGGGGCTGACCCGTTTCGATGGCTCCTTCTTCGGGATGTCGATGAGAAATATTGTGGGCAACGGGGGCGGCGCCTTGCACGCCATCATCGGCACGCTTCTGATCACCCTGATGGCCACGATCATCTCGGTGCCGGTGGGGATCCTCACTGCGATCTATCTCACCGAATATGCCCGTGGAAACGTCCTAAGTAAGGTTCTTTCCGCGCTGGTGGATGTGATGACGGGTATCCCATCCATTGTGGCCGGCCTCTTCATCGCGGCTCTGGCGGGTCTCTTGATCGGTCCGGGCACCACGACGGGATTCCTGGGAGCGCTGGCGCTGTCCGTGCTCATGGTGCCGACGGTGGTCCGGTCCGCAGAGGAAATGCTGAAGCTCGTCCCGAACGAGTTGCGTGAGGCCTCCTATGCGCTGGGCGTGCCGAAATGGGTGACGGTGCTCCGGGTTGTGGTCCGAACTGCGGCAGCGGGCCTGACCACCAGCGTCATGCTGGCCATCAGCCGGGTGATCGGGGAAACGGCCCCACTCCTTATCGTCGCCGGGTTCACTCCTAGCATGAACTACAACTTGTTCTCGGGGCCGATGATGACCCTTCCGGTGTTCGTCTACGACCAGTACGCGCATAAGGGGCTTCCTCCGGAGGCTTTCGATGCACGATCGTGGGCCGGAGCACTCACCCTGATTTTGCTGGCGATGGTCCTCAACGTGGGGGCGCGCCTGCTGGGGAAGCTCCTTTCCCCGAAGACTCGATAAGCGGCACAGAGCGTAGAGAGGCATCATGTCGAAACGGATCGAGGCCATTGGCCTCAACATTTACTACGGCAGTTTTCTGGCCGTCGAGAATGTCAATATGGACATCAAGCCCCGGTCGATTACCGCGCTGATCGGGCCGTCTGGCTGCGGGAAGTCCACGTTCCTGCGCACGCTGAACCGCATCCACGAGATCATCCCAGGTGCTCGTGTCGACGGCAAGGTGCTTCTCGATGGGGACGACCTGTATGGACCCGGCGTCGACCCGGTGCTGGTGCGCCGTCAGGTTGGGATGGTGTTCCAGCGCCCGAACCCATTCCCGACGATGTCCATCAAAGAGAATGTCCTGGCCGGGGTGAAGCTGAACAACAAGCGCATCTCCCGGTCGGATGCCGACGATCTGGTGGAGTCTTCGCTGCGCGGTGCGAACCTCTGGAATGAGGTCAAGGATCGGCTGGATGCCCCGGGCGCGGGTCTGTCCGGTGGGCAGCAACAGCGTCTGTGCATCGCCCGGACCATCGCTGTCAAACCTGATGTGGTGTTGATGGATGAGCCCTGCTCCGCACTCGACCCAATCTCGACGCTCGCTATTGAAGACCTGATGCAGGAACTTAAGAAGGAGTACACAATCGTCATCGTGACCCACAACATGCAGCAGGCTTCTCGAGTCTCCGACATGACTGGGTTCTTCAATATTGCTGGGACCGGAAAGCCCGGGCATCTGATCGAGTACGCGGACACCGCAAAGATCTTCTCAAATCCTGACAAGGCTGAGACCGAAGACTATATCTCTGGGCGGTTTGGCTGATTCTGCGCCACTGAGCTGAGACCGTGATAAGGATCTGCTGATCGATGGGCTCTGACCCTTCGCCTCTTTCTATCGAATCCATTGCGTTCACTAATGCTGGATGTCACAATCGAGAGGTTGTTGGGACGCGTCGAGCACGCGGGTTTGATCAGTCACCGGGAGACCGGTTCCGAAGGAGTGCGATCGATGGAATGGCGTGAGCATGCGGCGTGCTTGGAGAGCGATCCTGAGCTGTTCTTTCCCGTTGGTAACACCGGTCCCGCCCTCGACCAGATCGATCGGGCGAAGGGTGTGTGCGCCAACTGCGAGGTCACGGAGATGTGCCTCGAATATGCGCTGAGCACTGGCCAGGACTGCGGCGTCTGGGGCGGGCTCAGCGAGGATGAGCGGCGTGCCTTGAAGCGGCGTGCGGCACGCATGCGTCGCGCCCGCTGAATTTCCTGCTTCTCCCGGCGAGCATCTGCCAACTGTGGAGAACTGTTGCGTCGTCGACAGATGGCGTGTCTCTTCCTATCCTCTCCTCATCCGGTGCCTT
>JAKVJE010000059.1 GCA_022487185.1 Microbacteriaceae bacterium
GGCCCACGGGCTCATGCACCCCTCCTTCGAAGTCCCGAAGGTCTATCTGGCGCAGGTGACCGGGCGGGTCAAACCGTCGGTCGGGGCACGCCTCAGAGCAGGGATCGAACTCGAAGACGGGCCGATTTCCGCAGACCGCTTCGTGATCGTGGACGCCTCCGTGGACCGGAGCCTCGTTCGGATCACGCTCCATTCCGGGCGCAACCGCATCGTGCGGCGGATGCTCGCCGCCGTGGGGCATCCCGTGCGCGACCTGGTCCGGCTGCAGGAGGGGCCCGTGCGCCTGGGAGAACTCCCCGAGGGGAAGATCCGCGCACTCGGTAGACTGGAAGTTGCGGGACTTCAGGAACTGGTCACCGCGCCGGCCGGGCGGTCGTCCGACTCCGGAACCCCCAGCACACATGCGCGTCGTGCGCCAAAGGAGCAGAAGTGACAGGTCAGACAGTGGTCGTTGCGATCGATGGGCCCGCGGGATCGGGCAAGTCCAGCGTCTCCCGGGCCATCGCACGCCGCCGCTCCTACGGCTACCTCGACACCGGTGCCGCCTACCGGGCCATGGCCTGGCTCGGGATCAGCCGGGGCATCAACCCCGATGACCCCGACCAGGTCGAGTCCCTGTGCGCCTCCTTCTCGTACCGGCAGGAGACGGACCCGGAACATTTCCGGGCCTGGGTGGCGCAGACCGACGTCACCGCAGCAATCCGCACCCCCGAAGTCTCCGGCCGGGTGAGCGCCTACTCCGCGGTGCCCCGGGTCCGTGCCGAGCTCATCGCGCGGTTCCGGGCACTCATCGCGGCGGAGACCCGGGACGGCATTGTCGTCGAGGGACGGGACATCACCACGGTGGTCGCCCCGGACGCAACCGTGCGGGTGCTGCTCACCGCGAGCCCAGAGGCCCGCGCTCGGCGCCGGGCCGGGCAGCGCGGAGACGCGGAGGTGGCTCGGGTCGCCGCGGCGCTCGCGGCCCGAGACGCGAAGGATTCCTCGGTCACCTCATTCCTGACCGCCGCTCCCGGAGTCACCGTGCTCGATACCAGCGATCTGAACTTCGAGCAGTCCGTGACCGCTCTCGATGCCCTCATCGAACAGACCATTCGCAGCACAGAGGAGATCGCATGACCGAGCTCACTCCCGGAACCGACCCCGATTTCGGAGACGACGATCACCTGCGCGAGCGCCTCGAGTCGCTCGACGAGCAGACCCTTCGCAGCACCGGGGAGGCACTCCGCGCAGGACTCTCCGACTACGCCCTCGAGGAAGAGGACGCGGCGCTCCTGGGAGAGGACCTCCCGGAGGAGCCGCAGGCCGCGGCCGCACCCCGCCCGGCCCCGCCCGTGGTGGCCGTCATCGGGCGTCCCAACGTGGGGAAGTCCACCCTCGTCAACCGCATCATCGGATCGCGTCAAGCCGTGGTCGAGGACGTTCCCGGGGTCACCCGGGATCGCGTCAGCTACCAGGGGGAGTGGAGCGGACGGACGTTCACCCTCGTCGATACCGGCGGATGGTCGGCGAAGACGGCCGGGCTCGACCGGGCCGTGGCCGACCAGTCGGAAGCCGCCATCCAGGAGAGCGATGCGGTGCTCTTCGTGGTAGACGCCAGCGTGGGGCTGAGCGCTGAGGACGAGCGACTCGTTCCCCTGCTGCGGCGGTCCGGCAAGCCGGTGGTGATCGCCGCCAACAAGGTGGACGACGGTCACCGCGAGGCCGAGCTCGCCGAGCTCTGGGGGCTGGGCCTTGGAGAACCGCATCCCGTTTCAGGACTGCACGGCCGGGGCTCCGGCGACCTCCTCGACGCCCTCCTCGCTGTGCTCCCGGCACACTCTCAGGTCGCCTCCCTGCAGCCGGGCGGTCCCCGGAGAGTGGCGATCATCGGACGGCCGAACGTGGGCAAATCCAGCCTGCTCAACAAGGCCATCGGCCGGGACCGGGCGGTCGTGTCAGATACCGCCGGCACCACCAGGGATCCCATCGACGAGGTGGTCGAGATCGCCGGCACGAGCTGGCGCTTCGTCGACACCGCGGGGATCCGGCGGCGGTCCAATCTGCAGCAGGGCAGCGACTATTACGCGACCCTGCGAACCGAGAACGCCCTCGACCGCTGCGAGGTGGCCGTGGTGGTCTTCGACGTGACCGACGAGATCACCGATCAGGACGTCAAAGTCGTGGAGATGGCGTTGGAGGCGGGCCGGGCCATCGTCCTCGCCTTCAACAAGTGGGATCTCATCGATGACGAGGCCCGGGCCCGGCTCGAGGACGGGATCGCCATGCGCCTTGCCCACGTGGCCTGGGCTCCGCGCGTCAATCTCTCGGCCAAGACGGGCCGGCACTTGGAGAAACTCGTCCCGGCGCTTCAGGCGGCGCTCGCGGGGTGGGATACCCGGATCTCAACCGGGAAGCTGAACGCCTTCGTGCGGGAGCTCAGCCAGGAGCATCCTCATCCACTGCGTGGCGGGAAACAGCCACGGGTGCTGTTCGCCACCCAGGCGAGCTCGCAGCCCCCGACCTTCGTCCTGTTCACGAGCGGGTTCATGGATGCCGGCTATCGCCGGTACATGGTGCGCCGGCTGAGAGAAATCTACGGGTTCGTCGGCACCCCGATCCGTGTAGGCATGCGGGTACGCGAGCGTCGCCGCCGGTAGTGCGGCGTGCTCCCGCCCGGGGTGTGGGCGGGGCCCCCTACGATGGGGGTGTGATCATCGCAACACATAACGGCAAGTTCCATGCCGACGACGTCTTCGCCGTCGCGCTCCTCCTGCAGCTCTTCCCGAAGGCCGAGGTCGTACGTACCCGGGACGAGGCAGTCCTCGCCTCCGCCGACCTGGTTCTCGACGTGGGCGGAACCTACGACCCGGCGGCGCACCGGTTCGATCACCACCAGAACACGTCCGGCGGCCGCCCGAATGGGGTGCTCTACTCGGCCTTCGGACTGCTCTGGAAGGAATACGGTCTGGGCTTCTGCGGCGGTGACCAGGACCTCTGGCAGCGGATCGACGGCCATCTGGTGCAGGCGATCGACGCGAATGACAACGGACAAGACCTCTACCGCATCAGCGATCTCAAGGTGCGCCCTATCGAACTCTCCGAGATCATCGGCCTGTTCAACCCGTTGACCCTCACCTCCGACGAGGAGTTCGACACCCAGTTCCCGGTTGCCGTTCAGCTGGCGACGACGGTGCTGCTGCGTATCCGCGCCAAAACGGCCGATACGATTGCCGGCGAGAGGGAATTCCTCGAGGCATATGCGGCCAGCCCCGACCGGCGCTATGTGGTGCTCGACCGCTTCGTCCCACACGCCGGAATCGCGTCGAAGCAGGACGACCTCCTCTTCGTGGTCTTCCCCAACGCCAACGGCGACTGGGCCATTAAGACCGTTCAGAAGACATCCGCCAGCTATGAATCGAAGGTGCTGCTCCCGCAGGCTTGGCGGGGCCTCCGCTTCGAAGAGCTCGCCCGGGTCACCGGGGTTCCGGATTCCGTGTTCTGCCACAAGGTGGGCTTCATCGGTGCCGCCCACGGTCGCGAGGGGGCCCTGGAGCTGCTCCGGCAGGCCCTCGTCGAGGCCCAGCGCGTCGCTCCCGAGTACACCGCGACCGGGCTCCGCGGAGCATCGGGATCCTCGTCTGCCCCTGCGCCGTCCGAGTCCACCGGCGCATGACCACCGGGCTCGTCGAACTCTCCGCGGTCCGGTTGCGAGAGCTTCTCCAGCACGGGGAAGTGAGTGCCGAGGAGGTGTGCCGAGCCTTTCTGGACCGCGCCGAACGGCTCGAGTCGCGGCTCCACGCCTTCCACCGTCTCACCCCGGAGCTCGCGCTGCGCCGGGCGAGGACCCTCGACCGTAACCGCCCCGATGGGGTGCTTCCACCGCTGTGGGGGATTCCTCTCGGCGATAAGGATCTCTTCGACCGTGCCGGAGTGCGCAGCACCTCCGGGTCCAGGGCCTACGCTCACCGTGTAGCGACCGACGATTCCCCGCTCGTCACCACACTCGACCGGGCCGGGGCAGTGAGTCTCGGCAAGACGGCAACCCCCGAATTCGGGATGAACGGGTACACCGAGAATCTGGTGTTTCCGCCGCCTCGGAACCCCTGGGCTCCTGACTGCGGTCCGGGCGGTTCCAGCGGAGGTGCCGCGGTGGCCGTCGCCGCCCGGATGCTGCCGCTCGCCCCGGGCAACGACGGCGGGGGGTCCATCCGGATTCCGGCCGCGGCCTGCGGGCTCGTCGGGCTCAAACCCGGCCGTGGAGTCGTCCCGGACCAGTCCGGAGTGGGAACCGTCGGCGGACTGGCCACCGCTGGCCCCATCGCTCGCTCCGCCGCCGATGCGGCGCTGCTGTTCGATGCCATGACGCCCCGCAATGAGCACGGGCGCATCCCGCAGCCCACCGCCACCGCCGGGACCGGGACCGACACGGCCTCCGCCGGACCATCCCGCCCGGGGCTCTGGGTGCTGCCCGAGCTGCGGCGTCAAGTGGAGGCAGACCCCGGGAAGGGACTCCGAATCGGGATCGCCACCGCGACCCCCTGGGACGAGACCTATACGGTGCGGCTCGCCCCGGAAGGAGCCGAGGCCCTGAACTGGGCCGCCCGGGCACTGTCCGGACTCGGGGGCGAGGTCGATGAGATCCAGCTGCCCGCGACACCCGGCTATGCATCCGCATTCCGCACCGTGTGGCATGCGGGGATGGCGGCCTTCGCCTCCCGGCTCCCCGACCACGACGTGCAGCAGTTCGAGCCCATGACGAGGTGGGCCATTGAGCGGGGCCGGAGCTACAGCGCCGTCGATCTCTGCCGGGCCCTCGCCCTCTTCGACCGGCTGGAGCGGGATGCTGCGGCCCTATTCACCCGCGTGGATGTGCTCCTCACTCCGGTCCTGGCCCAGACTCCGCGGCCCATCGGCTGGTTCCACGACGACGACCCGGAGGTGGATTTCGCCCGGCAGTGCGCCTACGAGCCCTACACCTCGTGGGTCAACGTCGCCGGCCTCCCGGCGGTGACGGTGCCCGCGGTGCAGGTCGGCGGCATCCCCATGGGGGTCCAGCTGGTCGGGGGCTCCGGCAGCGAGATTCAGCTCCTCGCCCTCGCAGCGGCGCTGCAGGGGCTCAACGGCTCAGACGCGTGGACGCCACCCCTGACTGCGGCTGTGTGAGATCGTCTGCGTCGCCGGGAAGGCTATCGAGGGCACGGAGCACCAGTCCCTCCCGCAGCGCCCAAGGGCTGCTGACGACCTCCCGCACCTTCCACACGCGAAGGGCCTCGTGCAGCACCATGGCGCCGGCGGCCACCTGCGGGGCACGGTCCTTGGTCATCCCGGGCAGGTTCTCCAGTGCGGAGACCGGAGTCTGCGTGAGCAGTGGAAGCCAACGGGCCAGGGCACTCCGGGGGAGGACCGTCACCTCCCCGGCTCCGCCAGGATGCTTGGTCCCGAGCAGATTCGCCAGAGAGCGGATCGTCTTTGAGCTGCCCACCGCCAGGTCCGGCACCGGGAGCCCCGCGAAGTCCTGAGCGGCCCGTTTGAGGACCTTCCGCGCCGACGTGCGGAGGGCGAGCAGCTCGGCCTCGGTCGGCGGGTCGTGATGCAGAAACTCCCGCGTCTGCCGCGCCGCGCCGAGCGGCACCGACACCGCCGCATCCGGATACTCGTTGCTGCCCTGTGCGATCTCCAGAGATCCCCCGCCGATATCGAACATGAGGAGCTCGCCCGCAGCCCAGCCGTGCCAGCGGCGCACCGCCAGGAAGGTCAGCCGTGCCTCCTCCGGCCCGGTGAGGATGCGTAGCGAGACCCCGGTGTGCGTGCGGACGGTGCGGAGAACCTCCGCGCTATTCGTGGCATCCCGGATCGCGGAGGTCGCCATCGGGATCAGACGCTCCACCTCATAGTGTTCCGCCTGTTCGACTGCGTCCTGGACCGCCTGCAGCAGCGCCGCCAGCCCCTCGTCGGTCAGCGCGCCCGTGTCATCCAGGAAGCGCAGCAGCCGCAGAGAGACCTTCCAGGAGGCCATGGGGGTGGGCTGTGCGCCGGGGTGCGCATCCACCACCACCAGATGGACCGTGTTCGAGCCGATATCGAGGATCCCCAAGCGCATGTGACCCAGCCTACCGGTGACAGGGATACGATGCGTCCCGTGACCTGTATCGCGCTCATTGACTCCGGAAAAGGGCTTCTGCCGACCGCACGCTGGCTCTCGGTGCTCCGGCCCGGGACCCGGCTGCTGCTCTGCTCAGACCCAGCGGGCTCCCCCTGGGGTGAGCGCTCGGATGAGGACGTCATCGCACGCGTGCAGCGACTGTGCACCCGTGCGGTCGAACACGGGGCCCAAGAGATCGTTCTCGCCTGCAATACCGCCAGCGTGACAGCGCTGCCCCGTATTCGGGAGCGGTGGGAACCCGGGATCCCCGTGGTCGGAACGGTTCCCGCGGTCAAACCGGCCGCCGAAACCGGGGCCCCCTTCGTGGTCTGGGCGACCCACATCACGGCCCGCAGTGAATATCTGCGAGGTCTCCTCGATGCGTTCTCGGCGGGGGGCCGTGCGACCGTGGTCGGCTCAGGGGATCTGGCGGACGCCATCCAAGATGGCGATGACCGCCGAATCGACGCCGCAATTGCGGATGCGGCAGCCCGAACCCCGCCCGAGGCCCGTGGCGTGGTGCTCGGCTGTACCCACTACCCCCTCGTGGCCGACCGTATCGCCAGGGCACTCCCGGACGTGCGGCTCTACGACAGTTCGGCCGCAGTGGCGCGACAGGCGCTGCACCGGCTCGGCATCGAGGTTCCGGATGATGGCGAAGATCCGCGGGCAGCGGTTGGGGCCGACCGCCGGGAGCCGATCCCCGGATCGGAGCGAATCACGCTCGACTGACGGGGACTCGCGGCCGGGGAACATCCCGAGTCTGGGCTAGCGCCCGAGGAAGGGGGCCGGGTCGAGTCCCCGCTGCCGGAGCGCGTCGGCGAACTCCCTCCGGACCGTCGGCCAGGAACGGCCGAACTCCGGGTGAAGGGTGTACTCGGGAACCTTCTCGGGCGGAACCCACCGTAATTCAAGGCTTTCGTCGTCACAGCGCCGCGGGGTGAAGGGCCTGCGTGCACGGGCAAAGACGGTGACGTACGACCAGAACCCCAGGTCCAGCACGTGGGATCCGCACACGACGAGCGCATCCGCCGGGACACCCGCCTCCTCGGCGGACTCCCTGAGGGCCGCATCCACCGCGGACTCCCCGTGGCGTCGCGCACCTCCCGGGATTCCCCAGGTTCCGCCGAAATGGCTCCAGCCGACGCGGTGCTGCAGCAGGACGCCCTGCCCAGGCGAGGTGCACAGGAGCCCGGCAGCCCCGTAGCGCCCCCAGAACCGGCGCCCGTCGGAGGCCACCGACCAAGCGTCCCCGGGGTCGCGTACCCGATAGCCGGTGGGGTGGGACGGCTCGGCGGGGATCATAGCCCCAGCCTAGCCGACCCTTCTCCGGATACGGTGTGCGGCTGGCGCCTAGAGTGGTGGGGTGACCGACGACTCCCCGACTGCGCCCCTCGAGGGGCTCGTCGAGCCCGGGCTCGATCCGGGGGCGGCCGTGGAGCGCTTTCTGGACTGGGCCGTGGATACCGGGATCACGCCCTACCCGCATCAGGAGGAGGCCCTCCTAGCCCTCGCCTCGGAGGAACACGTCATCCTGGCCACCCCGACTGGCTCGGGGAAGACGCTCGTGGCGCTCGGAATGCATTTCCTGTCCCGCTGCTCCGGCCGTCGCTCGTACTACACGGCCCCCATCAAGGCGCTGGTGAGCGAAAAATTCTTTGCCCTGGTCGACCTCTTCGGGCGTGAGGCGGTCGGGATGATCACCGGCGATAGCCGCATCAACCCGGAGGCGCCGATCATCTGCTGTACGGCCGAAATCCTTGCCAATCTGGCCCTCCGGGAGGGCACCGGAGCCGACGTCGGCACGGTCGTCATGGACGAGTTCCACTACTACGGGGACCGGGATCGGGGCTGGGCGTGGCAGGTTCCGCTCCTCACACTCCCGCGCACCCAGTTTTTGCTCATGAGTGCCACCCTCGGTGACGTGTCCGGGGTAGTGGCTCAACTCGACGCTCACACCGACCGTGATACCGAGGTGATCGCGAATGCCCCGCGGCCGGTCCCCCTCGGCTTCGAATACGTTCTGACCCCCGTCCCCGCCACCGTGGAGCTGCTCCTGCGCCGGAATGCGGGGCCGGTCTATGTGGTGCATTTTTCCCAGGACGCCGCCCTGGAGACCGCCCAGGGGCTCTCCAGCCTGGGGGTCAGTGATCGCGCCCAGCGCGACCGGATCAAGGAGGCCATCTCCGGGGTTCCCCTGACGACGGTCTTCGGCAAAACCCTGCGCCGACTCCTGCTCACCGGGGTCGGGGTGCACCACGCCGGGATGCTGCCCCGATACCGGAGACTGGTCGAGCAGCTGGCCCAGCAGGGACTGCTCCCGGTCATCTGCGGGACCGACACCCTCGGAGTCGGCATCAACGTGCCCATCCACACGGTGCTGCTGACCGCACTGACCAAATACGACGGAGTGCGGATGCGCCGCCTGCGCTCGCGAGAATTTCATCAGATCGCCGGACGGGCCGGCCGAGCCGGCTTCGACACCGAGGGGCTGGTGATCGCCGAGGCGCCCGAGCACGAGATCGAGAACGCCAAGGCGGAGGCGAAGGCGGCTGGGGACCCGAAGCGCCTGCGCAAGCTGAAGCGGAAGAGTGCCCCGGCCGGGTTCGTGACGTGGGGGCGGCCCACCTTCGAGCACCTGATCGAGGCCCCTCCGGAGCGACTCGTTCCACAGCTGCG
>JAKVJE010000060.1 GCA_022487185.1 Microbacteriaceae bacterium
CTCATTCGCCCAGTAGGATGCTGCAGGTGTCCGCACCTTCCCCCTCCGTCCCGTCCGCATCCCGCCGCGGCGCGGGTCTGCTATTCGGAGTCGGCACGTACCTCATCTGGGGTGGGCTGCCGCTGTTCTTCCTGACCCTCGACCCCGCCGGTCCCTGGGAGATCGTCGCAGCTCGCGTCGTGTTCTCTCTGGTGTTCTGCCTGCTGCTCCTGGTGCTGACGCGATCCTGGTCGGTCTTTCGATCGGTCTGGCGCGCGCCCGGGCTCGTCGGCCGGTTTGCCGCGGCCGCCATCCTGATCTATGTGAACTGGCAGATGTACGTCGTCGCCGTCACCTCGGGGCACGTCGTCGAGAGTGCCCTGGGGTACTTCATCAACCCGCTTGTCACCGTCCTGCTGGCCGTTCTCGTCCTTCACGAACGTCTCCGGCCGGCGCAGTGGGTCGCGGTCGGCATCACCGCGGTAGCGGTCGTGGTCCTCACCGTCGACTACGGGCGTCTTCCCTGGATCGCCCTCGTACTGGCCGGATCGTTCGCCTGCTACGGCCTGATCAAGAACCGCATCGGGAGCCGCGTGGACTCTCTGACGGGAATGACCGTTGAGACGACCCTCCTGACCCCGGTGGCCGGCGTCATCCTCACCATCGTGGGGATGTCCGGGGGGCTGACCTTTGCCACACACGGCTCGGCCCATTTCTGGCTGCTGGTCACATCCGGACCGGTCACCGCCATCCCACTCATCCTGTTTGCCGCCGCCGCACAGCGGTTGCCGCTGTCATGGCTCGGGTTCCTCCAATACCTCTCTCCGGTCCTGCAGTTCCTGGTCGGGGTCCTGATACTCCACGAGTCCATGCCTGCGGCCCGCTGGATCGGCTTCGGGATCGTCTGGGTGGCCCTAGTGGTGCTGATCGTCGACGGCACCCTGGAGTCCTCCCGGTCCCACCGGCGACATCAGCTCGAGGCCTCGCGCCTGCGGGGGCAATCGTGAAATCCGGGCTGACCGCACGGAGGCCGATGGCGATGGGGCTCCTCGCCCTGGTCCTCACGAACCTGTTCTGGTCCGGAAACTACATCTTCGGGCATCTGGCCGTGGCGACCATGACCCCGATCGAGCTCACCTTCTTCCGCTGGACGCTGGCGGCGGTCCCGCTGCTCCTCATGGGCTGGTTCCTGGAGCGCCCCGACTGGCGGGCGGTTCTGCGCGCGATCCCCAGGCTCTGTGTCCTGTCGGCCTGCGGACTGGCCGGCTACAACGTGCTGCTGTACTGGGCGCTGCAGCTCACCTCCCCGTTCAATGCCACGCTCGTCGGCTCGATCAGTCCGCTGCTGATCGCTGTGGGCGGGGCCACCTTCCTCCATCAGCGTATGTCCCGCCTCGACGTGCTCGGTATCCTCGCCGGCCTGCTCGGTGTCGTGATCGTGCTCACCCACGGGGCGGTGTGGCAGATCCTCTCACTGCATCTGGGCCTCGGGGACGTGCTCATCCTGGTCACGACCGTCATGTGGGTGGTCTACACGCTGCTCGCCCGATGGGTTTCCGAGATTCCGCCGATCACCGCCACCGGGATGGAGGCGGCACTCGGCTCGATCATCCTGGCACCGTTCGCAGTGGCCACCCAGGCGAAGTGGCCCGAGGATCCCCAGGCACTCTGGTCGCTCCTGTTCATCGTCGCCCTGCCGTCGGTGGTGAGCTTCGCGCTCTGGAATCTCACCGTTCCCAAGGTCGGTCCGGCCCTCGCCGGGGCCTCCATCAACCTGATGCCCGTCTTCACCGCGGCTGCCCAGGTGGCGATGGGGACCCCGCTGCTCTGGTCGCAGATCATCGGCGGTGCCATCGTCGTGATCGGAGTGCTCCTGACCGCGATGCCGGCGGCTCCCCACCCGCTCCAGGCTCTGCGCGCGCATCCGCGCCGCTAGTGTTCGCCGGGCATACCATGGCATGGTCGAGGGGAGCCTATGGACGTGGAACGCCTGCGGTTGGATGTGCCGGATATCCGTGCCCAGTGGAGCGATCTGCTGGTGAGCACCGGGCTCCCGCGCCCCGTCCCGGGGGCGGAGGCCACGCTCGACGACTGCCTCGGTATCCGGGTGGATGGGACCCTGATCGCCACGGGTTCCCGCGCCGCCAACCGCATCCAGTACATGGCAATCCTGCCCAGGTTCCGTGACGGAGGCGCCCTCTTCAACCAGCTCCTCACCGAACTGCTCCAGCTCTGTTCGACGGCCGGGGTATTCCACGTCTTCGTGTCGACCAAGCCGGAGTATGCGGACTCCTTCGTGCACATCGGATTCGACGAGCTCGCCCGAACGCCCCGGGGCGTTCTCCTCGAGACCGGGGACCAACGCATCGGAACATATCTGCGGTCGCTCCGCCCAGCCGCCGCCCGCACGGGAGAGCGGCTCGGGGCCATCGTGATGCACGCGAACCCATTCACCCTCGGGCACCGCCATCTGGTCGAGGCCGCGCTGCACGACTGCGACCGCGTCGTGATCTTCGTCCTCACCGACACGCACGCACTCTTCGACGCCGCGGTGCGCCGGGACCTCGTCCTCGCCGGCACCGCCGATCTCGGACAGCGGGTTGAGGTCCTCCCCGGTGGGGACTACGTGGTGAGCACCGCCACGTTCCCCGCCTATTTCTTGGAGGACTCACGGCAGGTGGCCGAGTACCAGGCGGAGTTGGATGCCCGGATCTTCCGGGATCACATCGCCCCGGCTCTGGGGATCTCATCCCGGTTCCTCGGCGAGGAACCCAATTCGCCCACCACCGCGATCTACAACCAGGTCCTGGTCCGTATCCTGTCGGACACTCTGCAGGTCCGGATCTTTCCACGCCGCACCAGCGCGGGAGCGCCAATCTCCGCGAGCGCTGTCCGAGAGCAGATCCGGGCAGGTTCCCTCACCGAGCTCAGCCGGCTGGTCCCGCCGTCCACACTGGAATACGTGCGCACGCACCTCGGTGAACTCCAGGCCCGAGCTGAGGCCCGGACACCGCGGTGACCCGGGGCCGACGCACACCAACATGCACGCCAGCCTGCGCATCCACCCGCCGATTGGGAGGATACTAGACACCAAGTTCTCAATCATCGGAGATGGGAAGAAGGTGACTGCTCCTCCCGCGGACTTACCGCGGCTGCGGCGCCGTCATGATCAGTATCCTCATTGCCCTGGCCCTCGCGGTCTCAATCGGTATCGGGTATAAAACAAAAATCAATACCGGCCTTCTGGCCATCTGTTTCGCGTACATCATCGGGACCTTCGTGATGGGCCTGGAGCCTGACGAGGTGATCTCCCTCTGGCCGGTCACGATCTTCTTTGACATCTTTGCGGTGACCCTGTTCTTCTCGGTGGCCGTCGAGAACGGCACCTTGGAGAAGATCTCCCAGCACTTCCTCTTCCGCTCCCGGCGCCTGACCTGGGCAGTTGCTCTCGTCTTCCTCTTCACCGCAGTGGTCGTCGCAGCACTCGGGGCGGGCTTCTATGCGGTCATGGTCTTCCTGTGCCCTGCGGCACTGCTCATGTGCTACGAAATGCATATTGAGCCGCTCCTGGGTGGCCTGGCGGTCGTGGTCGGGGCGCAGTCAGGTGCGAACTTCATGACCAGCCTGAACGGCATCATCTACCACGGGCTGTTCCACCAGCTCGGCTATTCCGACTCCCAGTCGTTCCTCTTCCGGACCGCAATCTTTGTCGCCTACCTCGTCCTCGTGGTTCTGGTCGTCACCGGTCTGACACTGCACTATCGCCGTGTGGCGATCCGCCAGGGAGCGGAGACCGGCGCCTCCCATATCTCGGCCCCGGAGCCGTTCGATGCGAAACAGAAGGGGACGCTGTGGCTCATCGGGCTCTTCCTCCTCCTGGCGCTGGTTCCGTCGATCTCGCACGTTCTGGCCCCGAACGTCGTCTGGATTTCACTGCTGAACTCGAAGATGAGCGTGGTGCTCATCTCGGTGGTGCTCGCGGTCGCGGCCATGTTCTTGGGCCTGGCCAACCACAAACGCGTGCTGGAGAAGATTCCTTGGAACATCCTGGTCATGATTTCCGGTGTCGGGATGCTCGTGCAGGTCGCCGTCAAGGCCGGCACGATCAAGCAGATTGCCAGCTGGCTCGGGTCGGGCAGCCTCCCGACGTTCTTCATCCCCATCATGCTGGCCATCGTCGCCGCGATCATCACTTCGTTCGGCAGCTTCATCGGGATTACGGCCCCGGCGCTGTACCCGATCGTGCCCTCCCTCGCCCATCTGACGGGACTCAGCCCCACACTGTTGTTCGTCACGATCACGATCAGCGGGCTCTCCATGGGAATCTCGCCCTACTCCAGCGCCGGAGCCATGGTGCTCGGTTTTGCGCCGGAAGAGGAACGAGATGCGCTGTTCTCCAAGGAGCTGAAGGTCGCGCTGCCCGCGATGGGCGGCACGGCCCTGGCCGCCACCATCCTGCTCACGCTGATCATGCACTGAGACTGGCGCGAATCCGCTCCTCGGTGACTATCCTCGATGCGGGGGTCTGACACCGAGAGGAGTGGAATGGACATCGCAGGACGCACCGATTCGCACGTGGAGGGGTCGCTGAATACGACCATCGAGACACAACTGGCGCATCGCACCATCCGGGCCTTTACAGATGAGCCTCTCGAGGAGGCGCAGCTCTCGGTGCTCCTGGACGTGGCCCGCAGGGCACCCACGAGCAGTTTCTATCAGCAGACGACGATTCTGCGGATCGAGGATCCGCAGATCCGTGAGACGGTCTATCAGGCCTCGGGACAGCCCTACGTCGGCGGGGAGCTCGGCACCCTCCTGATCTTTGTCGTGGATCTCTACCGCAACGCCCGCATCCGTGAGGAGGCGGGCGTGAGCACTGACCCGCTGGAGACGATGCCGCTGTTTCTGCAGGGGGTGGAGGACACCGTCCTGGCCGCCCAGAACCTCGTCGTCGCGGCGGAGAGCCTCGGTCTGGGCACCGTGTACCTCGGCAGCATCGGGGGAGACCCCCGGAGCCTTATCTCGGCGCTCCACCTGCCGGAGCGGACCTACCCGCTCGTGGGGCTGCTCGTGGGGCATCCAGCACAGTCTCCGCAGCTCAAGCCACGCCTGCCGCTGGAGATCAGCACGGGAACTGACACCTACCCAGCCCAGGAGAATTTTCACGTCTCGCTGCGGGAGTATGACGCAACGGTGCACACCTATTACGACTTGCGCGATACGAGCCGGCGCGTCGACTCATTCACGCACCAGATGGCGGGAAAGCTCGGCACGGGTCGGGCGGAGCTCGCCCCGGTTCTGGAGGTCCTCCACGAACAGCGCCTGGCGCTCCGCTAATCCCCGCTGAAGACGCAGAAGGGCGCGACCGGAATTCCGGCCGCGCCCTTCCGTATCTCACAGCCAGCTCAGGCCGAGACAGCGGCAGGAGCCGTGACGGCGATCTTGTGCGGCTTCGCGCTCTCTGCGAGCGGCAGCGTCAGGGTGAGAACGCCCTGATCCATCTCGGCGGTGATCTTGTCAGTCGCGATGGCCGAGGAGAGTGTCAGCTGCCGCGAGGCCTTCCCGGAAACGCGTTCGCGGGAGAGCGCCTGCTCGTCATCAGCGACGGGCACACTCCGCTCAGCCGTAATGGTGAGCTGCGTTCCGTCGACATTGACGTCGACGTCCTCGGGGCTCACCCCGGGGAGATCCGCGGTCACCGTGTAGGTGTCACCCTTCCGAGTGACATCCAGCGGGAAAGCGTGGGTGCGCAGAGCGCGGTCGAATTCGGGAAAATACGGGAAGCTGTCAAATGGGAATGTCATGATGAGGTCCTTTCTCCACCGCCTCTCAGCGGCTTCATGAGTTAAGAACACACACGATGAGAAACTATTCCCAAACTTGAGTCAATTCGACTCAGGTTTATGCCGAAGGGTTTGTCCGGGGTGCCGGAGAGCGGGGGAGCCTGCTCTCCGGGCGCACCAGCGGGGCCTCCTCGAAGTAGGCCTGCAGCACGACCGTCGTCTGCGTTGACACCGGCAGGGCCCGATGGATGCTGTTGAGAAGCTCCTCAAGCATCTCCGGGGATCCTGTGCGGACGAGCAGCAGATAACTGGGAGCACCGGCGACCGAGTAGCACGACATCACGCCCGGGATCGTATGGAGCCGCTCCGGGATCACCGCATCATCGATATAGGTTGTCGGCGTCACCGAGACAAACGCCGAGATCGGGTACCCGAGCGCCTTGTAGTCGACACCGGCGTGATATCCGGTGATGATACGGCGGCGCTCGAGTTTCTGGACGCGGGACTGCACCGCCGAGACCGAGAGTCCCGTGCGCTGGGAGAGAACCGAAAGCGTTGCCCGCCCATCTCTGCGCAGCGTTTCGATAATGGCCAGATCAATCGAATCGTTGAGCCCACCCGGGAGGTCCTCCGGAGCGTCTGCACCTGTGCGAGTCATAGGCCTGAGTCTACCGACCAGGCACCGCCCAGACGGTTCTCTTATACGCGAGAGGCAGCGCCGACTGCGGTAGGGATCTCGGACCGCATCCTGGATTCCGCGAACGCGGCGAGCCGGGCGAGGCCCTCGACAAGATCGTCCTCGGCTCCGGCGAAGGAGAGACGCACGAACCCTGCGCCCGCATCCCCGAACGCATTTCCCGGGACCACTGCGACCTTGGCCTGTTCGAGCAGCCCCGTACTGAAGGCCTGCGCACTCAGGCCCGTGCCGCGAACATCTACGAATGCGTAGAAGGCGCCTTCCGGTGTGGCGAAGGAGAGTGCGGGGACACGGGAAAGCGCCGAGAGCACGAGATCCCGCTTCCGCTGGTATTCCGCCCGGGTCTCGCGAACCACGTCCATCGGCCCGTCCAGCGCCGCGGCCGCGGCATACTGCGCGGGAGCATTGATCGAGGAGTGCACCAGTTCGGCGATCTTGCTTGTCTCTTCGATCACCTCAGCCGGGGCCAGGAGATAGCCGACTCGCCAGCCGGTCATGGCATAGGTCTTCGAGAGGCTGTCGACCACGATCGTCCGGTCTCGCATTCCCGGCACCGCGGCGATACTCGGAGCGGCTTCCATCCCGTCCACGTAGACGAAGGGGTGATACACCTCATCGGAGATGGCCCAGAGATCGTTGTCGATACAGAGATCCGCAATGCGCGCGAGTTCCTCGGCGCCGGTCACAGCGCCGGTCGGGTTGCCTGGGGAGTTCAGCAGAATCGCCTTCGTCCGAGGAGTGATCGCTCGGGCGAGATCGTCGGCGTCGAGGCGGAATCCATTCTCCGGGCGGAGCGGGACATAGACCGGCCTCGCGCCGGTGAGCTGGATCTCCGCATCGTAGGACGTGAAATGGGGGGAGGGCACGAGGACTTCATCCCCGGCTTCCGCAACAGCCATCAGAGCGAGGAACAGCCCGAAAGTCGCCCCGGGGGTGGCCTGGATCTCGGTGTCTGGAGAATACCGAAGCCCCTTGACCCGGCTCGTGTACCGGGCCGCGGCACCTCGGAGCTCGGGGATACCGAGCACATCGGTGTAATGGGTCAGACCGGCCCGGGCGGCCCGGGCAGCGGCCTCGACGACGTACTCGGGAGCGGTACGGCCGGGCTCTCCCACCGCCAGGGAGATGGCATCGGGAATCGCACCGGCTCGGTCGAAGACATCCCGGATCCCGGAACGGGGGACCGCCAGCGAGGAGGAAGACAGACGAGAGGCGCGCATGCAGAATCCCCTTTCCAAACAGAGAATAAATATATCCCGTTATAACACAGTTTTATTGGAAATTATTCGTAGTACTCGGCATTTATTGATCAATATTCCCGTCTGCTGTGGAAGCGGATGCACCATGAAACAATGCCGACTCAGGGAGGAACCATGACAGAAGCCTCAGCACCGTTCGCTCGATATGTGGCCGTCGGAGACAGCTTTACCGAGGGAGTCGGAGACGAAGACCCCCTCCTCCCTGGAGGGGTCAGAGGATGGGCGGATCGGGTCGCAGAGGTACTCGCGACTCAGAACCCCGCCTTTACCTATGCGAATCTGGCGATCCGGGGCAAGCTGATCGCCCCGATCGTGGCGGGGCAGGTCGAGCACGCGGTCGCGCTCCAACCCGACCTCATTACCTTCTGCGCCGGGGGAAATGACATTCTTCGTCCCGGGACCGACCCTGATGACATTGCGGCACAGTTTGATCGAGCCCTCGCCCGACTTGCTTCGACGGGGGCTCGCCTGGTGGTGTTCACCGGAATCGATGTGGGCTCAAGACCAGTGTTTGGCCTCATCCGCGGGAAAGTCGCCATCTACAACGAAAATATTCGAGTCAGTGCCGCACGCTACGGAGCGACGGTCGTGGATCAATGGGGGATGACGTTCCTCCAGGATCCCCGGATGTGGGCTCCTGACAGACTGCACTTCTCTGCCCTCGGCCATCACAACATGGCGATTCAAGTTCTCTCCGCCCTGGGCATTCCAAATCAGCTGCACCCGGAGCAGCCAGAGCCCACACCGGAACACGGGTGGCTCCCAACCACTGAGGA
>JAKVJE010000061.1 GCA_022487185.1 Microbacteriaceae bacterium
TACAGGGTGATGTCGGTCATGTCCGCCCCTCTGCCCGGTCCCGCTCGAGAGGGGACTCAGCTGGATCCGTGGCTGCGACCGCTCCCGGCAGAGTTGCCTCAAGCACCCAGGTGGCCCCCTGCGGGCCCACCTGCAGGGTACCGCCGACCAGCGCGACCCGTTCCCGGAGTCCGAGCAGACCCCAGTGCTGGACGCCGTCTGGGAGGGAGTGCCGTCCTGGGGCTCCCTCGGGGAGCGGGTTCTCGATGCGTACGCGAATGGGGTTGCCCCAGTCGACGCTCGCGGTGGCCGACCGTGTCGTGCCACCGTGCCGGAGCGCATTCGTGAGCCCCTCCTGAAGGAGGTGCGCGACGGTGCGGTACTGGGTTGTGGTGACTGGGGGCTCCTGCCCGGTGGTGAGGTAGCGCACCGTGAGCCCGGCCGAGGTGAGCTGGCTCAGCAGCGTCTCGAGTGTGGTGAGGCTGAGCTCACTCGCGTCTTCCGAGCGCAGCCTCGCGAGCAGGCTGCGCACATCGGTGAGAGCTGATCGCCCCACCGTGGAGATCTGGGAGAGCGGAGTCCGCACCGAGTCGGGGAGCCCCGGATGTGCGAGGCGTGCCCCGTCTGAGAGACTCACCATGACCGAGAGCGAGTGTGCGAGGACGTCGTGCATGTCGCGGGCGAGCTCGGTGCGCTCGCGGGCTCCGGCGGCGAGACGCTGGGAGACGAGGGCCTCATCTCTGCTGCGCCGGTATCGGGCAGCCGTGTAGAGCAGTGTGCCGATGGTCCAGGCGAGGCCCAGACAGAGCAGCACGCCGAGGAAGGAGCCAGTCCATTCCCCCCAGAGTTCTCGCCCGGTGCGAGGCGTGCTGGTCCTGGACTCCCAGTTGGAGCAGAAAACCAGGAACAGACTGCCCACGAGCGCCCCGGCCCCGACACTGATCAGGGCCAGCCGGCGCACCTGTTTGCCCCCCCATCGGGCTGCCCAGTAGACGGAGGCGATGGCCACCGCGGTCGGCCAGAAGAAGGGGGCCGGGCCTCCGGCCGCCATCTGAGCCAGGGAAGCGACCCAGGCCAGTCCCAGAGCCCACCCGGGATGGTCGCGGGAGAGCCCGATCACGACCCCGCACAGAAGAATGGAGGCGACGCTCGCAAGGACGCTGCGCACTCCGGAGTGGATCCCGCTCTCGGTGGCGTAGAGCGCGAGGGCGGTCAGCAGAATGGCGCACGCCCAAGTCAGGGTGCGACGGTGCCGATCGATCCAGACGAACACATCCCTAGGGTACCGGCCGTCCGGTTGTGGCCTAGGACTCGGCCGGGGCGAAGTCCAGACAGACCGCATTGATGCAGTACCGCTGCCCGGTCGGGGTCTGCGGAGCGTCGTCAAAGACGTGCCCGAGGTGGGAGCCGCATCGGGCACAACGGACTTCGGTGCGCACCATTCCATGGGAGGTGTCGGTGCGGAGGACGACCGCATCGCTGTCGCGGGGGTCGAAGAAACTTGGCCATCCGCATCCGGATTCAAATTTTTCCGTGGAGCGGAACAACTCTGCCCCGCAGGCCCGGCACCGGTAGATTCCCGTCCGGTGCTCCTCCAGAATGTCGGTTCCCGACCAGGGGCGCTCGGTGCCGCCCCGGCGGAGAACATCATATTCTTCGGGGCGTAGTCGTGCGCGCAGGGCTTCCTCTGTGGGAACGGAAGGGTTCTGGTCTGGTGTCGCCATCGTGGGTCCTCTCGGTTCTCGCACTGTAGCCCGGTACACTTGCTGCCAGCAATGGTCGAGGACGGTGAGCCGGTGGAGTCGCAGGTGGGACAGAATGAGTCCTTGACCGAGCTGCAGCGTCGGGTACTCGACTTTGAGCGCGACTGGCACGGCGGCTCCGAGCAAAAGGAGGATGCCATGCGTGAGCGTCTGGGGATGAGCCCCGTACGGTACGCCCAGGTCCTGCTGGGGCTGCTCGGGTCTCCCGCGGCGCTCGCCGCAGAGCCGGTGCTCATCCATCGACTGCAGCGGCTTCGGGATGCGCGCCGGGCTGGCGCGGGGAGGATCATCTGATGGCTCAGCGGTATCCGGAAGACGAATTTGATGCAGTGGAGCGCACCGGTCGGCTCGGGGCGCATCGGTCCCCCCACCGGGGATGGCGCTGGCTCAAAATCCTGATCGCGGTGATCCTGATCGTCGCGATCGCGCTCGGGGTGTGGCTCCTGGTGCTGCGCTCGTGGAAGGGCAGTATTCACTTCGACTCGTCGACGCAGTCTCCGGCCGTGACATCCGCCTCCCCCACCTATGATTACAGCGCGACGGTGAGTGTCCTGGCGGGCAGCGACCCGTCTCGGACCCCTGCCGATGTGGCGGCGAAGGTGGTCGAGGCCGGATGGACTCAGACCGGCACCGCGTCTTCGGACACTGCGATCTCTGTCAATGAGGTGCGCTATTCGAAGCGCTCGCTGGCCGATTCGGCGAAGCGTATCGCGAAGGCCGTGGGAATCTCGAAGGTGCGCCGGGTGTCCGAGACGTTGTCGGCGGATGTGGTGGTGCGCCTGGCCTCGACTGCCGGGGCCTCCCCGTCGGCGTCTGCCTCCGCATCTGCCTCGGCTTCGCCGTCCTCCTCTACCTCCGCCAAGTCACACGAGGTCTGGGTGCTCAACGGCTCCACGCGTACCGGCGTGGCGGCTGCGGTGCAGACACGGTTGAAGACTCAGGGCTGGAACGTGACCTCGGCGGCCAATGCGCCGGCCTCGGTGCGCGGCCGCCAGTACTCGTATGTGTACTATTCGCCGACCGCTGGACGCGCGGCCGCGGAGGAACTGGCCGTCCAGTTGGGGCTTTCCTCTTCTCAGGTTGCCGCGGGCAATCTGGGGGCGCCGCTCACGGTCGTGCTGGGGACCACTTACTCGGTGAACTGATCTGGCAGTTCCAGGGACGAGGCTCGGAAGACCCCGGGAGTCCCGGTCGGGCTTGCACTCGGAGGGGGAGAGTGCTAATCATAGAGTTGGCACTCGGCAGTGGTGAGTGCCAGGAGAAACGTTAACGACGTCCAGGAGGGACGAATAGTCTCATGGCCAAACAAATCGCCTTTGAAGAGGAAGCACGCCGTGGTCTGGAGCGTGGGCTGAACACCCTCGCCGACACCGTCAAGGTGACGCTCGGCCCGCGCGGCCGCAACGTGGTGCTGGAGAAGAAGTGGGGCGCCCCCACGATTACCAACGATGGTGTCTCCATCGCCAAGGAGATCGAGCTCGAGGACCCCTACGAGAAGATCGGTGCAGAGCTCGTCAAGGAGGTCGCCAAGAAGACCGACGACGTCGCCGGTGATGGCACCACCACCGCGACCGTGCTCGCCCAGGCGCTCGTGCACCAGGGTCTGCGCAATGTGGCCGCCGGAGCTGACCCCGTCAGCCTGCGCCGCGGCATCGACAAGGCCGCCAAGGCCGTCACCGAGCAGCTGCTCAAGAACGCCAAGGATATCGAGACCGAGGAGGAGACCGCCGCGACCGCGTCCATCTCCGCCGGCGATCCCGAGATCGGGAAGACCATCGCCAAGGCCATCCACACCGTCTCCAAGGAGGGCGTGGTCACGGTCGAGGAGGGCAACACCTTCGGCATCGACCTCGAGATGACTGAGGGCATGCGCTTCGACAAGGGCTACCTGAACTTCTACTTCGTCACCGACCCGGAGCGTCAGGAAGCGGTCCTCGAGGACCCCTACATCCTGATCGTCAACTCGAAGATTTCGAACATCAACGACCTCGTCCCCGTGCTGAACAAGGTGCGCGAGTCCGGCAAGGACCTGCTCATCATCGCCGAGGATGTCGAGGGTGAGGCCCTCGCGACGCTCGTCGTGAACAAGATCCGTGGCATCTTCAAGTCCGTCGCCGTCAAGGCCCCGGGCTTCGGCGACCGCCGCAAGGCCATGCTGCAGGACATTGCCATCCTCACCGGTGGTCAGGTCATCTCGGAGGAGGTTGGCCTCAAGCTCGAGACCACCACCCTCGACCTGCTGGGGCGCGCCCGCAAGGTTGTCGTCACCAAGGATGAGACCACCATCGTCGACGGAGCCGGCGACAAGACTGCCCTTGACGGCCGTGTTGCGCAGATTCGCGCCGAGATCAAGAAGACCGATTCCGATTATGACCGCGAGAAGCTGCAGGAGCGCCTGGCCAAGCTGGCCGGCGGCGTGGCAGTCATCAAGGTCGGTGCCGCCACTGAGGTGGAGCTCAAGGAGCGCAAGGCCCGCATCGAGGATGCGGTGCGGAACGCGAAGGCCGCTGCGGAAGAGGGCATCATCGCCGGTGGCGGTGTCGCACTCATCCAGGCTTCCAAGGCCATCGACGACCTGAACCTCACCGGTGACGAGGCCACCGGCGCCCAGATCGTCAAGGAGGGCGTGAAGGCCCCCCTGAAGCAGATCGCTCTCAACGCCGGACTCGAGCCGGGCGTTGTCGTCGAGAAGGTGCAGTCCCTGCCCGCGGGTGAAGGGCTGAACGCCGCCACCGGCGAGTACGTCGACATGCTGGCCGCCGGCATCGCCGACCCGGTCAAGGTGACCCGTTCTGCTCTGCAGAATGCCGCCTCGATCGCAGGCCTGTTCCTGACCACCGAGGCTGTCGTGGCCGAGAAGCCCGAGCCCAAGTCCGCCGCCCCGGCCCCCGATGCGGGTGCCGGCGCCGACATGGGCTACTGATCGTCTGAGGCGTCCGGGGCGGGGAGCAATCCGTCCCGGGCACCGCGATCCTCACCAGCGGGCGGTTGCTCCCCATCGGGAGCGGCCGCCCGCTGTGCTGTCTGCGGGGGACGGGGGCCCGCATCCAGTGGCAGATCCACCCGGAACGTGGCCCCGCCGCCGGGAGTCTCCCGGACCTCGACCTCCCCGCGGTGTGCGTGGACAATGGCGGCGACGATGGACAGCCCGAGGCCGGTGCCCCCGGTCTCCCGGGTCCGGGAGGTGTCGGCCCTCCAGAATCGCTCGAAGATCTTGGTCCGGATCTGGGGCGGGATCCCGTCGCCGTGGTCCCGGATCTCAAAGAAGGCGCCCTCGGGGGAGTAGCCGCAGGCGAGCTCGATTGGCGAGCCCTCAGGGGTGTAGCGCAGGGCGTTGCCCACCAGGTTGGTCATGACCTGCTGAAGCTTCTCTGCCTCGCCCCGCACCAGCACCATCTCGGGGGAGTGCGGCCGCACCTCCTCCTCCGCGGCGGGGGCGGACTCCTCGGGCTTCCGTCGGCGGTGGGACCAGCTCAGGTGGATCTTGCCGGTGCGGCTGAGAGCCGTCCCCGGCTCGGATGGGGTCTCTTGCGTGGCGGTTGGAGCCTCTGGCGGCACCGTGAGGACGGTGAAGGTGCGATCGGGGGCGCGTACCCGGGCATCCATCGCCACCCCCTCTGCCAGTGCGACCAGATTCGTCTCCGTGGCATTGATCGGCTTGGGATCGTCGAGACGGGCGAGTTCCAGGAGGTCCTCGACCAGATGGCCCATGCGGATCGCCTCGTGCTCGATGCGGTCCATCGCCTTCCGAACTGCCTCGTCGTCTGGGAGTGCGCCCATTCGGTACAGCTCCGCATATCCGCGCACGCTGACCAGGGGGGTGCGCAGTTCGTGCCCCGCGTCGGCTACGAACCGGCGCATCTGCGCGATGGTGGATTGCCGGTCGGCGAAGGCGTGCTCGATGTCATCCGACATGGCGTTCAGGGAGGCGTTGAGCCGTCCGACCTCGGTGACGGTATTCGCGCCGGGGAGCCGCGAACTGTAATCCCCGCCGGCGATGCGGGTGGCCGCCCGTTCGACCCTCCGCAGGGGTGAGAACAGGCTCTCGGCCAGCCACCAGCCGAGGAGACCGCTCAAGAGCAGCACCAGGGCCCCGAAGGTCCCGAAGATGAGCTGATATTGGCTGATCGTGGTCTCGACCGAAGTCGTGGGGAGAGCCACGAGCAGTGCCCCGCCGCCCGCAATCGGGAGCCCCAGCACCCTCCAGTCGCTGTCCTGGTCGGCGCTGGTGACGTTGAAGGCCGTCCCGTCGCGCAGATTCTTGGCGTGCGTGCGGGGAGAGAGCGTGCTCAGGGTCGGGAGATCCTCGTCTTCGAGGCCGTAGGGCTTGAACCCGCTCATCCCGCGCCCGTTGGAGTCGAAGTACATGACCAGGTACTGGCTGGGGAGCAGACCGCTCACCCGGGTCAGGCGCTCCTGCGCCTCGCTCGCGGGCACGTCGTTCAGAATCTGTGCGGTCGACTCCAGCTGCTTGTCGATCTGGGCGGTGAGGTAGCTGCGCAGCATCGACTGGGTCCCGATTTGGGACACGAGCAGCCCAAGCGCCACGAGCACGAGGATGAGCCCGGTGATCTTGGCGCGCAGTGAGACACTGTTCCAGGCGTGGGAGACCCGGGCGTAGATCACATTAGGCCTTCGAGGTCGAGTCTTTGAGCAGGTACCCGAAACCGCGCTTGGTCTGGATGACCGGCTGAGTGGTCAGCGGGTCGAGCTTGCGCCGCAGGTAGGAGATGTAGGACTCGACGATGCCCGCATCTCCATTGAAGTCGTATTCCCAGACATGGTCGAGGATCTGAGATTTGGACAGCACCCGATTCGGGTTGAGCAGCAGGTACCGGAGCAGCTTGAACTCGGTGGGGCTCAGTTCGATCTCGGTGCCCGCCACCGTCACCTCATGGGTGTCCTGGTCCATGAGGATCTCTCCGGCCCGGATGATTGCCCCATCGTCGGAGTCGGACATGGTCCGGCGCAGGATGGCGCGGATGCGGGCCACGATCTCATCCAGGCTGAAGGGTTTGGTGACATAGTCATCGCCGCCGACCGTGAGCCCGGTGATCTTGTCTTCGGTGGAGTCCTTCGCGGTGAGGAACAGGATCGGGGAGGTGTAGCCGGACTCCCGGAGCC
>JAKVJE010000062.1 GCA_022487185.1 Microbacteriaceae bacterium
CCGCGCCGGGGCCGCCCGCCGCGGCGGGCGTCGAAGCCCCCCGGAACGGGGAGGGACGCACCGTAGCCGGACACAAAGACAAGAGAAGAGGGGGCAAGACTCGGGGAACCCGCTTGAATTGCTCCCCCGGTAGGACTCGAACCTACAACCCTTCGGTTAACAGCCGAATGCTCTGCCAGTTGAGCTACAGGGGAATGTTCCTGTTGCGGTGCAACCCCACTATCTTAGCAAATTGCGGTGAGGGCGGAAGCCGAAATGAGGAAAAACACCCGAACTTATCCCTGGTGCTGCAATTCTCTGCGGCGGAGTTCGAGCTCGGCCAGCTGTCGCTGCGTCTCCCGATATTCCTCACTCGCCGGAGCGCATCGGGCCAGAGACCGCAAGAGCCCCCGCTTCCGCTCCCCGAGCTGGTCATCGATGAGATGAGCACAGATGCCGTTCGCGTAGGCGACGGTCTCCTCCCGCTCCCCGGTGACCAGAGGCAGTGGAGAGACCGCCAGTTCTTGCACCAGCTGCTGATATTCGGGACTCACCGCATCCAGCAGGGCGGGCACGGTGAGGGCCTCCCCGAGTGACACCACCGCCTGGCGGATGCGGTCCAACCGCTGGGCGTGGAACGGAACCTGCTGCGACTCCTGCATGATCTCGTGTGACGCCGCGTGGGGGATCTGAATCCAAACCTCCAACGCCTGCTGCTCCAACCGTCCCCGGGGATCCCGTCCGACGGAGTTCGCCAGCGTCCACCCGGCTCCGGCGGCCTCCGCGGGGTGAGACTGCGATGGCCCCGGAGCATCGCGCCCGCCCCAGGTCACCGCACCCCCCTCCGAGCGTCGTGCACGGGTTACGGCCTCGCGCGCGGTGCTCACATCGACACCGACCAGGCCTGCCAGGGTCCTGGTATATCCCTCGATCATCACCTGATTCTTGATCTCGGCAACGATTGGCGCACCATTCTGCAGGGCCTGGACGCGGCCCTCCACCGTCTCCAAATCGAATCGCGAGATCACATCCCGGAGCACGAACTCAAACAGGGGGGTTCTGGCCGACAGCATCGCGCGGATGGCTCCATCCCCCCGCATCTGGCGCAGGTCAGACGGATCCAGTCCATCTGGGGCGACCGCCACATAGGTCTGAGCGATGAAGCGGCGCTCCTGCGCGAACGCCCGGACCGCTGCCTTCCGGCCGGCCTCATCCGGGTCGAAGGTAAAGATCACCTCCGCCGGTTGTGAGGCGTCATCACCGAGGATGCGCCGGATGACCTCGACATGCCCTGCGCCGAAGGCCGTCCCGCAGGTGGCCACCGCTGTCGTGACCCCCGCGAGATGACATGCCATCACATCCGTGTACCCCTCGACGACCACCACCTGCCGGCGCTTGGCGATGTCCCGCTTGGCCAGATCGATGCCATAGAGCACATGGGACTTGTGGTAGAGGGTCGTCTCCGGAGTATTCAGGTACTTCGGTCCACTGTCATCGTCTCCGAGCCGGCGCGCGCCGAAGCCCACTGTGCGGCCGGTGACCTCCCGGATCGGCCAGATGAGACGGCCGCGGAAGCGGTCATAGATCCCCCTGGAGCCCCGCGTCACCAGGCCCGCGGCCAACAGCTCTTCGTCGCTGAACCCCAGGCCGCGCAGATGACTGCGCAACGCATCCCACGACGCCGGCGCATAGCCCAAGCCGAAATGCGCCGCGGCCTCCGACCCGAAATGGCGTGAGACCAGCAGACGGCGAGCCGCGGCGGCCTCGGGGCTGCCCAGCTGACGACGGAAGAACTCGGCGGCTGCATCGTTCGCTGCCAGGACCCGCACCCGCTCGCTCTGCTCGGCCTGGGCGCGCCCGCCATCCTCGGTGTGCAGGACCATGCCGAGCCGTTCGGCCAGCTGCTGCACCGCCTCGACGAAGCTCACTCCCTCGATCTTCTGCAAGAAGGTGAAGACGTCACCGCCCTCCCCGCAGCCGAAACAGTGGTAGAACCCTACCTGCGGGCGCACGTTGAACGAAGGAGAGCGCTCCTCGTGGAACGGGCACAGTCCCTTCCAAGATCCGACCCCGGCCGGCTTGAGGGTGACGTACTGGCCGATGACCTCCAGGAGATCTGTGCGCGCGCGAACCTCATCGATGTCCGCCCGCGAAATCATCCCAGCCATGCCGACCAGTCTAGGAGGGACCACCCGGCTTCGGGCACCCGGACTTGCCTCACCGCACCGGGTGCGGGCCGCACAGGCGATCGAACCAGCGCGAGGCCGAAAGATCCGTCAGGGCCGCCACCTGATCGACCACTGTGCGCCGCCGGGCGGCATCGTCGGGAGCATCCCTCCAGAGCTCCGCGAACAACGGGTCCAGATGGGCTGGCCCGGTCTCCCAGAGCGTCTCCAGCAGACCCACCAGCGTCTCACGCTGGCGTTCGTAGTACTGCCGCAACGAACCAGACGACATGATGAAGGTCCCCACAAGCCCCTTCAAAACCGTGATCTCGGCCTCCGTCTCAGACGGGACCACCACCTGCGCCCGGAAGCGGTTCAGGTCGCCGACCGGATAGGCGCTGCGCGTCGAAGACACCACCGCCTCGCAGAACCTGCCGATGAGCTCGCTCGTGAGATCCTTCAGCTGTGCCGCCGCTCGCATCCCCGGCTCCCAGTTCGAAACCCACAGCGGCAGGTGCAGCAGCCGGTTCAACGCCGCTCCGAGTGCCTCCGTTGGAAGTTGACTCCCCGTCCAGACGACGATCCCCCGGATGAGCTCATCCTGATTCGCCTGGTCTGCCAGAACACGGGGATCGACATACCCTTCGACAATTGCATCCTCAAAATCATGCACGCTGTAGGCGATGTCGTCAGAGGCATCCATCACCTGGGCCTCGATGCAGGGCTGCTCCGCCGGGGCTCCCTCCCTCACCCAGTCAAATACCGCCCGATCGTCTTCATAGACGTTGTACTTCAGCGGGCCGCCCGTGCGATCTGCCCGTATCCGACCCGTCTCACGATCCCAGGGATACTTCAGAATGGCGTCCAGGGTAGCCCGGGTGAGGTTCAGACCGTAGCTCACCCCGTCGACAAACCGCTTGGTCTCCAGCCGGGTCACCAGCCGAACGGTCTGGGCGTTCCCCTCGAACCCGCCCACATGCATCGCCCACTCCGCGAGTGCCGTCTCCCCGTTGTGCCCGAAGGGCGGATGCCCGAGGTCGTGGGCCAGGCAGGCGGTATCGACCAGGTTCGGGTTGAGCTGCAGATCTTTGCCGAGTTCCCGACCGATCTGCGCGACCTCGAGAGTATGCGTCAGCCGGTTGCGCACGAAGTCCATCCCGGAGGTCGGGGAGAAGACCCCCGTCTTCGCCGAGAGGCGCCGCAGCGCCGACGAGTGGATGATCCGGCCCCGGTCGCGCTCAAAGTCACCGCGCCGGCTCTGCCCATGCTGTTCGGGGCAGAAACGCTCCCGATCCCGGGCTGTGTATTTGGACTTGTGCATGCGTGGATCAGCCTCCCGAAATCCCGAGCTCCGCACCGGCCAATGCATCGCGGTCCGCAAGACCGACCAGCCGTGAATCGAGCCATCCCTCCGGAAGATGCGGGCGTTTCGGAGTCCCGGCCCTTCCCCGAGCCCCCTCAGCCGCGGCACCCGGATAGCCGGCATCCGGATCGAGGTCTCCGACCAGGTCGCGGAGTTCCTCCAGCGTCTCAACCCGGGCGAGACGGCGACGGCTCTCCCCGCCGATGGGGTACCCCTTGAAATACCAGGCGATGTGCTTCCGGATGTCCCGGCACGCGTGCTCCTCCGAATCAAAGAATTCGGCGAGCAGCTCGGTGTGCCGCACGAGGATCCGACCAACCTCGGCCAGCCCCGGCCGGTGCCGCGGAAAGTCCGGGGCACCGAGACCCGGATGGGCCCGCTGCGCGGCGAAGGCCGCTGTCAGGTCGGCGAACAGCCAGGGCCGCCCCAGGCATCCTCGGCCGACCTCTACCCCTGCACACCCGGTGCGCCGCACCATCTCCAGGGCATCCTCGGCCGACCAGATGTCTCCGTTCCCCAAGACCGGGACCTCCGGAACGAGCTGCACCAACTCCGCAATCGCATCCCAGTGGGCGTTCCCCGAATAGTGCTCGGACATGGTGCGCCCGTGGAGGGTGATGGCAGCCGCTCCCTCCTGGACGGCGATCCGCGCCGCCTCCCGGAACGTGCTGTGCTCGGCGTCGATCCCCATCCGCAATTTCACCGTCACCGGAATCTCACCGGCATGGGAGACTGCGGCCCGGACAATCGCCGTGAACAGGTCCAGCTTCCACGGCAGAGCGGAACCACCGCCCCGACGCGTCACCTTGGGCGCGGGGCACCCGAAGTTGAGGTCGACATGATCGGCCAGCCCCTCTTCCCGGATCATCGTCAGCGCGGCGGCCACCGTCGGCGGATCGATGCCGTAGAGCTGGACAGAGTGGGGACGTTCCCCCGGTCCTGCCCCGATGAGCCGCATGGCCTCGGGATTCCGCTCGACCAGCGCCCGGGAGGTAATCATCTCGCAGACGAACAGGCCGTCCCCGAACTCCCGGCAGAGCATCCGGAACGCCGTGTTCGTGACCCCGGCCATCGGGGCCAGCACCACCGGGGTGTTAACATGGACCGATCCGATGGTCAGCCCACCAGCGGGCCACTCCCGGATCGGCCTCGGCATTAGCACCCGCCGAGGCGCTCGCGCAGGTAGTCAACAAGCCGGTCCAGAGAGACCCGCTCCTGCGACATGCTGTCCCGCTCGCGAACCGTCACCGCCTGATCGTCCAACGAGTCAAAATCGACCGTCACGCACAGTGGCGTCCCGATCTCATCCTGGCGACGGTAGCGGCGACCGATGGCTCCGGCATCGTCAAACTGTACCGTCCAGTGGTTGCGAACCGTGGATGCAACATCGCGGGCAACCGGGCTCAGACGTTCGTTACGGGACAGCGGCAGCACCGCGACCTTGACCGGCGCCAGACGGGGATCCAGACTCAGCACCGTACGGTGATCGGTCTTTCCCTTCGCGTTGACGACCTCGTCCTCGTGGTACGAGTCGACGAGGAAGGCCATGAGTGACCGGGTGAGCCCGAAGGACGGCTCGATGACGTAGGGGGTAAACCGAGTCCCCTCCTTCTGGTCGAAGAAGCTCAGATCCGCCCCCGAGGCCTGTGAATGGTTCTTCAGATCAAAGTCGGTGCGATTCGCGACACCCATGAGTTCCCCCCAGGGATTGCCCTGGAACCCAAATTCGTACTCGATATCGATAGTGCCGGCCGAGTAGTGTGCCCGGTCCTCCTTCGGGACATCGAATTTGCGCAGATGCGCCGGATCGACCCCGAAATCAATGAACCAGTTCCAGCAGGTCTCGACCCAATGCTCGAAGGCTTCCTGGGCGAGCTCTGGTCGAGTGAAATACTCGATCTCCATCTGTTCGAACTCCCGGGTGCGGAAAATGAAGTTGCCCGGAGTGATCTCGTTCCGGAACGCCTTTCCGATCTGTCCGACCCCAAATGGCACCTTCGTCCGCGACGCGGCAACGATGTTGTTGAAGTTCACAAAGATGCCCTGTGCCGTCTCCGGGCGCAGGAAATGCAGACCCTCCTGGTTATCAACCGGTCCCAGGTATGTCTTCATGAGCCCGGAGAACTGCTGGGGCTCGGTCCAGGCCCCTGGCTCACCGGTGTCCGGATCGTTCACATCGGCGAGTCCGTGCTCGGGTGCGTGCCCGTGCTTCGCTTCATACGCCTCAATGAGATGGTCGGCGCGATAACGCTTGTGAGTGTGGAGCGACTCCACGAGCGGATCGGTGAACGTGGCGACGTGCCCGGAGGCCTCCCAGACCCGGCGCGGCAGGATGACCGAGGAGTCCAGTCCGACCATGTCGTCGCGACCCCGGACGAAATGATCCCACCAGGCCCGCTTGATGTTCTCCTTGAGCTCGGCGCCCAGCGGCCCGTAATCCCATGCGGAGCGAGTGCCCCCGTAGATCTCGCCGGCAGGGAAGACAAAGCCCCGTCGCTTCGACAACGAGATGACCGATTCCAGGACAGATTGCTGTGACACGAGCGCGCTACTCCAACCATCGAGCGCGCACCCGGATGATGCGCGCGAGCACGCACAGTCTAGTCGATCCCGACACGCCCAGATCAGGCGCCGGGAACCGCCCCGAATCTCCGATTCCGGTGCCGGAACTCCTCGATGGCCTGCCAGAGGTGCTCGCGCCGATAATCCGGCCACAGCACCCGCTGGAAGACGAACTCCGCATACGCCGCCTGCCAGAGCATGAAATTCGACAGGCGCTGCTCCCCCGAGCTCCGGATCACGAGGTCGATCGTGTCGTCCGGGTGCGTCCCGAGGCGCGCGGCGAACGAGCGCTCCGTGATGCCGGCCGGATGGATGCGTCCGGCAGCCACGTCCTCGGCCAGGCTCCTGGCCGCATCCACCAGTTCGGCCCGCCCCCCGTAATTGATGCACATGTTGAGGGTGAGCACCGT
>JAKVJE010000063.1 GCA_022487185.1 Microbacteriaceae bacterium
TGCATCGCCTCCGGCGACAGGATCCACATCAGGAGGCCGTCTCGGCGGTGCGCGGGGAGCTCACGGAGGTGCGCCACCGTCTGCAGACCCATCCAGAGCATGTCAGCGCGGCGCGGGAGCGCCATGCTCGCTGGGCCCAGCGCTATTTCCGTACGCGTCGGGAAGCTGACTCCCTGGAGTCTCAGATCAGTGCCCGCACCGAAAATATCGCGGCGACATTTGACACCGTCGTCGAGATCTTGTCGGACCGCGGCTACCTCACGAATGACGAGGGAACGACCACCGTGACCGAGTCCGGGCAGGTGCTGGCCCGTATTTACGGGGATCGCGATCTGCTGATCGCGGAGTGTCTCCACCGCGGCCTGTGGTCGGCGCTAACGGTCCCTGAACTGGTGGCGGTCGTGACGGGTCTGGCCGCCGAGCCGAGGCGGGAGCAGCTGCTGGCCCATGCCCCGGAGCCGGGAGGCGCCTTCCCCCGGGTCTTCGATGCGACCTGTTCCCTCTGGGACTCGCTGACCCGGACGGAGCTTGCTCAGGGCCTCCCCGGCACTCCGGAGCCATCCGCGGTGCTGTCAGGACCGCTGTTCCGGTGGGCTGCCGGGGCACCGTTGGAGTCGGTGCTCCATGAGAGTTCGATGGTGGCCGGTGATTTCGTGCGACTGGTCAAACAGGTGATGGATCTGCTCGATCAGATCGCCCAGACCGGGGTGGAAGGGGTCTCGGAACGTGCCCGGGCCGGTGGGGACGCCATCCGTCGAGGTATTGTCGCGTATTCGATCGCTTCGGAACGCGGATGACGCCGGCTGGTCGGTCTCTGAGCTGGTCATGGCCGATGCGGGTGGTCGGCGCCGCGGCGGGCGGTCTCTGGTGTGCGACGGGGTTCCCCCCGACCGCGTGGTGGGCTGCGGCGTTTCTGGGGATTTTTCTGCTGGTCCTGAGCTCGGGGGAGACCCTCGGCTCGGCGTGCGTGGCGGGGGCTTCCTTCGGGGTCGCCTTCTGGGCAACGCTGCTGGGGTGGCTCACCGCCTACCTGGGCATTGTGCCGTGGGCCGCACTCTCGCTCTTCATGGCGGCCTGGACGCTGCTCGCCACGGTAACGGCCGCCTGGGTCGTGGCACGGATGCGCTCTCCGCTGTTCAGGGCGGCGAGCTGGTCGGTGGTCTTTGTGCTGTGGGAGTCGCTCTCCTCGCGGGTGCCCTGGGGCGGGTTCTCGTGGGGTCGGCTGGCCGTCTCCCAGGTCGGCGGGCCATTCACCGGGCTCGCCTCGTGGCTGGGGGCACCGGCGGTGTCGCTTCTGGTCGCGTTCCTGGGGTCCCTGCCCGCAATGGTCGTTCAGGTGACTGGCGGATGCCGCCTTCGGGCCCCCGTCAGGCTCGGCCTCTCCGGTCTGCGCCGGTCGAACCCGCACCGACTGCGTCTCGGGCTGTGCTGGGGAGCCGTGGCCCTTCTCGGCGCGCTACCCGCATGGGGGACGTTGGCTCCGACCTCAGGGGAGCTGCGGGTGGCGGCGGTCCAGGGAAACGCCCAGGCGGGATTGTTCACGAATGTGACTCCCGGAAGCATCCTGAGTGATCAGCTCCGTGCCTCACAAGCAGTCGTCACCCGCCGTTTCAATGTCATGGTCTGGCCAGAGAATTCGGTGAATCTCGACCTCTCAGAAAGCCCTTCTGCCCAGCGCCGGCTGCGGGCGTTCGTCTCGAAGATGGGGCGGCCGTTGGTATTCGGATCCCTGCGTACAGATTCCCGGGGGCGATTGTTCAACACGATCGTGGTGCTCACACCGGCTCAGGCCCGACGAGGGGCTCCCTTTTCGGAGTGGCAGCGCCTGGATAAGCGGCACCTCGTGCCCTTCGGGGAATATCTCCCGGCTCGTCGTCTCTGGGATGCGATCGTCCCGGGCCTCGCGGGGCTCTTGCCCCGCGATTTTTCCCCGGGGAGCGGGGATGGGGTGCTCCGAGCGGCCGGGGTGCGTGCCGGAATCCTGGTCTGCTTTGAGGTGACCGACGACGACCTGGCGGCCGGGGCGATCGGGGCAGGCGCTCAGGTGTTTCTCGCGCCCTCAAATAATTCTGATTTCGGCCGGACCCAGGAGAGCGCGCAACAGCTCCAGAGTGCCCGGCTGCAGGCGGTGACCACGGGCAGGTGGGTGGTGAATGTGTCGACGGTCGCGTCGAGCGGCCTCGTGAGCTCAGACGGTGGGGTCACCCATCGGCTTCAGGATTTCCGCCCTGGAGCCTTCGTCGCCTCGGTGCCGCTGCGGGAGACCCGGTCACCGGCGGCCCTTCTGGGCCCGCTCTGGGAGGCATCGACCCTGGGATGCGGGTGGGGCCTGCTGCTTGGCTCGGCCCTCACCGGACTCGGGGAGTGGGTTACTCGGCGCCGTTCCGAGCGGTCTCAACGGCGCGGCGCCGCTTATCGTGCAGGAACTCGATCCGCTCGGTGAGGATGTCCTCCAGTTCCTCGTTAGTACGGCGCTCGCTGAGCATGTCCCACGGGGTGCGCTGGTGGTGCTGGTTGCCGTCGTCTTCGGGTTCGACGATCTGACCGTCTTCGATTCGCTTGGCGGTGTTCCCGCAGTGGCATTCCCAGGTTGCGGGAACCTCGGCGTCGACGGAGAAGGGAACCTCGATGCGGGTATGGCAGTTCTCGCAGAGGTAGGTGGTGAGGTTCCGGGGAGAGGCAGCGACGCCCCGCCCGCTCTGCAGACTGTGCCGTTCCAGACCAACCCCGCGAATCCCACGCTCACGCATAGATGCACCAACTCCTCGTTCGTGTTTCGTCCGGTCGCACCGAAGGCGACCCAGGCAGACTACTCATTCTAACGGATGGGCCGGCTGGAGTATTCCCGCGGCGGGTCGTCCGCGCCTCCTGCGCGGAGCTCCAACCGGATCCTGAGGACCGAGCTGATAGGGTACGGATGCCACTACCGGCGAGAGGAGAACCGTGCCCGAGTTCAGTCTGTCCGAGAAAATCGCCCTGGTCACCGGGTCGAGCCGTGGGATCGGACGGGCCACCGCCCTGCGGCTGGCAGAGGCCGGTGCCACAGTGGTGGTCAACTACCGGCAGAAGGCGCGCCGCGCCGATCAGGTGGTCGCAGAGATCACCGAGGCCGGTGGACGGGCTCTGGCCGTGGCCGGAGACATCACCGATGCCGCCTCCAGGTCGGCGCTGTTCGGTGCCATCCGCGAGCAATTCGGACGGCTCGACCTGCTGGTACTCAACGCCTCAGGGGGCATGGAGGCGAATATGCCCGCCGACTACGCGCTCCGCCTGAATCGGGATGCGCAGGTGGCGATGGTGCAGGAGGCGCGCCCTCTCATGACCTCTGGCGCACGAATCGTCTATGTCACGAGCCATCAGGCGCACTTCTTTGGGACAGCCGAGGAACTGCCGGAGTACGTTCCGGTGGCTCAGAGTAAGCGGGCCGGAGAGGACGCACTCCGGGCGCTCATTCCGGACCTCGAGGAGGCCGGGATCGGGTTCGTGACAGTGTCCGGAGACATGATCGTCGGGACAATCACGGCCAAGCTGCTCGAACGGACGAATCCGGGCACCATGGCGGCCCGGGAGGCCGAGGTCGGACACCTGCTGACGGTTGAAGAATTCGCCGACCGGATTGTGGAGGCTGCGCAGGCGCAGATCCCGGCAGACCACACTGTTCTCACCGGCGATGTCTCGGACTTTCTGCCAAACGCCCGCGCCTGAGCCAGCTTTGGCCCGCGACCCGGCCGCAGTGTGTGTCCGCGGCCCGACGCTCCTCCCAAACATCCGATAATGTACATTATGTCAATAGATCGATCCTGGGGCCCTCTCCCGGATACTGAGCTCTGTCGCCGCTGAACCACGACATTTTCCACCGGGCAGACGGCGCGGCTGCCGCATGGAGGCCGGGCACTCCCGGTCATTCCCGGCCAAGCCCCGTGTCAGGCTTCCGGCATGATGACCTCACTCGGGTTCCTCCAACTCGCTCTCGGATTTGCCGCGGCAGCGCTGAGCAGCGTCGGGATCTGGCTCCTCTTCACCCGAAGTCGTCCGAATGGTCGCCGATCCCCGGGACGCGTCCCGGTGCGCGACGAGCCTCCGCCACGGCCGTGGCCTCCCTTCGAGCAGTTCTGCTCGACCGATCAGCATGAGGTCGGTCACCGAACGCCGCTTCCGCCGCCGGACTTCCGCGAGCCCGATGACGCCCAGCTGGCATCCACTCGGCTCAGAGGATCCGTGCCGCTACTCGAAGGCCTCGACCCAGGTCGCCAGTAGATCTGCCGCTGCCCCGCTGTCGAGAGCCTCCACAGCCGTCCCCAGGGCCTCTTCGAACCGTTCCCGCAGAGGTTCCAAGGCCGAGTCCGGATCGGTGCTCAGACGGGCGGCCACCAATCCGCCGGCCGCGTTGAGCAAGACGATATCGCGCACCGAACCGGCCTCTCCGTCGAACACCGACCGGGCGATCTCCGCATTACTCTCCGCGTCACCGCCGACCAGATCTTCGAGTTCGGCTGGGGCGAGCCCCAGCGAAGCCGGATCGAGCTCGGTCTCGAAGACCTCTCCCCCGGACACCTGCAGGATCGTATTGGGACCGGTGGTGCTCAGCTCGTCGAGACCATCCATTCCCCGGAACACCAGCCCGGAAACACTCCGCCGGGCCAAGACCTCGGCCACCGGGGACAGCCGATCCTCTCGGGCAACCCCCACCGCCATGGCCCGGGGTTCCGCGGGATTGGACAGCGGGCTCAGCACATCGAACACCGCCGGGATACGGAGGCGGCGCAGCAGGCTCTCCACCCACTCGGTATCGTGGTGGTACAGCGGAGCGGAAGCGAATCCGATCCCGATCTCCGTGAAGATCTGAGCGACCTGCTCGGGAGTCGCATCGAGATCCACGCCGAGTGCCGCAAAGAAATCTGCCGAGCCCGACCGCGAATGCACCGCCCGATGGCCGTGCTTCAGGACGGGAACTCCGGCTGCGGCGATCACGATGGCCGCCATTGAAGAGATGTTGACCGTGCCGGAATGGTCCCCGCCGGTTCCCACGATGTCGAGCGCCTCGCCCCCGCAGGGCAGTGGGCTCGTGTGCCGAAGGTACTCGGACAGAAAGCCCTCCAGCGCGTCCGCGCCCTCCCCGACCGCCTGGAGGGCCGCCAAGAATGCCGCGGCAGACGCCACATCGGCTGATCCGCCCAGGAGCTCTCCCATCGCCCACGCCGCCTCGTCGGAGGTCAGGAGATCCCCGTCCAGCAAAGACCTGGTCTCATCGCGCAGCGTAAAGGACATCGTGACCTCTCTCAGTCCCGCAGAGCCGGGACGACACTCAATGGAACGAGTCGCCGCACGCGCAGGTGTCGGTGGCGTTCGGGTTATCGATTGTGAACCCCTGCTTCTGGATGGTGTCCTGGAAATCGATCACCGACCCCTCGAGGTACGGCAGGCTCAGGTCATCGACGACCGCGGCCACTCCACCTGCGAAGGAGAAGACCTCGTCACCCTCCAGGTTGCGCTCGTCGAAGTAGAGCTGATAGATCAGCCCCGAGCAGCCGCCGGGCTGCACCGAGACCCGCAGTCGCAGGTCGTCGCGGCCCTCCTGCTCCAGCAGTGCGTGCACCTTCTGCACCGCCGCATCGGTCAGGACGATTCCCTGGGTGGATGTCTGCTCAAGCGTATCTGCCATGGCCGGGCTCCTTTGTGTCGGTCGTTCAAGTCTACGACGCGGCCCCGTCCCACGGCGTAAACTGTGTGCGAACGACATCCATGACATCGAGGCGGAACGCGTGAGCGAAAAGACTCCAGAACAGACCGAACAGCCCGCCGCGGGCAAAGGGCGCCCCACGCCCAAGCGACGGGACCGCGAGGCCGCGAACCGCCATCCGCTGGTCGTCAACGACCGGAAGCAGGCCAGGGAACGGGAGCGCGAAGCGCGCGAGACCGCCCGGGCCGGAATGATGGCCGGAGACCCCCGGTACCTCACCGAACGTGACCGGGGACCGCAGAAGAAGTTCGTGCGAGACCTCGTCGACAGCCGTTTCACCATCGGTGAGCTCGTCATGCCGATCCTCATCCTGTTTATTCTGACGGCACTGATCCCGAACACCACGATCACGACCATCAGCACCATGGTGCTGTATGTGTTCGTCCTCGTCCTCGTCGTGGACTGCATAGTTGTCGCCATCCAGGTGAGGCGCCGGGTCAAAGCCCGCTTCGGAGCAGACAACCTGGAGCGGCGGCTCGGCTGGTATGCGGCGATGCGCTCCATGCAGATGCGTGCGATGCGCATCCCCCGCCCCGCAAATTACCGGCCATTCGCGTGGTTCCGGCGCGGTGGGAAGAAGCACGACGACGGGCCGGAGGCCTGACCGCCCTCGCACAGCCCGGCTGGCGATTCAGAGCGCGGTACCGCGGGCCTCTTCCAGGGTGCGATAGGGGGAGCTGCGCAGCAGCCTGGCCACCCCACGGTTGATCCGGCGCGGCCAGAGCGGTCCGTGC
>JAKVJE010000064.1 GCA_022487185.1 Microbacteriaceae bacterium
GCACATCAGGGTCGAAGCGACTCGTCATCGTCTCGGGCCGTGCCCACCCGGCGCTCGCCGAGGAGATCGCTCGGAACCTCGGCACCGAACTCGTCCCCAGCACCGCCTACGACTTCGCGAACGGCGAGATCTACATCCGGTACGACGAGAGCATCCGCGGCTGCGACACTTTCGTGGTGCAGTCCCACTGCACCCCCATCAACAAGTGGCTCATGGAGTCCCTTATCATGGTGGATGCGCTGAAGCGCGCCTCGGCGAAGAGCATCACCGTGGTCGCCCCGTGCTATCCCTACGCCCGGCAGGACAAGAAGCACCGCGGGCGGGAGCCGATCAGCGCCCGGCTCGTCGCCGACCTGTTCAAGACCGCCGGTGCCGACCGCCTGATGTCGGTCGATCTCCACTCCCCCCAGATCCAGGGCTTCTTCGACGGCCCCGTCGATCACCTCTTCGCCCAGCCGATCCTGCTCGACTATTTCCGTTCCCACTTCGCTCCCGACGACAAGGTCACCGTCGTCTCCCCGGATATGGGGCGGGTGAAGGTCGCCGACACCTGGGCCGAGAAGCTCAGCTCTCCGTTGGCCATCATCCACAAGCGGCGTGACCCGCTGGTTCCGAACCAGGTCACCGCCCACGAGATCGTCGGGAACGTCGAGGGGCGCACCTGCCTCGTGGTCGATGACCTGATTGACACCGCCGGCACGATCCTGGCCGCCGCCCGCACCCTCAAGGAGCACGGGGCCTCTCGCGTCGTCGTGGCTGCGACCCATGCGGTGTTCTCCGGTCCCGCGGTCGAGCGGCTGAGCTCGGACGAGATCGATGAGGTCGTGGTGACGAATACGTTGCCGGTGCCGGAGGAGAAGCGGTTCCCCGGCCTGCATGTGCTCTCGATCGCCCCGCTCATCTCGCAGGCGATCAATGAGGTCTTCTCGAACGGTTCGGTGACCTCGATGTTCGACGGGCAGGCGTGAGCGTCGGACCCACCTCCGGCGAGGGCTCCCACGAGGTCGCCCGTACCGGGACGCTGATGGCGGGTGGGACACTCGTGTCCCGCATTCTCGGTTTTGTGCGGGTCCTGCTCCTGACGTATGCGCTGGGGCTCTCCACGAACGTCTACGACGCGTTCAACCAGGCGAACCAGATTCCGAACAACCTCTATGAGCTGACCATCGGCGGGGTGCTGACCTCGGTGCTCGTCCCGCAGGTGGTGGCCGCCACCCGGATGCGAGATCATGGGCAGCGATTCATCAACAAGCTGATGACCCTCGCCCTCGCCGGGTTCGTGCTCATCACCGTTGCGCTGGTGGCCCTGACCCCCTGGATCATCCGGATCACCACCTCCTCTGGATGGGGGGAGGCCCGGATCCAGCTCACCATCGCCTTCGCCTACTGGTGCGTGCCGCAGGTGCTGTTCTATGCGATCTTCGCCCTCGTCAGCGGGGTGTACAACGCGCATGATCTGTTCCTCCCCTCCATGTGGACGCCCCTGATCAACAATGTGGTGACGATTGCCGGCATCCTGGCGTTCCTGTGGATGTACGGGGCAGACCCCTACGGGCATGTGCCCATCTCGGCCTGGGGGCCGGGCCGGATTGCCCTGCTGGCGGGCACGGCGACCCTGGGCGTCGCGATTCAGGCGCTGCTGCTGCTGCGCTGGTGGCGCAGGCTGAGACTGCCGTTCCACCTCGACTTTGATTTCCGCGGGGTGGGCCTGCGGGCCACCTTCATGGCCGGTATCTGGATTTTCGGATCTGTCATTTTCACCCAGGTGCAGAAACTGGTCACCAGCTTCGTGCTGAGCACCGCCTCGAACGGACGGCAGGCCGGCGATATCACGGTGGTCGCCAACGGCGGATTCGAAGCCATGTCGCTCGTCTACATTCTCCCCCACTCGGTGATTGCGGTCTCCCTGGCCACGATCTACTTCACCCGGTTCAGCCAGGACCACGTGGCCGCGGATCGAGAGAAATTCCGTGGGCATCTCCAGTCGGCCTCGCAGCAGGTGGTTCTCGCCATGGCCGTCTGCGCCACGATCCTGGTCGTGATCTCGCCCGCGGTCGCCCGGATGTTCACCCCGGCGGCAGGCGCGGCTCAGGTCGGACTGGTGCTGGCACTGCTCTCGCTCTCCCTGCCGCTGATGAGCCTGGTCTTCGTCTACACCCGTGCACTCTATGCCCTGGGCCGTACGAGGTACGTGTTCCTGCTCACCGCCGCAAAGTTTGTGTGGCTCGTGCCGGCTTTTCTGCTCCTCCAGCTGCTGCCGGATTCCCTGATTGCGCCGGCGGTTGCGCTGCTGTCGGTGCCCTCGATGCTGTTCGACGTGCTCGGCATGGGATGGGTCCTCCGCCGCGCACTCGGAGCGTCGGCGGGCGGAGTGCTGCTCCGTCTGTGCGGGCGACTGCTGATCCCGCTTGCGGGGACGGCGGTGGCGGGAGCGATCGTCGCTTCCCTCCTCGGGGTGTACGTCACCCCGGGCTTTGCGCTGCAATCGATTCTGACCGCGGTACTCAGCTGCCTGGTGGCCGCAGGGGTCATGGTCGTGGTGTTTGGCCTGCTGTCGATCGTGACACGCGTTCCGGGCATCCGGGACCTCTCACGGGCCATCCTTCGCCGATAGCCGGACGGCTAGGCGGTGAAGAATCGACCCGCTGCGGCATCCGCCGCCGCGTTCTGCGAGGCTTGTGCATGCACCTTTTTGCCGGTGGCGTTGTAGGGAATCGAGTCGACGAACCGGTAGAGCCGGGGACGCTTGTAGCGGGCGAGGTGCGGATGAGTCGACATGTAGCGTTCCAGCTCGGCGGTGGCCGCCGCCGGATCCTCGGGGAGTGCATTGGCGCCGGCTTCGGAATCCCGCACCACATAGGCGGCGACTAGCTGCCCCCATTGCGGGTCGGGCACCCCGATAACAATCGAGTCGGAGACACCCGGGTGCTCGGCGAGGACCGCCTCGACCTGAACCGGATGGATGTTTTCGCCCCCGCTGATGATCATGTCGTCCTTTCGGCCCAGAATGGTGACCTTTTCCTCCTGGTCCCAGACGGCGAGGTCCCCGGGGAAGAACCATCCGTGAACGAACTTGCGTTCCTCCAGATCGCGGTTCAGATACGAATACCCGGCCTTGGGCGTGCGCACGGCGAACTCCCCGATCTCGGAGGAGTCGTGGGCCACGGTGTCGGTCGGCCCGGCGAGACGGTCGGGATAGATGTGCACGACCGCCACATCGTCGTCGGTGGATGAGCGTCCTGCAGAGCCGGAACCATCCGGCAGATCCTCGGGGCGGAGGAAGGTGTTCCAGAAGGTTTCGGTGGTGCCGTATCCGTTGAAAATCCGCGGCGTGAGAACCTGCTGGAAACGCAGGGCCGCGGCCCGGTCGAGAGGGGCTCCCATAGTCACGATCCCATGCAGAGAGGCCAGGTCCCGGGGGTGCTCTTCCTGCGCCTCCGCCAGCGCCACCAGCGTGGTCGGGGCACCGATGAGGTAGGTCAGGCGATGCTCTTCAACGAGGTCCAGGACCCGATTGGCGTCGAAATGGCGCAGCGTCATGATTTCCGCTCCGACATAGAACACCGGGTTCGGCCCGCCGGAGTAGAGCCCACCGCGGTGGAAGAGAGGCGTCATGTTGAGCGTGCGATCAAACGGCGTGAGCGGGAAATGCATGATGACGTCGTGGGCGCTCATCACCTCCACGATACTCGGCAGGGGAACCGGCTTAGGCCAGCCGGTGGTTCCCGAGGTGTACATGCGGGAGGTCTCGTCATAGATGCTGGGCCGGGGGAGGGCCGCATCGTTTTCGGTCAGCTCCGCGGGGGTGATGGGGGCCGCCTCGACGAGGTCACGGAAGGGCACGGCGCCTGGCAGCGGATCCCCCTCACCCACCGCGAGAAGGGTGTGCGGCGGGGTGGAGGACAGAGCGAGGGCCTGCCGGATTTCATCGGTTCGGGCGGTGTCGTAGACGAGCACGTCGGGCATGCCCGTGTCCAGGATGTGGGTGACCTCGCCCGGTGCGAGGCGGAAGTTGGTGGGCGAAAACACGGTGCGGAGCCGATGCGAAACCTGGTACAGAGTCGCGAATTCCGGGCCGTTGAAGAGCTCTACCTGCAGGATGTCGTTTCCGCGAATGCCCAGACGGAACAGGGCCCCGGCGATGCGATCGACTTGCTCTCCGAGCTGTGCGTAGGTCCAGGATTCCCCGGTGTCGGCGCTGCTGAGGGCAGTTCGCTGTGCGAACCTGTGGCGGTTCCGCAGGAGGCCACTCTCATAGGTGAAGGAGGATTCAAACATGTCCCGGTAGGCCGACGGGTCGTACAGACGGGCTCGGCGCGGGCTATGGCGGGCGCTGCTCGTGGGCACGGAAGAACGGTTGGGATGATCTGTTTCGTCTGGGGTGGAGTGAGTCATGCCAATCCTCTCTGCGATGACAGTGCTCTATGGTGCTCGGATGTGTCGATATTCGCAGCAATGACTCGGCGATTCAGAGAATGAGGAGGTGGCTCAGACCTCCACCTCGAGGTGCCCGAAATGCTTCCGGTAAATGCCGAAGTACGAGACAAGACGTACAGACTTTGCGGGTCACCCACCCGACTCTGTCCGCGGCCGAGGGCCCTCGGGCCGGTCTCCTAAAAGCCCGTACCAGTCGGTTTCGGATAATATCGGTTGAATTTCCGGTACTGGTTGAGCATCGCGAGCGCGATGTAGAGACGCCGTTTGAGCCGGTGGTCGACGGCGAAGTACTTCAGCGGATGCACCCGTCGACCGCCTCGCTGAAGTTGGATGACGTGCGCCCGCAGGTGCGGGTCGAGGACGTAGCGAAGCAGGAGGCGATGTGGCACAACCGAGTAGAGGATCTCGGTGTCAGCGATCTGAGGATCGAGAGATTCGTGACCAAGCTGGTCAGCGACCATGACGCTCATCGGGTTGACGCCCGCTGCGGATACGTAGAAATTGTTGCGTCCGATGCGGGGGTTGATCTCGAAGAATGTGAATTTGCCGGTGCGGGGGTCGCGTTTCACATCGAAGTTCGCGAAGCCACGATAGGGCATCGAGGAGAGGAATCGCTTGGCGGGCTCAAGGATCTCGTCGATCCGCCCGGTGATCATGGCGCATGGGTTACCGAGGGCGGCCGGGTGGTGCTCCTCGAGGAGGACATGCGCAGAGCTCAGCAAGGTCGCCTTGCCATTTCTGTCGATGTAGGCGGTGATCGAGTACATCTCCGTATCGTCTCCGGGGATGAGCTCCTGTACAACAAATCGGCCGCGGAATCCTATTTTGCGGAGTGTACTCCAGAGGCCGTCGAGCTCTTCCTGTGACTTGATCTCGTAGACCTTCTTTTTCCCAGGGAACTTAAGATGCTCGTAGTCGGAGCTCGCGGCCGCTTTTGCGATCACCGGATAATTGAGATCCTGTGGCAGCCCGACTGGCTGCCAGGTCGGAAGGTCTGCGTCTGCAAAGCTCTGCACGATGGTGAGAGGCACTGGAATACCAAGCCGTTGCGCTGTGCGCGCGAACTCGGCCTTGTCACTGATCGTGTCAATCACGTCGAGCGGGGGGTACGGAAGCAGGTAATAGGGCTCAAGCTCTGCCCTGTGCTCGGCGATGACACGGATGTGCCAGTCTGTGTTCGCCATGAGTATGAGCTGCGGGCCGGGGTGCGCCTTCCCGTAGCGTACGAGCTCCGCAATGAGAGGTTTTTCCTGGAGAGAGTCTGGAAAGGAGATGTGTTTGATGATATTTGAATCGGAGATCGGG
>JAKVJE010000065.1 GCA_022487185.1 Microbacteriaceae bacterium
AAGGACTCACCGAGTATCTGCCCATTTCTTCCAGTGCCCACGTCGCCATCGCCTCGCAGCTCATCCATGCGCCGGCCTATATGACCGGAGCCGCGTTCACCGCCATCATCCAGTTCGGGACAGAAGCCGCCATCATTCTGTATTTCTGGTCGGACATCCGCGCAATTATCGGAACCTGGTTCCGGGCCTTCACGCACCCGGAGCTGCGCAGCGACACACGGACCCGGCTCGGCTGGCTCATTATCATCGGGACCCTTCCGGTCGCCGTCCTCGGACTGGTCTTCAACCATCTCATCGAGGGCCAGCTGCGCAACATGTACATCGTGGCCACTGCGCTGATCGTATTCGGCCTGTTCCTCGGTGCCGCAGATCGCTGGGGGAGCACCCGCAAACGCTTCGAGAAGATCACCTGGCGCGACGGCCTCCTGTTCGGGCTCTGGCAGGCTCTAGCTCTCATCCCCGGAGTCTCGCGCTCGGGCGGGACGATCACCGGCGGTCGAATTATGGGATATGACCGTCCCAGCGCAGCCAGATTTTCATTCCTGCTCGCCATCCCGGCTGTCATCGCCAGTGGGGGGTATGAGCTGGTCAAGTCCCTCAGCGGCTCGGGCCTCCACGATCTCGCCCCGATTCCCACCGCGGTCTCGACGCTGGCGGCATTCCTCGTCGGGCTCTTCGTCATCGCCAAGCTCATGAAATATCTGGATCACGGCAGCTTCCGCCCGTTCATCATCTATCGCATCGTGGCCGGAATGCTCGTGTTTGTGGGACTCTTCGCCGGAGTCCTGGACCCGATTGCCGGCCTGTGATCTCGACCTGGGTCTCTGCGTTCGAGGAGCAGACTGAGACGGACTCCGCATGGTGACGGTACTCCCGCACGCCACGCTCTGGGATCTCGACGGCACGCTTGTCGACTCCGAGCGCTACTGGATTCGAGCCGAACAGGCCCTGATCTCGGAGCACGGTGGCATATGGACGGAGGAGCGAGGCCGGGAACTCGTCGGAAATACCCTCTCCCGAACCGCCGAGATCATGCGGGAGGCGGGAGTCCAAGGCCTTCAGAATGCCGAGATCATCGACCGGCTCGGAAGCGCCGTGCGCCGACAGGTCGCCGAGCTCGGCGTCCCGTGGCGCCCAGGGGCCCTGGAGCTGCTGCAGAGCCTGCACCAGGCGGGGATCCCCAACGCGCTCGTGACCATGTCCTACTCAGACAATGCAACGGCCATCGTCGATTCCCTGCCGTTCGAGGGCTTTCAGGCCGTCGTCAGCGGAGATGAGGTCCGCCGCGGAAAGCCCGATCCAGAGGCCTACCGGACCGGTGCGAGTCTCCTGGGGGTCCACCCGGCCGATTGCATCGCCTTCGAGGATTCCGTGACCGGGATGCGGTCCGCCGTCGCCAGCGGCGCCTGCACCATCGTCGTTCCGAATATGGTGCCGATCCCCGCGAGCCCGGCACATCTGGAGTGGGACACACTCGCAGGCCATGATGCCGCAGATGCGGCCGACGCCTGGCGCCGCTGGCGCACGCGCCAGGAACAGGGGAGGCCTCCCCGGGGAAGGGAGAAGTACGCATGAGCAGAGGGGCGTTCGAGGCGGGGGAGAAGGTACAGCTCACGGGGCCGAAGGGCAGGATGTACACCATCTCCCTGCAGCCGGGAAATGTGTACCACACGACCCATGGGGCGATTGCCCACGATGACCTGATCGGTGCCGATGACGGCTCGGTGATCACCACACCCCAGGGCGTCGAGTTCCTTGCACTTCGCCCGCGCCTGCGGGATGTGGTCATGTCGATGCCACGGGGTGCAGCGATTATCTATCCGAAGGATGCCGTCGAAATTCTCTCCCTCGCCGATGTGGGGCCCGGCGACCGGGTTGTGGAAGCGGGGGTGGGCTCCGGAGCGCTGAGCATGTGGCTGCTCCGCGCCCTCGCCGGCAGCGGTCACCTGTATTCGTTCGATGTCCGAGAGGAATTCGCCCAGATCGCGCAGGCGAACGCAACTTCATTTTTCCGGCAGGAGCCACAGAACTGGACAATCACCCTCGGAGATGTCGCCGAGGCCCTGCCCGATACGGTCGAGGCCGGCTCCATCGATGCCGTCCTCTTCGACATGCTGATGCCCTGGGCTCCGCTTCCCCAGGCAGTCGCGGCGCTGCGCCCGGGGGGAACCTTCGTGGCATACGTGGCGACTGTCCCACAGCTCTCCCGGGTCACGGAGGCCCTTCGGGATGCGGACTGTTTTACCGAGCCCATGGTCACCGAATCGATGGTCCGCGAGTGGCACGCCGAGGGGTTGGCGGTTCGTCCGGAGCACCGGATGGTGGCACACACCGGGTTCCTGATCTGTGCCCGGCGATTGGCGGACGGGGTCGTCCCGCCGCATCTTTCTCGACGTGCACCCAAACGGGACTCGTACAATGCTGAGGACATGGAAATCTGGACCCCGGGTGCGCTGGGGGAGCGGAGCGCGTCGCCACGCAAGTTGCGACGGGCGGCCCGTGAGGCGTGCGCCGAGGCAGACCTCGGCCGACAGGGGCCCGAGATCCCCGGGGATCCAGACGAGGAGACACAGTGAAACATTTCCACCGCGCCGCAGTAGTCGGTGCCTCGCTCACCGCGACCCTCCTTCTGGGGACGTTGCTGAGTGGATGTGCCACCACCGTCGGAGCCACTCAGGTCCCCAAATGCCTTCCCACAGGTTCGGCGACCAGCAGCGTGCATGAGGCGAAGGGCACCAATGCGGTGACCTTCACCTCCCCGCTCTCCGTCCGGCGCTCGCAGTCCACGGTGTTGAAGAGCGGGCACGGGGATCGGATCGGAACCCAGCAGATCGTCTCTGGGTCGATACGGTTCTATAACGCGAAGACAGGGGATGAACTTTCGACCGGCAGCACCAGCGGGCCCCAGTCGTTCCGCGTCCTGGTGGGGGCGAAGCCGACCTCATCGGATGCGCTCAGCAAGGCTATGTTCACTGCGCTCGCCTGCGCTCGCTCCGGCGAGCGCAGTGTCTTTGCCGCACCGAAGGTCCAGGTCGGGTCAAAGGCGTCAGACACCGCACCGGTGCTGGGCGTCATGACGGTGAAGAAACATTTCTCGACCCGGGCTCAGGGTCGGGTCATCGAGACCCATCGGGGCTTCCCTGCGGTGGTGCGCAATCAGTACGGGCAGCCCGGGGTCAGCGCCCCGACCGTCGCAGCACCCTCGAAGCTGCGATCCCAGGTCGTGGTGGAGGGGACTGGAAAACGGCTTACCGGCCGCGAGCGCCTCATCGTCCAGTGCACTGCCGTGACGTACTCGAAGACCGCTCCGACTCTCGCCTATTCGACCTGGGAGAATTCGACCGTGCGGGGCCTCAAGCTCACCTCAACCTCCGCGCTCCGCTCTCTCTCGCGGGCAGCGTTCGCCGGGAAACGACTCGGCTCGCAGGTGGTCGTGATCGGTCCATACGTCTCGGGGGCCTGTGACGATCCCTCCTCGACCACCACCTCCGCCCCCGCCTCTTCGATGGTGTACGTGTTCGACCTGCTCGGCACTGTCTGAGCGGGGAGTCTGGGGGGAAGAGGAGGACCACCATGTCGGACCGGATCAGCGCCGAGGAGCGCGTGTTCAATCTGATGCTGGCGCTCTGCGACACTCCAATCGGCCTGACGAAACGGCAGATTTTTGCACGCGTGCAGGGGTATCGCCAGCAGGAGGCGGATGGGTCCGCCCGTACGGCTCTCGACCGGCGGTTTGAGCGGGACAAGGAGCTCCTTCGGGAGGCTGGCATCCCCCTCCGGGTGCAGGATGATCCGTCGGCTCCCGGGGACAACCAATTGGTCCGATATCGCATCGACGCCGGCGCGCTGGAGGTGCCCGACGACTTCGTGCTGACGGATGCGGAGCTGGCCACGGTCGGTCTCGCCGCGGCACTCTGGGCCCGGGCCACCTCCGGTGCCGGCCGGTCGGCGCTTCTCCCGAAGATGCGCACCCTGGGATTCGCCGGGATGTCTCCGAGCGTTGCTCTGCCAACTCTGAATGTCGACACGTCCACCTATCGGCTTCTGCAGGAGGCCCGAGAGGCGAATCGCTGGGTGCAGTTCCGGTACGCGGCCCCGGGGCATGAGACTCCGGCGCTGCGCACCGTGTGGCCTCTGGCCCTGGTGATCGCCGACGAACGGTGGAACCTGTTCGGCATCCTTCCCGACGGGACGGAACGCACCTACCTTCTCGATCGCATTGTCGGCGGAGTCGCCGAGGCCCGACATGCCCCGGCGGCCCCGGAGCTCCCGGCTCGGAATTGGGCGGCACACGCAATCGAGGAGCTTCGGAGAGTGGAGGCAGGGCACCTGGCGGTCGTGCGGGTCCGCCCCGGGTCGGAGGCCGAGGCCAGGCTCAGTCGACGGGCCTCCGCTGGCCAGACGCCTGAGGACCCGGACTCTCCGCATGAGCTTCGCTTCCACTATCTCGACGAGGAGCTCTGTGCGGCCGACATGTGCGCAGCGGGGCCGGAGGTCCTGCCGTTGGCACCGCCGACGCTGGTATCGGCGGTGCGGCGGCAACGCCGCACGCTCTTCGCGGCGCATGTGGGGCCGGGGCAGGAGGTCCCGGGGGTCCAGTCGCTCCTGGACTCGGCCGGGGAATCCGAACGGACGCGGGTTCCGGAGCGACTCACGCTTCTCCTGGCGCTGGTGCCCTGGGCCCTTCAGCATCCGGGTTCCACGGTGCGGGA